>NZ_JARFTS010000010.1:0-122102 GCF_029167175.1 Shewanella sp. A32
GTGCGCTTACGGCTTGAGTTAGTTGATGTCGCCATAAAGAAGTCCTCTTTATGTCAACGTATTTCAGGACGGGACACCTGGTAATAAAAAAGAGCCACTGGTGGGCTCTTTTTTAAAGAAAACGTGATGTGGCTAGCCGTGACAACCACAACCGCCTTTGCCACTGCCACCGCAGCAGCCTTCCTCTTCATGATGACCGCCGCCGCAGCAACCGTCTTCATGGTGGTGCTCACCACCACAACATCCGCCTTCGTGGTCGTGACCACCACAGCAGCCACCTTCATGGTCATGACCGCCACCATGAATATGACCATGAGCTAACTCTTCCGCAGTTGCTTCACGCACTTCCAGTACCTCAACAGCAAATGTCAGGGACTGGCCTGCCAATGGATGATTACCATCGACAACCACTGAGCTTTCCAGGACTTCAGTTACTTGTACTGGACGCTGCCCCATTTCTGTTTCAGCAATAAAGCGCATTCCGGGAACGATATCCTGAATATCACCAAACGCTTCCAAAGGTACTTCCTGACGCAGACCATCATGGTATGGACCGTAAGCATCTTCGCAATCAATTGTGACTTCAAGCTGTTCGCCCTGAGTCTTGCCTTCAAGTGCTTTTTCAAGACCTGGGATCAGGTTACCCATTCCATGAAGATAAACTAGTGGATCGGCGTCAAAGGAGCTTTCGATCAGTTGGCCTTTGGCGTCAGTCAAACGGTAATGAATCGTTACCGCGCTGTTTTGGGTGATTTGCATATCGCCTCCCGTTAATCGTGTCGGCGCATAATAGCGTGGAAATGCAAGACTGGCGACCATTGTTGTTGGCGAATGCTATCTGCTGCACATAGTTTAAGCTTTGCTGGGGTCATGACCGGCTTAACTAATGTCAAAGTAATATGAAAATCGATTTCCCAGGTCACAATACTGGCTGTAAACGACGGCATTTGGTTGGTATATATTTAGCAAAGGGCATTATTTGTTGAGATATATGCAGCCAATAAGCAGAATTGTTGGTATAGCTTCCAAAAAAGCGCTTGACAATACACTAAGAAAAAAGCAATTCTGTGCGACATACTTGTTTACACATTCAACAACTTTACACTACACCTAAAGGCTTAATTAAGATGATGTTCGCCAGCGTTGTGATTACCACCATTATTACAACCACCACCATTACCGGTGTGGAGGCGGGCTGACGCATCCTTTAGGAAGTGTAAAAACAAGCCCGCTCCCACCCAGGAGTGGGCTTTTTCGTTTCTGGGCAGTGGGTTACAGGAGAGACTCAATGAAGGTGATGAAGTTTGGCGGTACATCTTTAGCAAATTGGCAGCGATTTGATATGGCTGCATGCATTATTGCCGACGCTGCGAAAGAGGAAAGCGTGGCTACGGTGTTATCCGCTCCAGCAACTGTAACAAACGGCTTATTAGCGATGGTGGATACTGCCTTGGAAAAGGGAGATGTCGCCGCGGCACTGGGTAAGGTTGAAGCCGTATTTCGCACGTTATATGGCGCTGCATTTGATGTGTTAGCCAACCCTGAAACGCAACAAGCTTTGGAACAGCTGTTGGACGCTCAGCTACAACAATGGTCAAAAAAACTGCAAGGGATCATGTTGTTAGGCGAGTGTCCTGATAGCGTCAGAGCGGAGATTGTCGTCGCTGGTGAGAAAATGTCGGCAGCGCTGATGGTCAGAGTTATGGAAGCTAAAGGGTTAAGCGCGGGTTTACTTGATCCTCAGGCGCTCTTTCTGGCACATGGCACCCCAATGGAATCCACGGTCGATATCGGGGTAAGCAAACCACGTTTTCGTTTGTTGGGGTTGGACGAAAAGCGCGTCTGGGTGATGCCGGGGTTTACTGCCGCTGACGAGCAAGGGCGAGTGGTGACGTTGGGACGTAACGGCTCTGATTATTCAGCTGCGGTACTGGCAGCGTGTTTGGATGCCTCCAGTTGTGAGATCTGGACGGATGTAGACGGTATCTACAATACAGATCCACGAGTCGTACCTGATGCGAAGTTACTGTCTCAGCTCAGTTACCAAGAGGCCATGGAACTTTCCTATTTTGGCGCAAAAGTGCTGCATCCTCGCACGATCTCTCCTATCGCACAGTTCCAAATTCCTTGTTATATCAAAAACAGTTTCAATCCTTCTGCTCCAGGGACTTTAGTCTCCAGTCATCCTGATCAGACTGGCTTACAAGTGAAAGCGATTTCCAACCTTGATAATCAGACCATGGTGGATGTATCTGGTCCTGGGATGAAAGGCATGGTGGGCATGGCCTCCCGCATTCTGGCTTCTATCGCACGTAGTGGTGTGTCAGTCACACTAATTACTCAGAGTTCCAGTGAATACAGCATCAGTTTCTGTGTCCCGACCGTGGAAGCCAAACGTGTCAAAAAAGCACTGGAACAAGAATTTGAATTAGAGCTTAAAAGTGAGTTGCTTGAGCCGCTGGTGATGCGGCATCAGTTAGCCATTGTTTCCCTTATCGGTGATGGCATGCGCACCCATAAAGGGGTCGCAGCTAAATTCTTCCAGGCGTTAGCTCAGGCAAGTGTCAATATCATCGCTATCGCACAGGGCTCATCAGAACGGTCGATCTCGGCTGTTATCGAGCAGCGGAAAACGCCACATGCCATAAAGGCCTGTCATCAGGGATTTTTCGATGTACAGCAATATCTGGATGTGTTTTTAGTCGGTTCAGGCAATATCGGTGCAGGCTTGTTAGCGCAGATAGCCCATCAGGAACAGATGTTACGCAGTCAGAATATCAGCATCAGGGTCTGCGGCATTGCTAACTCCAACCAAATGCTGCTAAAAGCGGGCGGCATTGAATTAGCACAGTGGCAATCACAATTAAACGAACAGGGTGAGCCATTCGATTTGCCTAAAATGTTGTCATGGGCGAAAGAGCAGCAACTATTAACTCCGGTGTTGGTTGATTGCACCTCTTCCGATGAAATTGCTTCCCAATATCCCGAAGTGATGTCTTCCGGTTTCCATGTGGTAACTCCTAATAAAAAGGCAAATACCCGTGATATGGCGTTTTATAAGAAACTACGGCAGACCGCACTGGCTCAGCGTCGTCAGTTTTTATATGAAACCAACGTCGGTGCGGGATTGCCGGTCATCGATAATCTCAAAAAGTTGATGTTTGCCGGTGATAAGTTACTGCATTTCAAGGGGATTCTATCTGGTTCACTGTCTTATATTTTCGGTAAGCTCGAAGAAGGCATGACTTTGTCAGAAGCGACCACCCATGCCCGTGAAAAATGCTTTACTGAGCCAGATCCCCGTGATGATTTAAACGGCATGGATGTGGCGCGCAAGGTGTTAATTCTGGCGCGTGAAGCCGGAATGCCACTGGAAATGAAAGATATTGTGGTAGAGCCAGTGTTGCCACCGGAGTTCGACAGCAGTGGTAATGTACAGGATTTTATGCAAAGACTTTCCAGTGCTGATGCCTGGATGGCGGCTAAAGTTGCCAGCGCCAAAGCTGAATCGAAAGTGCTGCGTTATGTCGGCGAAATTACTGCAGAAGGTTGCCGGGTAGGCATCCAGGCGGTTGGCGAGCACGATCCATTATTTAGAGTAAAAGAGGGGGAAAACGCCTTGGCGTTTTACAGTCGTTATTATCAACCGATCCCGTTTGTGTTAAGAGGATACGGTGCAGGCACAGAAGTTACTGCTGCCGGGGTGTTTGCCGATTTGCTGCGCACCTTAAACTGGACTCGTGAGGTGGATTTATGAGTCAGTCTTTAACAGTTTACGCTCCAGCTTCAATGGGTAACGTGGGCGTTGGCTTTGATTTACTGGGGGCGGCATTAGCGCCGGTGGATGGCAGCCTGCTCGGAGATACCGTTACTATTGCTGCTGCTGATAGTGGTATTTCCTTAACGCAAATTGGCGAATGGGCTCATAAACTTCCTGACACGCCACAACAGAATATTGTGTATCAATGTGCCGAATTTTTTCTGCAAAAATTTGCTATTCAAGGGGGTGTTTCATTAACCCTAAGCAAAAATTTGCCGGTGGGAAGTGGCTTAGGTTCGAGCGCAAGTTCAGTTGTGGCCGCACTATTTGCGCTTAACGAATTCTTTGGTAAACCCTGCAATCAGCAGCAATTGCTGGCGCTGATGGGGGAATTTGAAGGCCGCATTAGCGGTGCTGTCCATTACGATAACGTAGCGCCATGTTACCTGGGCGGGATGCAACTGATGTTGGATCTGCCCCAGCGTATCTGTGAATCTATTCCCGCTTTTGACGATTGGTTCTGGGTTGTGGCGTATCCAGGGATCTCTTTGTCGACCGCAAAGATGAGAGCCTTGATGCCGAATGAGTACGCGCGTAGTGTTGTCATTGATTTTGGTCGTAATCTGAGTGCCTTTGTGCATGCCAGTTATCGGCAAGATGAGGCGCTAGCAATTGCCGTGCTCAAAGATGTTTTGGCTGAACCTTATCGTGCTCCGGCAATCCCCGGCTATTTGCAGGCGCGTGAGGCATTGGCCGAAGTTGGTATGTTGACTACCGGAATATCCGGTAGTGGTCCGACATTATTTTCCGTATGTCGGGACCTGGAGACTGCACAAAAGGCAAAAGCGTGGTTGGAACAGCACTACTTAACAGAAACCGGCGGCTTTAGTCATATCTGCCGATTGGATAATGTGGGTGCAAGGGTATTACCACAAGGTTAATACTGAGAATAAAGAGCAAGGGCAAAAGAGTAATATGGAACTGTATAACCTTAAACATCCTGAACAACGGGTGACGTTTACCGAGGCATTAAAACTAGGGTTGGGCATTGATAGGGGGCTTTTTTTCCCCACCCGTATCCCACAGCTGCAGAATGTCGATGCCTTGCTAGCACTGCCGTTTATTGAGCGCAGTAAGCTAGTGTTGGGGGCCTGGTTGGCGGATGAGTTGGGCCAATCTGTTGTAGATGAATTAGTCGACAAAGCCTTTAATTTCCAACTGCCGTTGGTTCAGGTCGATGAGCGCCGCAGTAGCCTTGAATTATTTCATGGACCAACCTTGGCCTTTAAAGATTTTGGTGCCCGGTTTATGGCACAGTGTTTGGGCGCGTTGGGGGGACAAGCTCCTCTTACAATTCTGACCGCTACTTCCGGTGATACTGGTGCCGCCGTGGCGGATGCGTTCTATGGTCTTGATAACGTCAGAGTGATGGTGTTGTATCCAAAAGGAAAAATTAGTGAACTACAGGAAAAAATGTTCACTACTCTTGGCGGAAATATTCATACCGTCGCGGTTGAATCAGATTTTGATGATTGCCAAACGTTGGTAAAACAAGCATTTGAAGATGCAGATATCCGCGATGGTTTGCGCCTGAACTCTGCAAACTCGATTAATATCAGCCGCTTGTTAGCTCAAATTTGTTACTACTTTGAAGCGGTCACTCGCTACCGTCAGCAGTATCATGATGCACCGGTCATTGCTGTTCCAAGTGGTAACTTTGGTAATCTCACCGCGGGTTTATTGGCGAAAGCGATGGGACTACCGGTTAAGCGCTTTATTGCAGCAACAAACAGCAACGACACCGTCCCACGTTATCTGACTTTTGGTGATTGGGCTCCTCGGCAAACGATGGCAACCATGTCTAACGCCATGGATGTGTCTGAACCGAGTAACTGGCCTCGCGTTGAAGCTATTTTCAGTGAAATGAAATGGCCGTTGAGTGAACTCACCGGGGTAGCAATATCTGAGCAGCAAACACATGACTCAATGGTGGCACTTAAAGATTTGGGGTATCAGGCAGAGCCCCATGCTGCAGTGGCTGCAGAAGCACTCAATTTGTGCATGAAAGAAGATGAGCGCGGTATTTTCCTGGCTACCGCTCATCCGGCGAAATTCAAAGATGTAGTCGACAGAGAACTTGGTACAGATTTAGCCTTGCCGCCAGAGCTGCAAAGGGTAAAAGTAAAACCAGTTTTGTCGGCAACTTTACCGGCAGATTTTGCTGCGTTAAAGACGCACATGTTATCGGTGCTCGGATAACATTGGTGGCTGGTTTTGAACCCCGCGTAAGCGGGGTTTTTTCTTAGAAACGGTTTAACGGCTTTGAGTCTGAAGCCAGCTTATCTCTTCTGGCCAGATTTCAGGGCGAATGGTCTCTAGGATCAGCGGTATTTTCGTCGTGGCAGGATGCGCCATGATGGCACTAAAAGCCGCCTTGCCTATAGTGCCATAACCGAGTGAGTCGTGCCGATCGACTCTGCTGCCAAAGCTACTTTTACAATCATTAAGGTGCATACCTTTTAAGTACTTTAGGCCAACAACGTCATCAAATTCTGCAAACATTTTGCTGACGGCATCCGTTGTGCGTAACTCATAACCCGCAGCGAAGAGATGACAGGTATCTAGGCAGACCCCTACTCGTGATTTATCTTCTATTTGCTCAATGATCTCTGCCAGCTGCTCGAATCGATGACCAAGGTTAGAGCCTTGCCCGGCAGTATTCTCTAATACTGCAGTAACACCTGTCGTTTGTTCCAACACCAGGTTAATGGAATCAGCAATATTGCGAAGACATAATGATTCGCTTATCTCGCGCAAATGACTCCCTGGATGAAAGTTGAGAAGTGTTAACCCTAACTGTTCACAACGCTGCATTTCGTCTAAAAATGCATCTCGGGATTTTTGCAGCATATTCGGGTCTGGATGACCAAGATTAATCAGGTAGCTGTCGTGAGGTAGTATCTGTGATGCGCTAAAATGATGTTCTGCGCAATGCTGTTTAAATTTTGCAATTTCTGGCTCATCTAAGGTCGCCGCAGTCCAGCGTCGTTGATTCTTTGTAAAAAGAGCAAACGCAGTGGCGCCTATGGCTGCGGCGTTCAGGGGGGCATTAGCTACCCCGCCTTGAGCACTGACATGCGCACCAACCCATCTCTGCTGTGTCATCTTTTCCTCAAGTCTTTTGCTTGTGTGTCTTTTTAGTCTACATCGTAGCGATGTTTTGACGTAATCCGTTACTTCTAGCCCTGTAGCAAACCGTATGAACGGGGCAGATACCTGTCAAATCTGTGAATTCGAACAGCTCTTTAAGCAATTTGTGACGGGTTTTCCTTGATCTTTGTCATGTATTAAATAAAGAACACTGGTTAACATTAAAATTCGCCGGGTTGTTTGCTGCTATTATTGAGTAAACGGCCCCTAAATGAAGGAGAGCCTCTATGCTGCAAAGATTAATGAATGATCATAAGCATATAGCTGTATTGCTCAATTTGCTTAAAGGAAAATACCAGAAGCTCGCTGAAGGTGAACAGGTGAATTTTTGCCTGGTACGTGATGTTGTTGAGTATATGCAGGAGTATGCCGACCACAGCCATCATCCAGTAGAAGACATAGTGTATGAGTACTACGTGGGAAAATTTGCCAAAGAGGAATCTACTAAGCGTTTGACGGAAGAACATGGCAAAGTGGTCGCTGCTTCTGCCGCACTGGCGTCAACGCTAAACCTCATCCTCAACGATATCGTCGTTGCCAAAGAAAAGCTGGTTCAGGAATTACGAGATTATGTCACGTTGCAGGAGCAACACATGATCTATGAAGAAGAATATATTTTTCCAAAATTGCAACGAAAACTGACTGAAAGTGATTGGGAACAGATCGAACGAAACTGTGCCTTGAAACTTATCGATGATCCCCTGTTCAGTAGTGATGATCAGATGTTTGATGAATTGCGACAGTATATTCAGACAGTTGAACCTACATCCGGCATGTCGCTCGGACATTAAATTTTCCTTCTGGTTTTTGGGTGCCGGGCTTGTACCGGCATGCCCATTAGTTTTCATTATAATGAAATTTAATTATTTAAATCATGTTGTTATATAAAATTCTAGATTGATAATGTTGAAGTAAACCGCGTTGACTATTTTTCATATTTCTAATTTTTCTAAACTGTCCCTCTAACCCCTTATCTTTATTACTAGCCAATCACAAATTCATTAACTATCATTAACTGGTATTTTTGCGCCATGACGATAACTGACAGAAAAATAAAGAATATTTAACAATTTTCTCGTCATTGGATTGGCAGTAGCCGGAGATTTGACGTTAATGAAAAGTAAGAGGGCGGGATTCTCTCTCATCGAAGTCATGGTGGCGTTGGTCATTTTGGTGATCGGCTTGATAGGGATTTTTAATCTTCATATCGTGGCAAAGCGCGCGAGCTTTGAATCTTTTGAGCAGACTCAAGCGGCTTATCTGGCAAACGATATTCTTAATCGCATGAAGCTGAATAAAACCGAGTTAACTAGTTATGCTAATAAGGATTATCCACAACTTGATACCGTTCCCACTTCATGCGATGAAGCAGGGGCGATCTGTTCTACTGCTGACATGGCAAAATGGGATATTTACCAGTGGAGTTGGCTAATATCCGGTGGTGCCGAAACTAATACATCCGGTGCCAACGTCGGCGGATTGGATTCAGCAACCGCCTGTATCACCGTTGACACCGACAATACTGTGACAATCGCAATCGCTTGGAAAGGCATTCAGGGAACAGCCGGAACGACAAACACTGCATCTGATTGTGGGAGTGCTTTGGGTAAAAAGCGCCGTCTGTACGTGTTAACTACTGTTATTGAACAGGGATAGTTACGAGATGAAAAAACAAAAATACATCTCTGGTTTTTCTCTAGTAGAACTGATGGTCGCGATGGTCATCAGTCTATTTCTTACCATGGGCGTATTTGCCATGTTTAGCATGTCTGCGACCAACGTGACAACGACTGGGCAATACAATCAGTTGCAGGAAAATGGCCGTATAGCATTGGCGATCATGGCGCCGGATATTGAGCAAGTGGCGTTCTTTGGTGATGTTACTGGAACGGATTTCATTAAGGGCATCAATACAACGGTGACGGACGACGTCACTCAGGATTGTATTGGTGGTGGACTCAATAATGCCACACTTCCCAATGATCAACCTTCACATTTTCGTCGAATATGGGGCTATGAGGCCGGAATCGGGTTGTCGGTCAGTTGTGTTAATGATGCGATAAGCGGAACTGATGTCATCCAGATTAAACGCTTAGTAGGGCCTGCTGGCGCAACTAGCGGTTTCAGAGTCGCAACTACTTCAAGTCAAATAGTATTTTTGGGTAAAAACACCGCCCCAGTATTGGTGAATGAGCGAATCTGGGAGTACCAGCACCACGTTTATTTTATTCAGTGTTTAGGTGGGGATGCGGATAGCGAATGCAATGAAAAAGGTGAAGTGCCCGTACTTAGTCGAAAAGCATTGTCTGAGAATGGAATGAACAACGAAGAGCAGTTAGTGGAGGGTATAGAAAATATGCGAATCCTCTATGGCTATGATGACGATGGGGATGACACTGCTGACAGTTTCCTTCCCGTTGAAGATGTGACAGATTTGATGTGGGATAACCAATCTTTTCAACGTATTGTAGCGGTCAAAATTTTTCTATTGGTGCGAACTATCGACCAAGATAACAGTTATACCAACGACATCACCTATGAGCTAGGTGATAAGCAACTTGGTCCATTTAACGATCATTACCGCCGTAAAGTGTTGTCTACCACTGTGGTATTGGAAAATCCGGTGTTGATTAGGAATTGATATGAAAGGCTTAAAGAGACAATCGGGTGTTGTACTTTTTTTTGCTTTAATACTGTTAATTGTCATGACAGTTATCGGCGTAGCGTTGGCATTAAACTCGGGGCAATCGCTACGTATGGCGGGGGCCGGTTCTGAACGTATTGAAGCTAAAGCTATTGCAGATGGTGGATTAGCGGCTGTAATTAGTAATACCAGTGCGGCAACATTTGCCACAATCTCTGGTAGTGAAGACCCAACGCATTATTTGGGAGGAAGTCAAACATTAACACCGTTACCTGTCAGTTCTGCAACATCGCAAAATGTCTCCTGTCAAAGAACTGCTGCAGCAAGTGGTACAAATTTAATTTCGTGTCGACGAATTGAAATTAGCAACAGTGTTCAGTATGGCCGGGATAATATGGGTACAATTGAAGTACGGCAAGGTATAGAACAGGAAGTACTTAATGGGAGTGGTTCATGAAACTCAAGCAAATGATTTGTACTTTTTTTATTGCCTTGGTAGTGATTTCCGGAGTTAGTTTGGCAGATGATACCGATTTATATTTGATCGCACCGATAAATAATGGCAAATCAAAGGTGTTAATTATCTTCGATAATTCTGCATCAATGGGAACATTAGAAACAGAGATCAAAGGAAGCTATAATCCAGATGAGACTTACCCTCCATTAGGTAGTTCCAATTCTTATCAAAGTAATATGATATATGCGACTGTTGGCACAGGAACTGACAATATGCCACTTCCTAATCCTGATAGTCCCTCCGATTCAACACGTTTTAATGCGCTACTAAACGGTTGTGCTGCCGCTAAGGATGCATTGGCAACTTATGGCCGTTTTACTGGATATATAAGAGAATACTATAGTAGTGGAAAATATAGAGGTACTTGGCAACCATTAGCTAATAATAGTGGTGCTAATACCAATAATCCCGTCGAATGTTTTGAAGATATTGAATCTGTAAATGCTAGCAATAATGAATCTGTTACAGGTTACGGTGATGGATTCCCGCAAAATAATGTCTCTACTGGTGGGAAAAATAGCACTTATTTGCCTTGGGGAAATCCATTAACTCAAGACTTAAGTGGCCTGTTTTCAAGCGGGCCGCTGGTAACATTATACACTGACAATTATTTACGCTGGTACCATGGAACAAACACCGGGGCGGTTAATGTGACACGGCTAAGCTTAGCTAAAGAAGCTATTTCCGGTGTTATTAACAGTATGTCAGCTGTGGATTTTGGCTTGGCTGTGTTCAATCTTGATTATCCCAATGAAGGTGATAGAGATGGTGGTCGTATTATTGCAGGGATCCGTTCTAGGAATACTTCAGAAAAACAAACCCTAATTGATACCATCGAAGGATTACCTGCAGAAACAAATACCCCATTGTGTGAAACATTATTCGAGGCTTACAGTTATTTTAGTGGTAATCCTGTGACATTCGCTCACAATGACAGTAATTACAGTGATCTTAATTATAAAGGTAATAAACCGCCATATGATACCAGCATAGAATCTAATGGCCGTTATGTATCGCCAATGAATAATTGTAGTGATATAGCATACATTATTTATATCACTGATGGTGAACCTACGCTTGACGCTTCTGCCGATCAGGAAATTATAAATTTGGTAGGTAGTCGAAGCTTAAATACAACACAGGATAAAAAGACCGATAATGGTGTTTATTCACCATATACATATGGTTATGATAAATATGATCATGCGTTAAAAAGCTATATGCCTGCCTTGGCGAGTTATATGTATTGGCATGATCAAGTCTTGTCCACAGATACATTTCAGCAAGTTAAAACATTCACAATAGGTTTTGCTTTAGATGAGGATTCTGTTGCAGAGCCGTTATTAATTGAAACAGCTAAAAGAGGTGGCGGTAAATATTACGCAGCGAATAACGTTACCTCTTTACAAAGTGCAATTAGTAATGCCCTGGATCAAATTACTTATGAAGGTCAGAGATTTTCTGCACCAGGTGTAGCCTATAGTAATGCCGATCCAACACGCACACTGGACTCTGCTTATTATGCGTTGTTTGAGCCTAATCATGGTCCGCGATGGGCAGGAAATTTGAAGAAATTTAAAGTCAATTCGACAGGTACATTGGTTGATGCAAACGGAAACAATGCAATTTCCATCACTGGCGGTATCAAGGAAACTGCATGTAGCTTTTGGAGCAGTTGCAGTCCTGACCCCGATGGTTTTTATGTCGAAGAGGGGGGAGCCGCTCGTCAGATAGATCCAGAACATAGGAATCTGCTAAGTAATATTGGGACATCAGGGGCATTGTCTTCGTTAAACAAATCAAGTGCGTCAAGTTATATCGGTGGCGATACAAATTTGTTCTCATTCATGAATATGGTTGAAGATACCTCAAGTACTGTGAGTGCCCAGCTAGATAAGGCCTTTGAATGGATTAAAGGGTTTAACGTTGATGTTGATAGCGATGGGTCTCCAATGTCTACCGACTATGACGGTATTCGCGGTGATATTATGGGCGACCCAATGCATTCCCAGCCACTGGCTATTGATTACGGTGATACTAAAGGCGTGTATATTTTTGTTGGCACTAATGAGGGAATGTTCCATGCCTTTAAAGATGCTGGCGATTCCGTGAGTGAGAGGTGGGCCTTTATGCCCTTTGATATGTTGGCGAATATCCAAACTCTCCGGGATAATAATTATTCAAATGGCCATGGCGTATATGGTATTGATGGATCTCCGGTCTCATATATAAAAAGAGCCAGTGATGGTTCCATAGAGAAAGCGTGGCTATTCGTTGGATTGCGTAGAGGTGGGAATTCCTATTACGCTTTGGATGTGACAGTGCCAGATACCCCTCGCTTAATGTGGCATATCGACAGTACTTCAACCGGTTTTTCAGAACTTGGGCAAACATGGTCAACTCCAGTTGTGACAAAAGTTCCCGGTATTGACAGTCCTGTCATTATCTTCGGCGGGGGATATAACATAGGTTATGACGCAGGGAGCGGCAGTAACTCTCTTGGTCGAGATGTCTATATAGTCGATGCAGAGACAGGGGAGTTGAAATACACCTTTGGTGTTGGCGGACAAACTGCGCTACCTGGCATTTCTGACAGCATAGCTGGTTCAATTGCGTTATTGGATAGCAATAGTGATGGTATTACCGATAGAATGTATGCCGCAGACTTAGGCGGAAATGTCTGGCGAATAGATATGCCATCAACTGACACCGCTTCATGGAGTGGATTTAAATTTGCTTCTTTAGGCGGCACACTTTCTAACAATAGGCGCTTCTTCTACGAGCCCGTCGTTGCTCAGACAGAGTTTACTAACGTTACAACAGTTACTTACACAGATTCATCTGGTAATACAACCTCAACAGTTGCTTCCCAAAATGTGCCATATGATGCAGTAACTTTGGGAAGTGGTGACAGAGCATCGCCGTTAGGTACTACTACCGAAGACATGTTCTTTGTTTTGCAAGATCGTAATGTGGTGACTAAAAGTTTCGGAACCGGAGGCGCAACAATTCCAGATGCGATTGAGTTGACAAACTTATATGATGTAACTTCTTCTGCACCTACAACAGATTCAGATAATTTGGCATTTGGTGCTAAATTGGGGTGGTACTTTAATTTCAGTGGTGTGGGAGAAAAGAGTTTGTCACCTTCGACAATTCTTAAAGGAAAAGTATATTTCACCTCTTTCACGCCATCACTGGACGATCCCCAGAATACTTGTCAGATATCTTCTGAAGGTCGTCTTTATATATTTGATCTAAATAATGGTGGACGCTCTTCTCAGGAGTACATAGATGTTTGTGAGGATTGCATTCCTCAGCCTCCTAAGTTGATAACGCCACCTCTTTCAGATGACTCTGACAACCCTCCATTGTCCCTTATTATAGGTAAAGGAAATTGCGTTGATGGTCAGTGTTCAGGCACGGTGAATTTGGATCTCGGATTAACTACAAACAAGATTTATTACCATGTTAACGAGCATTAATTATAGAAAACTGTTTGGCGGATTTACGCTTATTGAAGTAATGATTGTGGTGGTTATTGTTGGTATCCTAGCCTCGATAGCCTACCCTTCATATATTCAATACATTACACGCAGTAATCGCTCAGAAGGCCAGGCCGCTTTGTTGCGGGTTGCAAATTTGCAGGAGCAGTATTACCTGGATAATCGGACATATACTACTGATATGACTGAACTCGGTCTGGCAGATCCTTATGTAACTGAAAATGGACTCTATAGTGTCAGTTCTACTGGAACTAGCAGCTATACATTAACAGCCGCCCCGAAAGGTTCACAGGCAACTCGTGATACTCAATGTGGCAGTCTTACCTTGAAAGATACTGGCGAAAAAGGGCCCTCGGCGGAGTGTTGGAAATGAATAAATATCTGGTATGTGGTTTGTTTCTGACCTTTATGACTGCACCATCGATGGCAGCAAAAGTGAGTTATAAATGCTATTTGCTTACGACCAAAGGTCAGGAGATTGCTTTCTACCGGTGGAACGAAGATGACTTTGCAGCTAAACAGGCGACTATAGTGGCATCAAAACGTACCGATGCCAAAGGGAAGACTTATTACGTCAAAGCCGTTGAAGAATGCGTGAAAATGTCCGATGAATTCAGTTCTGAAGTAGCGAAGAAACTGGATAAACAAACTCTGCGATGAAGTATTAAAGCGCTGTTGTAGTAGAAAGGCATGGCAGTTACTTACCATGCCTTTTGGCTTTTCGGCATTACACTTACTACGAACCAATGTAACGTAAGCGTTTTTTCTCTTTTAATTTTTCTATATCGACCAGCACCAGCCCATTGATACAGTCTGCAAAATCAGCATCAATACCAAAAGCCAGGAATTTCACCCCCTGTGGCTGACACAGTTCACCGTATTGTTTGTAGAGTGTTGGTACTGCAGTGCCCATACTGGCAAGCGTCTGTTTGAGATGTTTAAACGCCTGTTCGTACCCCAGCCCTTGGTAACAAGCATCCAGTTCCTGTTGTCGTATGGTGGATATTGAGTAAGGATGGAGTGATTCTGCTAGTAGTGTTGATGGGAACTGGGACAGGTAAAAGTGGACCAGCATTTCTTTAGCCGGTGCCGGTAACTGATTACTGATAGTGACTGGGCCAAACAGATAACGATATTGCGGGTTCTTGGCCAGAAACGCGCCAATACCGTACCAGAGATAATCCAGGCTGCGTTTGCCCCAGTATTTCGGCTGGACAAAACTACGCCCTAATTCCAGACCGTGCTGGAAATACTGAGTGAACGCTGGTTGATAATGAAATAACGATTCACTATATAGTGTTTGACCTGCCTCATGTAATGTCTGTGCGCTGGCAAAACGATAAGCACCAACCACCTCCATCTCCGCTTGGTCCCATAACACCAAATGTAAGTAATGTGGGTCATATTGATCAGTGTCACGACGCTCGCCAGTGCCTTCTCCTACAGCTCTGAAAGCCATTTCTCTGAGCCGACCAATTTCTCGCATGATGGGATTACTGCTTTGGTGGCGGTAAAGATAGATCTGCTTATTATCTTGCGTTTCCCCTAGAAGTTCGCATTCCGCTAGCGCTTTATAAAGCGCTAAACGGTTTTCTGGGTGAGCAATCGCTCTCTGGGTTCTGAATAAACCAACACGATTTTTACCAATGCGGTATAAATGATTTTTCAGCAGGCTGACTTTAGTTTTAATCGGGAAATCATTTCCGTTTACCGCGTCAGCCGGGATGAGCTCGCCGATCCGTACCGGCAGATTGTTGTTGGCCTGTTTAAACATCTCTTTGACTAACAGTAAGGTAGCCAAAGGTTTGTACAACATCGACGCCCCATAAAAAGTTGGAGAGTTGCGCGCATCAACAAACATGGGTAACAACGGCGCATCACAACTAATAGCCATCCGTAAAAAGCCACTATGCCAGCGTGTATCTCTTACACCATTAGGCCGTAAACGAGAGACCTCACCTGAAGGAAAGATTAAAACTGCGCCATCATTGCGTAAATGCTCTTGGATCTTTTCCAGATATTGGCGCGGCGTGCCACCCGTCATATTTTTTACTGGTAACAACAGATTGTGTAAGGGTTCCAAGGTCATCAGCATTTCATTGGCAACCACTTTCAAATCGCTTCTGATTTCATTTAACAGTTTTATTAAAACCAGCGCATCCAACGAGCCAATAGGATGATTAGCAAAGATAACTACACGCCCTTGTGGTGGCACATTTTCGAGCTGATTATCTGGTACTGTGTAGCTGATATTAAAGGTTTGAAGGACCCGCTCAACAAAGTCTATCCCTTTTAAGTGACTAAACTGAGACGCTATTTCATTGCACTGTTGTTCATTTAACAGGTAGCGCAGCATTGCTTTGGTGGGTTTGACGAGCCATGGCTTATTGTTGAGTTGTGGCAGGTTATCTTCGATGACTTTGTCGACGGTAAAAATCATGATGGAGTCCTGAACTGTTAATTATGTCTCGCCAAAGCGATACAGATGTAGGGCAGATCCAGGCAGAAGATAAGTTAGAAAATTGACCGGTAGATGAAGGCTGGATGGCAGTCTTATGACAGTGACTAAGGGCGATGATAAAACATCACCCTTCGCGCACTAAAAATTAGAAGAACAAGTGAGACATTCCAGCAATAACCGGAAGGGTAACGAGTGTACGTAGTAAAAAGATAACGAATAACTCCCAGGCGTTAACAGGTATCTTGCTGCCGATAAGCAGTGCCCCGACTTCGCTCATATAGATAAGCTGAGTGACTGATAGTGCCGCAATGATAAAGCGGGTAATCTCCGCGTGAATTCCATTACTGGCAAGAATTGAAGGAATAAACATGTCGGCAAAACCCACAACAATGGTTTTAGACGCTTCAGCGGCTTCTGGAATGTGCAACAATTCGAGTAATGGAATAAATGGCATCCCAAGATAATCAAAAACGGGGGTGTATTCGGCAATCATCAGCGCAATCGTGCCAATGGCCATCACCACGGGGATAATGCCAAAAATCATGTCGATAACGTTTTTGCTGCCTTCTTCCAGGATCTTGCCTATGCCACCGGTGTGTGCCGCTTTATTTAACGCTAAATGAATCCCCCAAGACAATGCATGATGACCTTCTGGTACGGCTTCATCGTCTTTTTTGCGCGGAGTGCCATTGAGATAGTTATCTTTTTTCCAACATAGTGGTGGTAATCGAGGAACCACAATTGCTGCTACCACCCCAGCGAGGCATACCGTTAGATAAAAGGGAATAAACTTTGCTTCCAAGCCAACCTGCGTAATTACCACCAAGCTGAAGGTGATGGAGACCGCTGAGAAGGTTGTCCCAATAATGGCGGCTTCCCGTTGGGTATAAAAATTGTCTTCATACTGTTTGCTTGTCAGCAGAATGCCGACGCTGCCATCCCCCAACCATGATGCCATACAGTCGATGGCACTTCTTCCTGGCAGATTAAATACTGGCCGCATGACAGTGGTCAACAAGGTGCCAAACAACTCCAATAAGCCAAAGTTCAGTAGCAGCGGTAATAACAAACCTGCAAAGAAAAACACGCAGAACAATACGGGAAGTAAATCGTTCATGACTAAACCGCCCGTATCCGCAGAACGGATTGCCTCCGGACCGATCCCAAAATAAGTCAGGGTGACGAATGTTGCACCAGTTACCCTTACTAGAAGCCAGAATGGACTGATATTGAACAATGCATTGAGAAAGTGATGTGTCCTAACAGCCTTGGGGCGAAAAATTTTGACCAGCAATGTTGCCGATGCCATAAACAGGGCAACAACTAAAATGATGGTGGTGAGATAATCATTCAGTAAATGTTGTAAGCCTTTGGCGAGAATGGCAACGGGAATGGTGATGGCATCGTTAAAACTGACGGGTGTCATAAACAATAAAACACCGATCAGGGAAGGAATAATAAAAGTGAGGATGGTTTTTATATTATGGTTACGAGGTTCGGTCACGTTTAGGCCCATTGTTATTATTTGAGTGTTGGCCTATCGGCCGCGCATTACTATGCAAAAATCCTTGCATGAAAGTCACAAGATTACCGCCTCGGGCGAACCTTGTAAATTTGTCTGTACCGGGGCGAGTACTTATGTGGTCAACCGTGAGAATATATTCAAGTGGCTAAGCGTTTTTGCAAGAATTCCCACATGACACCATGATGCTTGGACATTAACGGTTACATTATTCCAGTGCGGAAGTAGCTATATGTAATTAAAAAAGTTTTCAACCATTTCTGTCGTAAATGCGGGGCGTCCATCATCTGCGCAACTATCGAGGCGAATTGTTACTTTGCCAAGTGGCGCATCAACTTGTAACAATGTACCTTTGTTAGATGCTATCCGGTAAAATTATGCGTGATTGGTGGTAAGTCACTGTAACATTTGTGGTGCACACCAGAGCGTCTTGGGGATGACAGTAATGATCGGAAAAAAGCAGCGATTGAATAGATTGGCGCTGGGGTTCGGGATTCTCGGACTCCTCGGATTATTGCTGGGCGTGATCCTGTCGGTTGCCGGGTACAGTGCACTGGCAGATGACAGTTTTAGACTTACCAACCACACCATGAGTGAATTGGGTAATTATGGCCATTCTCCGTTTGCTGTGGCGTTAAATGGTGGCCTGTTTTTTGGCAGCTTAAGCTTAGTGCTGTTTAGCCTCTATTCTTTGCAGTTATCACAAACCATCACTGGTGTATTGAGTTATTTGGGGTTAGCCGTTACCTGTATGGCCTTAGCGGGCATTGGGTTGTTTCCGGTCAATGTCTATCACCTTCATGTGTTCATGTTGAAGTGGTTTTTTATTTTTGGGTGTGCTACCACATTGATGTTTATGGTGAATCAGGCGGTTTCATTGGCTGGAAATCATCTGCGTTGGGGATGGGTAACGGCATTACTTAGCTGTATCAGTTTCGCCGTATTCCTATTTTTACCATTATTTGAATTGGATTTTACCGATGGCAATCGACCCTTCTATCAAGAAATGGTGTTAGAAATCACTCGCCCACATTTGTGGTGGCCAGCTGTTTTGCAATGGTTGAGTTTGGGTTGCTTTATATTATGGCTTGCTACGTTACTGCTTGAATGCTTCCACAATTTAAAGCAACCCTCTGATTAAATAACCCTTTCCATTCCCGCGTTGTTGTGCCAATACCCATTGCAAGCATTTGCAGCAATAGTATCTGGGAACTCGCCGCGGGTTAATTCTGTCGCCATGGTAATAGATTGCTGATTTACCGGTGACACTCGGAACCACGAAACGCCTATAGCCTCCATCACCGGTATTTGCTGACGTAAGTCACAACAGGCGGCAGACTGCGTCTGTATCCCGTTTAGTCGCAGTAACGGCTGATGTTCTTGGGTTTGCGCCAGCACACCTTGTGGGTATTGTTCACAGGCAATACCACATCCATCCTTTGCCAGTCCTTTCAGCCGCGCGGTGAAACAACGTGCAGAGTGCGCCAAAGGCAAATGACCATAGCCAATCACTTCCGCTTCAAAATTTGCTAAAGGTGTTAACACCGCCTTTAACCAGTCACAGGAAAGATCGACTGGCATGACAAATCGTTGCATCCCCCATTCAGCCATTTTATCTAGTGTTGCTCGGTTGTAGTTGTTGATGGTGGGTCCGCAGATAAAAGGTATTCCTAATTCATTGGCCATCGCGACCGCCGCCATATCGTTTGCTTCTATGGCGAAATCACCGTTTTCTAGTTGCTTCCTGAGTTCCGTTTGTTCAGATGCGGTTTCGATAAGTGCCAGTGTGGATAGCACAACTTGCTTACCGGTGGACTGGAGCATTTTTGCCAGTGCAACATAGTCAGCCCATTTGACCTGGCGCCGCCGACTGCACACTGTTTCACCAAGATAGACCAGTGGGATAGGGCTATTGGCCACATCATCGTAAAAAGTAAAAACATCAGATTTGGACCAGCAGTACATCAATGGTCCCAAAGATATATTCATCTGTTGATTCCTATTGCCAGCTTCGTTCGTATGCACCGAGCGTAGTGGTTTGTCCTTCAGACACCTTGGCCAGTGCGGACAACCATTCTTTTTTGCTTTGGAATTGTGCAGGTGCTGCCAAATAGCTATCGATAGCATCGCGCCATACCCGCGTCACTTGTTCGACATAGGCCGGACTGCGTTGCCGTCCTTCTATTTTTAACGACACTATTCCGGCAGCAGCTAATTCAGGGATCAATTCCAAAGTACTTAAGCTGGTGGGGGATTCCAGTAAAAATTGTGCGGTTCCAGCATCTTCTGCCAAATACCGACCTTTGCAGACCACTGGATAGCCCATCTGTTCATCAATGCCTGAACGGTCGATTAACACCTCATTAAGACGGGTCAAGCGATTATCACCTTGTTCCTGCCATCGGACATAGCGAGCTGGCGAACATGAACCGCCGCTATTGGGTGATTCGCCTGTGACATATGACGACAGTTGGCAGCGCCCTTCGGCCATGATACAGAGACTGCCGAAAGCAAACACTTCGAGATCAACCGGACTGACTTTGGCGAGGTCTTTGACTTGTTTAATAGATAACACTCTGGGTAACACGGCACGTTGGATATTGAATTGCTTTTGATAGAAATCCAACCCTGCCAGATTGGTAACACTGGCCTGCACAGACAGGTGCAAGGGTATTTCTGGGTAGTGGCTGTGGGCATAGTCTAATAACGAAATATCGGCCATGATCAGGCCATCAGCACCGCTATTCACAGCCAAGTCTACGGCTTGATGCCAACGTTGTTCTTGCCCCGGTTGCGGGAATGTATTTATGGTCAGATAAAACTTACGTTTGCTGCGTTTAACTAATGTTGCTGCTTCCTGCAGTCTTTGCGGCGTAAAGTTTAATCCAGCAAAGGAACGGGCGTTGGTGTCATCTTTCAATCCCAAGTACACCGCATCAGCGCCAGCATTCAGTGCCGCCTTCAGTGAGGCCAGGTTCCCAGCGGGACACAGAAGTTCCATGTCGAAAAGTGCTCCCTATGGATACAAAGGGGCAAGTTTATCGAGGTTTGATCTGTTAAGAATTGATGTAAAACAGGTTTGAGATCATAAATAGTGGCTAAAATGCCAAGCCGGTAGCCTTTAATGGAGAATAAAACAATGCCTAACGAGTTGATGTCTCGCATGGCCAAGGAGTTGTTGGTTGTAGTGCCTAAAATCGCCGCAAAACCACTGGTGATGATCCCTTTTGCTGCGAAAGCAAAAGTGATAGAACAATTGCTGCAACACCTGTTATCTGAGCAGATTGCCGCCGATGAACTGGAATTTTTACAGGGTCATTGGGTAGCCGTATCTGTTGCTGATCTTCAGTTATCTTTTGAAGTTAGCTTTGAGCACAGATTTACAGTAAGACCAGTTAGCTCGCCTGCTGTGACGTTTAGTGCGAACAGTGGCGATTTATTGCTTGTCGCTGCTGGTAAGGAAGATCCCGATACTCTATTTTTTCAACGAAGACTGTGTATTGAAGGTGATACAGAGTTAGGGCTCGAGGTCAAAAATATGTTGCTGGCGATTGACTTACAACAATTTCCGTCATCAGTGCGAACTCTTCTGGATAAGCTGGCAAAATCATTGCTGTGGCTACAGCAAACCTCTATCACACAGGTGCAACCGGCCTAAAAAAAAAAGAGCGACCCATGGGGGTCGCTTAGTATTTTCAGACACACATTCTGAAAAATCGCGCTATTTCAAAAGGGAGGATATGATGAAAATCAAAACCTATCGTCCTTTCAGACTACTGTTGTTCAAAACAGTTCCTTAAAATCTAATAAATTTTATCAAATAACATTTATTAGGATTTTCATCTGTAACATAAATGAACCGCTATTGTTAATTAGTCAACTTTATGTGCGTTCTGACAAAAAAAAATGGCAACCAAAGGTTGCCAGAGAATTATTTGAAAGCACACAGTGCGCTAGAACGATGTGCTCTCCAAGGGAGTTAATGATGAACACGAAAATCCGTTTCATAAGATATGACTGGGCGTCTTCGAAATAGTTCAAAAATGGTTTAATTTTTAGTTGAGAATTTTAAATCTGTTTAACGCCATTAAGAAATCATAAAGTTGTGTCGAAGTGATTTAATCGAAACGGCCGTTATTGAGCGCGTTAGCGTGACAAAAAAATGGCAACCCCAAGGTTGCCGGAATGAATCATGTAAAGTGACAAAATCACAGTGCGCTAGAGCCGTGTCTGTCAAAAAGGGAGATGATGAAACACAAGACCAAGTCTTACTTAATCAGACTAAGCTTGCAGTCTTTAGTTCCCATGAAGGACGAAATTTTTTAGGATTTATAAAAAAAGCGGCAACCCAAAGGTTGCCGGAATATTAATACTTTATAGCAGGACAAACATGCTGTGGACTAGCACAGTATTTGTCAAAAGGGAGATGATGAAACACAAGACCATGTCTTGCTTAATCAGACTAGACCTACATTCATTAGTTCCCAGGGAACGCAAAATATTTTTAAAAGCCCTAAATAAAAAAACGGCAACTATCCAGTTGCCGAAAAGAAGGAATTTACAAGGAGTAGAAACCGATAACGGGACGCTCAGTTAAAAGGGAAAACCGAGCTCATCGGCCCTAATACGTAAGACATATAATAAATCTGTCAGTTCCCTGATGATGAAAATAATCTCGACATGCCATAAAAAAAGGCAGTCACATGATGACTGCCTTCTGATCCATCCGGATCAATGGGGCTGCGCTAGAAGCCCCGCTAGGGAGAATGATGAACAAAAAATCTCTGCTCATTTCATTGGAGTATTCAGGGAATAAAAGGTTCCAACATTCCATAAAAATTTCAACAGAAAATTATAACTTCAATAATTCAGATAGTTGCTTTTTCAATGCATCTGGCTTGGTTGTCGGTGCAAACCGGTCAACTACATTTCCTTGGCGATTTACTAAAAATTTAGTGAAGTTCCATTTGATTGCTGAAGAACCGAAAACGCCAGGCGCCTGTTTTTTCAAAAATTGATACAAGGGATGAGCATTAGCACCATTGACGTCGATTTTTGCGAACAGCGGAAAACTGACGCCATAGTTGAGCTCACAGAATCTAGCAATCTCTTGTTCATTGCCCGGCTCCTGTGCGCCAAACTGATTACAAGGAAATCCTAAAACCACCAACCCGTTATCTTTAAACTCTTGGTATAGTTCCTCTAGGCCCTGATATTGAGGCGTAAAACCACATTTGCTAGCAGTGTTTACAATTAACATGACTTTATTTTTATATGAGGCGAGATTGCTTTTATTTCCTTGAGTATCAATAACATCAATATCATATATCGAGCTGCTCATATGCTTCTCCAATGGTTTTTCTGATGGCAGTATAGGTTGAAATAAAAATTGTACACAACTTAATTTTCTGCCATTTATTCTGTAAGGTCAGCTTGAATGATGTCGCTTTAGACCGGAAAACGATAAAGCGGAAATGGGGAAGCCCGGGGGGCGCGGGTACTCAGTTGCTGAATTTGCGTTAGGCAGATATCAAAAGCGGGACAAAGCGCTTAACCGCTTTGTCCCGGTAGTATTATTGTGCGGTTGTTGGTGCGACTACTGCATTGAAATCCTGCTGTACATCCTGACCGGCGACCACTGATATTTCATGCAATTGCTCAGTTGGATTAGGAATGACAATACCATCATATTGGGACGGCTCGTCATTTTCAGCGCTGCAGGTAAAGGCAACAGTATAGTCACCGGTAGGCAGGTATCCAAACGAGTAACTTCCGTAGTTTCCAGAATCCCAGGTCACACCAGCGGAGGCATATGGTTCAATAATCCCCTCTGGCAGCGTAGCGGTATTGGTATCCGGGTCGTAATTGTCAGCAAGTTTACTGCTGTCCAAGCTATGACCAGGGTAAACATATACAAAGTTGCCGGTATCGGCGTTACACCCGTTAGCACCGAAGAGGTTGATGTCAACATTGCCATATACGGCAGCAACAGCGGCATTGTTAAGGATTTTTACGCCGTGAGGCTTGAGGTTATATCGAGCCCCATTACTGTTTTCTACCAAGGATTGGCGTAAATCAAACTCAATGGTAAAGCTCTGGACACTGTCCTGGCCGACTGTGAACCCGCCAAGTTGTAATTTTTGGCTGGGTTGTTTAAGCGGGATCTGTCCGTTGTCATCTACAACATAGCTCAGATCTGAACCGGTAGATTCATCTAGGATATGCAGGATCAGGTTGTCGTAGGTCCCAGTTGGAATCGGCTGGTCCGTGATGATCATGGCACTGTCAGTGCCTTGATATTGCATTAAGTCGAGTTGACGGTAGCTTTCGCCGTTCGGGCCAGAAACGTCTAATACAATGTTGTCCTGACCGCTTTTCACCAATTCAATTTGATCAAAGGCAATGACGACCTTTTGGGCGCTATCCACTGGTGCATCAGAAACGGAAAAGGACACTTTCGCCATATTTTTAGTAGGGTCAGTGGTATCGCTGCCGCCACAAGCTACCAGCATCATAGAGGCAACTACTGGTGTGAGATAAAATAATTTGCTGTGTTTCATCGATTACTCCCTTTCAATCTTGTGAGTTCCAAACATTGGGTTACAAAAACTTTAATTTTGTTTACACAATATGCGGTGTTGGCTTAACAATCCCTGAATGACGATGAGACTGGAAAAAGCGCGTGCACCCGTTGGAGCAGATATCGGTGGATTAATAGATGAGTATAGTCAATCGCGAAACTGTCGTGCCTGCTTTCAACAATCAGCGTGGCAAAAGCGATCTGTTGCGATGTGATACACTATCCCAAAAGGTCGCTTGCCGACTGCCGTTTCACCTTCAAAAATGGTGTTACTTTTAAGGCGAAATTTTTATAAGACACCAGACTATGATTATCCGTCTCTATTGTCATCGTTATAAAAGTTCATACATACAGGCACCGTCTGAAGCGGCATCTCCAACGTCGCGTCGACGGCTAAATCAGCAACTGTTGCGCTATTGTCTGTCGCTTCATCAAGACTTTTCTCCGGATGATTGGCGATTCCAGACGGGAGCCCACGGAAAGCCCACACTGATTGATATTCAACAAGCGCATAGTCAATTGCAGTTTAATTTGAGTCATAGCCGCGATTGGTTGGTGATTGCGGTGTTGGAACAGGCGACAACATCTAGCTGTGTCGGTGTTGATGTTGAACAAATTAAGCGCAGTCGCAATATTCGTTCGATCGCTGAGCATTATTTTTCAGCGGCAGAACAAGCACAGTTAATGGCGCTATCAAAAGAGGATTATACCGCTGCGTTTTATCGTCTTTGGGTAATGAAGGAAGCTTATGTCAAAGCCACTGGCCAAGGGCTATCTCAAGGGTTAAATACCTTTAGTTTTGATCTGAATTCATCGCAGCCACTCGCTAATTTTTCTTTAAACTCAGTGTCTGGTGACGGATTTGCACAACACTTCAGCTGGTGTTTTTTACATGGCGCAGTGGGTGACACATCTTTGGCGTTAGCCGTCGGTAGCGAATCGCCATTTTCTTCGGCTAATGGCGACTCGCTCAACCTCTATCGGGTGTGTCAGGATTCACCCGATACTTGGTATCTACAAGCTGGGAACTTGTCCGATGTTATTGCCGTGCCAGGCGATTGCTTTCTGGCAGATGTTCAAAGTCGCTGCGAAAAGGGTTGATATCCAATCCACCTCGACGGGTATAACGTGCATATACCGTCAATTTACTGCACTGACAATAACGCTTGAGATCTGTAAATATGCGCTCGACACATTGTTCATGAAACTCATTATGTTGACGGAATGAGATCAAGTAATGCAGTAACTTTTCCCGATCGATCTTGGGCCCCTGATACCGGATCATCACGCTACCCCAGTCAGGTTGAGAGGTGATAAGACAGTTAGATTTTAACAAGTTAGAATTCAGGGTTTCAGCAACGATCTGTTTGCTGTCAGTGCTATTGCGCAACCAGTCAGGATTGAAACTGTACTCCACAACATCGATATCAATATCATCAATACAGATCCCTGGAAGTTCTGTAATACGTTGTCCCGAAAATTGTTTTGGCTCAATCACCTTTACCGCTACGTTTCCATCTGCACAGCGAGACAAGTCTTGTGTCAGCATCTGTTGCAGTTGTTCTACAGATTCAACTTTGGTCTGGTTAAAACTGTTGAGATAAAGTTTGAATGACTTTGACTCCACCAGATTCTTACTTTCAGCATCCAGATGGACTTCTGCCATGGCCACCATTGGCTTTCCTTTAGTGTTCAGCCAGGACAGCTCGTATGCGGTCCAGATATCGGCGCCGTGAAAGGGCATTGGGGCAGACAATGCAATGGCATCACGATTTAATTGCCTTGGCACTGCCTGTAACAATTCTGGTGCATAGGTATCGCGGTAACGAGTGGTTTTGCCTAGAGTCAACTTAGCCAGGGCTTCCGCGTTTTCGTATGGGGTTTGATTCTGTGTCATCAATGGTGAATTCGTGCCAAAATATGAAGTCATTATACTCGATTTGTGAGCGTTCATAAGTGTCTTGTGCCGAGGCTCTAGAGCAATTTTTTGCCCAATACCAACAATGTTACCAATCTGCATTAGGCGAATTCCCACGTTTTTATGCAGGCGGTGAACCATCAGAATGTGTGTTAGACTGGGAACATGACGATCCGGTTCAATGGCAAGCCATACACCGACAATCAACCGCTTCATTTGCCAATGTGGGGGAGGCGCTGTCGATTAACTTGCATCCTGATATCGAACAGTTTTATGGCCATTTTTTTGCGGGGCCACTGAAATTTGATTCACCTTTTGGCAGCGGTGAGTTACTGCAAGTATGGAATGATAAGGACTTCGGCTACTTGCAGGAGAATCTGATTGGGCACCTGATGATGAAAAAAAGGCTGCGTCAGTCGCCAACGTGGTTCATTGGAATACTTGAGCAACATGAAGAGATGCTGACAGTGGACAATAACGATGGTTCAGTTTGGGCTGAGCGACCAGGTGAGGCACCATACGAGCGACTGGCTGACAATCTTGCTGATTTTTTACGAATGTTATCACCACGAGTGACAGACGCCGTGCGTTATCAGGAACTTGATGACTCTACTAGCGCGTCAGTCCATCCAGGTATATTCGCCAGTCTTAAACGCATGTGGCTTAACTTGTTTCCCAAGCGCTAAATACCGGGTTATTGAAAGTCCCAAGAAAGATTGGAAACGATTCTGCAGTGGTCACATTTGAAGTGAAACAAGTCAAGAATGGGCTCTGCTTGACGCCAATCTTTGCTGCCGCATCGTGGGCAGCCGCGTTGCGTTTCTGCCTTTCGGCTCTCTCCACCAACACGATAGAGATAGTAATAAGTAGGAATTTTTGTCAGGTACTCTATTCTGCCGCGCAAATCCCAACCTCGGCGAAAGAGGTCACTTGAGGTGTCACTGAGTTCATGTAATGCGGCAAATTCTGCCGCTGTGGCAGACGCCATCTGTAATTCATCACATGCTTGCCACTCCGTTTGCCAGCGGATCAGCTGTTTATGATCGCCATTAAAGGTTGCCGGAATGCGATACAGCGGAATTGGCAGAAGTGAGTCTCCACTTCGCAGTGGCGAGCACATATGAACATAACTGGTATATAAAAGTTGCCAGGAGGGGCTTTCCTCACAACTTATTTCAGAATTGATATCCTGTCCCAATAATTTTTCGCGCGGAGCCAATAATTTTGCATCAGCGAGCGCATGTAACGCTTGCTTGGCCCAAGGACTATTAAAGCGGTTAGCAAGACTTTGTGTTTCGGGCAACAAGAGCCGAACCCTAAAGGAACCCTCATGCAATGCGACCGCAAATTCTCTCCCCATGACTTGGCCATTTGCCCGCCAGGCTTCTAACAGATTGTTAATCGCTTTTTCTGCCAAAGATACTGTTGTGTCAGCGTAGCAGTCAAACCGAAGCTCTGTGACAAACATTAATCTTGCTCCAACTGATGATTTTCTAGTTGTGTTATACGTTGTTCTAAGCGGTGACAGTAATCGGTAAGCTGAGCTATTTGTAATTGTATGTCATTTAGTTGTGTTTCTGCGGGGGCGGTTTCCGTTCCCTCAGCCGTGATCGATGTTGGTGTAATGCTAGTTGCCACTCGGTCAATTTCCTCGTCTGTCATCGCTTTAAATCGCTGCAATCCCGCGACCAATAAAGGCATCGGGACCTTCCCACCAACTTTAGCTTTTAACAGCGCGAGTGTCGGGGTTTGACCTTTGCGGCTGAGGGTTACTGCGGCGGCAATTATCTGTGATAACTCAAGTGACATAGTGGCGAAAACCTCATTGATTGGCTGTACCTCAAGAACAGTGCTGATTAGCTTTAACGCATCTGAAAATCAATATGTTGAAGTATGTGAAATTTGCTCATCTTCCCGACTTTTATGGTGCAATATTTTCCTGAGTTCAGAAAGTTAATGGATTACCCATCGTTACCCGTCATGGGAACTGCAAGCTTAGGGCTTAGGAATCGCGTGGTCAATGTCAGTAATGATGAAGACTGGAATAGTCACCGTTTGAAGAAAATCTTACTGTTAAATCCATTATGATTCATGCGCTTCAAACCGAGGATCGCTAGCAGTAAATGCAACCTGGCATGGGAAGTTGTTGTTAGTGAGATTTATCAGTCGGATTGACGACCTGTTGAGCCTCCGTCAATCAATAGCAATTACGATACATGGGCGCCTGTGGTGGTTAATCAACAGGCGTCATTACGCTGATGAGAGTGGTGCTGACCAACAGTTGTTATTAGCGTCGAAGAGATGTATCGAGATGATCAATCACTTCAACCCATTGGGCATCGGCATCAAGCGATTCTTTCAGAAAGGCCTTTTGCGCTGGCGTCCAGAAAGGCGCATCCACGAGGTTCACTTCCTTGGGAAGATAGTGGCGCTGAAAGAAATCTTGGATGGCGCTGTTACTGCTTTCAAGACCTAGCTGTTGAAATAGCGCGGCCATATTATTGTGGCTAGTGTCCATAACTGTTCTCCGCTATTGCTGATATTCAAAGTATATCAGCAATAGCACGATGCCACTTTTTGCCAGAAAGAATCTGCTATTTCAGCTGATATAGCGGGTGCTTGATACCATCGATATGGTGCTTATTATATATAGCTTTCCACTTCTGCTCATAAGCTTGTGAGATATGTCTTACAAACATGTGAGACATTTAAGAAATTTTCTCGCTGAAATATCCACTCATTTAAAATAATATTAATTAAATTCAGTATATTAGTGTTTTTTTGCGGACTAGATAATTGTGGGGGGGACGAATAAAAAAATATGCCTACGCCGTTTTTATACCTCTTTAGAGTAATATTTATCTCGTCCACGGAACGGTACTTAATGGATACTATCAGGATGATAGTAAGCTGGAGGGAAGCGGTTCAGGGATGATACAAGGAAAGTATGCTGACATGAAGTCGGATCAACATGGATGTAGAAAGTGATTTCGGGATGAAATCATCATCAGGACAAAGCACAGGACGTTACTGCTGGATGCTCAAGGATGATGTTGGACACGCTTAAGGACTGGGCATAGACCGATAAACGGAACTATCGGTGTTAAGGGACTGGTACGAGGATACAGGGACTCACCAGGAAGGTTACGGAGCAAAGGACGCATCTCATTCGCAGGGATGGAGCAGGGAAGCAATTGCATAGCGGGACGGCTTAGCAATGTAACAGAAAGGCGCGGCTCAATGAGTCGCGCCTTTTCTTTTTTAATCGCACTAATCGATAGCGTTGCTGCTTGGTCAGATCGATTGATTAATTAATTAATGGCATCCGCCGGAGCGACATCCACCACCACAGCCACCACTGACTTTGCCCCGACTGGTAGGTGCTTGTTCCCATTCTGGTTCTGGAAAAATCGGCCATTCAATTTTCTGGATACGCTTGCCGATCATCAGAATGTGACCTTTATATTGGTTAATCCCATCGGTGCTGAATTCAAATTGGAAATTAGCTTTCCAGCCCAATCCCGCGCCTAGGCAGGGACGTGCAGAGTTCATGGCTACTGAGAGTAGTTGTACTCGTTGACGCTTAACCTCGCGTTCCGCAAATTGGCGGCAAATTTCTGCCATTTGCCGCAGTTGCCAAAAGAAAGCGGCGATCACTACCAGGCCTGCCATCATTAAAAAATCAGTCATCATCTTTGCGTGTTCCTGAAGAGTCCGCCAATTGCGGTACTGAGTTGCACACTACGCTCCGGATTTCGCAATTCACCTAATAACACCGTGCGTATCGCGGGAATCGCCACAATATCAGCAAAGATTGTAATAAAGAAGTCCAGCGGTTGCCTTGCCAATGACTCCAGAAAGATTTTGCGGCATTGCTCTTGTTTTAAGACCATCCAGCAACGGGCAGCAATGGCTAACAACATATCCCGGCTCAACCATGCTTCCTCCTTGACTGATGTTTCAATCGCAGTCGCACAACTATCAGGCTGAGATGCCAAAGCCCTCAAATAATAGGACTGCACTGTCGCTTCTTGGTTGGGAAGATAAGCACTAATTTTTGCGGCCAATTCTTTAGATATTGTAACGTGTTCCAACAGTTGGCAGAGTGCAATACGGACTTCAACTGCCGATGATCCTAGGGCTTCTGCCAATAATTTCGGATGTTCGAGTTGCTCTGCGCGAGCGCAGACATCCGCGAGTCCCTGTAAGCCAACGGCTTGCCAATGTTGCGCTGCATCATTGCCAGAAAGATACTGACAGGCATATTCATATTGTGCGGATGCTGGTTGACCAAGTTGACGCCGCACCAGTGCATTGAATAACGCTAATTTTTCCTGCGATGGCCGAAAGCTGAAAGGGTGACTTGCAAGTTGTTGTTGCTGCGCTTCTGTCAGTTCCTTTTTAAGGTCTGTTCCCATAGCTTCAAGCAACATTTCAATAAACTGACTGCGTCCAGCGGGATTTAACAGTCCCTGCTCATCCAATGGCAACTTCAAAAACCAAATAAAGGGGGCGGTCGGTCGTTCCCAAAACACTAATGCAAAACACGCATGCCCCTGAATAGGGTAGGGATATGGTGCAGTTAATGCCTCAATCTGTCGAAAAGCCATAACATCTATAGACTGCACCCTGCGGCCCATGTCATAAATCAGATACTGGCTGGTGGCGGCATTTAGTAATTCACCAAAGGTAGAGATTGTGTGCATAGCGGTTTCAGTCTGCGGTTAAGATTGCCGCGCATTATAGGGATAACTACTGCAGGATGGTATGATAAGCACCAATTAATTGCAGACTATCTAATGAGCGCAATATGCTTTATCAGCAGACACTATTACATTTGCACGCTATCGAAAATGAGCTTAAGCGACTGGCAATGTGGAGTGCGACCAAACCTGCTGCTATTGCGCTCGCTAGCACGGCCCCTTTTGCTTGTGACACCTTGCCGCTGGAACATTGGCTACAGTTTATTTTTTTGCCCAAAATGCATCAATTAATCAGTAGTCAGCAGCCGTTACCTTCCAAAATCGCTATTGCCCCAATGGCGCAATATGTCTGGGCACAAAAGCAGGAAACCCGTGATTTAATCGTTGTACTGGAGAGGCTGGATGAGTTGCTCGGTGGAAAATGAAGAAACAGCGTTGAGTGAAGCGCCGCAAATTAACATCCTTTACGAGGATGAGTATTTAGTCGCCATCCACAAACCTGCCGGATTGCTGGTACATAAAACCTATCTGGCTCGGCGCGAGCGTTATTTTGCGATGCAGATGACGCGTGATTTAGTGGGATGTCATGTTTTCCCGGTGCATCGGCTGGACCGCCCCACCTCCGGCGTATTATTGTTCGCTAAAAGTAGCCAGATTGCGCATCAGATTTGTATGCAATTCGAGGCGCGCCAAGTCAGCAAATACTATCTGGCGTTAGTGCGCGGGAATGTGTTCGACGGTGGCTTATTGGACTATCCGCTCAAAGAGGAACTGGATGAGGTTGCTGATAAAATGGCCAATCAGGAACGGGAAGCCCAATCCGCCATTACCCGCTTCGAGCCACTGTTGAATGCGGAAATTCCGGTGCCTTCAGGACGTTATCAAACCTCGCGGTTTGCGTTATTACGGCTACAGCCTCTGACTGGACGCAAACACCAGTTGCGGCGCCACATGGATCATCTGCGTCATCCGATTATCGGTGACACCGCTCATGGCGATGGTAAACAAAATCGCTTTTTTCGCGAATATACCGGCATCAATCGTTTATGGTTGCTGGCGCAAAAGCTCTCAGTGACACATCCAGTATCTGGTGAGCCACTCACCATTGTGACTGAACCGGAGCCAGAATGGGAACAGGTTTTCACTGCTCTAGGATGGGGGGCGAGTGAGTTGTCGACCTCAGACGCCCTATTAGTTACAGGTGCTTGAAAAACTATTAGTTACAGGTGCTTGAAAAACTATTTGTTACGTTGCTGCATCATGTCCAATAAGGGCATATAAGCATCCAATGTGAAGTGGTGGTGGTGCTGATCTTGTTGGCGAATCGCCTGGAAATAACAAATTTTGCGTGTGTGGGTAATACGCTGATGTTGTTTAATCAGTTTCTGGCGGCTGCTCTGTCGCATTACTGCGTTCCTTTCTGACCTAGATATGTGAAGTCGACTGCTTTGGTCTAGTTGCAGGCGGGGCAGTCGATAAAGTATTTTGGGACAAGAAATATTCCCGGTCGCGAAGTATAGCATGAAAAAAATCAACATAGTGTTCGGATCAGTTTATGGAAGTGCACAATATGTTGCGGAAACATTGGACACTGCGCTTAACGATGCGGGTTGCCAAGTGCAATTATGGCAGCCTGAGCATTTGTCGGATTTTGTGCCGCCCGAAGATGAGCTGCTATTAGTGGTGACGTCAACAACCGGTGATGGTGATCTCCCGGACAATATCGCACCCTGGTTCATTATGATGAAGGATCGTGCACCCTATCTACCGGAGTTGCATTACGCTGTCATTGGGCTGGGTGATTCCAGTTACGACACCTTTTGTGGTGGTGGCAAACAGATAGATGCGTTGTTAAGTGAACTTGGGGCTAAACGTGTTGGTGAGCGCTTAGATATTGATGCGTGTGAAACGATGGAACCCGAAACTGAGGCACTTCAATGGCTGAAAAAGTGGCTACCACTGGCAGACTCAGTCAGTCAGCAAATTGGCTGAATAAACATTGGTTTAAGTTCGCCCAGAATCTCAGTCAGGCATTGCTGACACCTATTGCTATTCTCCCCGCCGCAGGATTGATGATTGGATTGGCGGGATCATTGTCCACAGCAATGCCGCCGTTACTCTTCGAGCTATTATCAAACGTCGGTAATTTCATCTTTGCAATGATGCCGCTGCTGTTCGCCGTGGCGATTGCGGTGGGTTTTTGTCGGGAACAAGGTGCCGCCGCTATTAGCGCTGTATTTGGTTACGGAGTATTTACTGCGGGACTTGGCGTGCTTGTTTCAGATAAACATCTCCCGGGAAACATGATCTTAGGTATTAATACGCTGGATACTGGTATTGCTGGTGGCATGGTACTGGGCGGATTAACTTGCTTGGCGGTATACCTTAGCCGCTTTGTTAAACTGCCGTCAGTTCTCTCTTTTTTTGAAGGTCGCCGCAGTGGCCCGCTATTAATGTTACCGCTGGCGTTACTCATGGCTTGGGTATTTTCGTATCTGTGGCCGCCATTAGCGCATTATATTCAGCTTTTTTCTGACTGGGCGGTGTATCAGAAACCACAATGGGCATTTGCACTCTATGGCACGGTAGAACGCCTGTTGTTGCCGCTGGGATTGCATCATATTTGGAACGCGCCGTTTTTTCTGGAATTTGGACAATATTCTGCCAATGGGGAAATCGTCCGCGGGGAGATTGCGCGTTACCTGGCTGGGGATCCGCAGGCCGGTAATCTCGCCGGGGGATATCTGATCAAAATGTGGGGATTGCCCGCTGCTGCTTTTGCCATGTGGCGCTGTGCTGACAAAACCGAACGTAACCGGGTCGCAGGGATTATGCTTTCAGCGGCGGCAACAAGCTGGTTTACTGGAGTAACCGAACCGATAGAGTTTGCTTTTTTGTTTGTCGCACCGGTGTTATATCTGCTGCACGCTTTGCTCTGTGGCTTGGCTTATCTGATATGTGTGTTATTGAACATTCACTATGGCGTCAGCTTTTCTCAGGGGGCTCTGGATTTAGTGCTGATGTGGCATAATGCCTCCAATGCGGGATGGTTTCTTATTCTCGGCCCGCTAACCGCAGTGCTTTATTACACGATCTTCAGTACCGCGATTGTGATTTTTAATCTGAAAACGCCGGGTAGAATGGAGCCTGATGAGCTGCATAAAAGCATGTTCACTCCCGGTAGTGGTGAGTCAGCTGATACCGCTTGCTTGATAATCCATGCCCTTGGTGGCGCTGCCAATATCCATACTCTTGGGGCTTGTATGACGCGGTTACGCCTTAATGTCGTTGACCCTTTGCGAGTGGATAAATCGCAATTGTTGGCGCTGGGAGCCAAGGGGGTGATTGTGATGGGGCAGGGCGTACAAGTCGTGTTTGGTACAAAAGCCGAAGCCATGCGCCGAATAATGCAACAACACCTTGATAGTGGTATTAGTTAAATTTTTTATAGTTATATCTAAATTTTATTAGGATTTATTGGGTATTTTTACGTTTGCTATGGCATATTCTGCAGTCCAGATGTTATTTGGGGAAGGAAATGCAGCGTAAAATTCTAATGACGGACTGCGCCGATGAGCGTGGCCTCATTGCCAAGATCACCAGTGTATGTTTTAAGCATCAATTAAATATCATAAAAAACAGTGAGTTTGTTGATAATCTGCAACAACGTTTTTTTATGCGCACCGAGTTAGAAGGTGAATTCCATGAGGAGCAGTTGTTAGCCGATCTTCAGGAAGTTTTACCGCAGAAAAATCAGATGCGGTTAATTGATGCCGGTCGTAAACGTGTAGTTGTGTTAGTGACTAAAGAGGCGCACTGCCTGGGTGACTTACTCATGAAGGCTTATTACGGTGCGCTCGATGTCGAGATAGCCGCGGTGATTGGCAATTATGAAACGCTGGCATCGTTAGCAGGTAAGTTTGATGTACCTTTTCATTTTGTATCTCACGAGGGCTTAACCCGTGAAGAACACGAACAGGCGTTATTGCATCAGATCTCGCCATATCAGCCCGATTACGTAGTATTGGCGAAATTTATGCGCGTCCTGACCCCGGGATTTGTCAAACAATACCCGAATCGGATCATTAATATCCATCATTCATTCCTGCCTGCATTCATTGGGGCTAACCCCTATCGTCAGGCATGGGAACGCGGAGTAAAAATCATCGGTGCCACGGCACATTTTGTGAATGACAGTCTTGATGAGGGGCCGATTATTAAACAGGACGTGATTCCGGTTGATCACAACTATAGTGCAGAAGATATGGCAAAGGCCGGACGCGATGTGGAAAAGAGTGTGCTGAGCCGTGCGTTAGCGTTGGTGGTGAATAATCAGGTTGTCGTTAATGGCAACAAAACGCTAGTGTTTAAATAATGCTGAGTTGTTGGTTCGCCAGATAATACAAACCCGCCTGATGGCGGGTTTGTTAATTAAGGGCTGAGGCTTAGTCCACAATGCGTAAAAGTTCGTTGATGCCCACTTTGCCGCGGGTTTTAGCATCGACCTTTTTCACAATAATGGCCGCATACAAACTGTACTTGCCACATTTTGAAGGCAGACTCCCAGAAACAACCACAGAGCCGGCAGGCACTCGACCATAATGGATTTCACCGGTTTCACGGTCATAAATCTTGGTGCTTTGGCCAATAAAGACGCCCATGGAAATGACCGAGCCTTCTTCAACCACGACGCCTTCCACAATTTCAGAGCGGGCGCCGATAAAGCAGTTGTCTTCAATGATGGTTGGGCCAGCTTGCAGTGGTTCTAATACCCCACCGATGCCGACGCCACCGGAAAGATGCACATTTTTACCAATCTGTGCACAAGAACCAACTGTCGCCCAAGTATCAACCATAGTGCCTTCGTCAACATAGGCTCCAAGGTTAACGTAGGATGGCATCAACACGGTATTTTTTGCAATGAATGAGCCTTTACGGGCGGCGGCTGGTGGCACTACGCGAATGCCTTCAGCGCGGAAACGGGCATCATCGTAGCCAGCAAACTTCATTGGCACCTTATCAAAATATTTGGTTTCATTTCCGTCGATTACGCCATTGTCAAAAATGCGGAATGACAGTAATACAGCCTTTTTAAGCCATTGATGCACATGCCATTCACCATCGATTTTCTCGGCAACTCGGACTTCACCGCGATCCAGCATATCGATCACTTTTTCGACATCGGCACGCAGACTCGCGTCTACGGTTGCCGGGCTGATCTGTGCGCGGGCTTCAAAAGCCACCTCAATACGTTGGCGTAACGCCTCCATAATTTACTCCGTCTTTTACTGTGTCTGTTGATTGGAAAGGGTACTGATTAATACATCCCTGAGCTGCATCTGGCGGGTATTATCCAGCGCCTCACCATCCGTAGTTTGCAGAATAAAAAAATCTTCAGCGCGTTCACCGATAGTGGTGATTTTGGCTGACTGCAACGTAATGCCGCAGCGGTAAAATATATCGCCAATTTTCGCGAGGAGTCCCGGCGCGTCCAGTGCAATCAACTCCATCATGCTGGTGCTGTGGCGCTGACTCGGTAGAAATGTCACTTGGGTTGGCACGCTAAATGGCTTCATGATCCGCGCCATTTTGCGGAATTTCGGCATCTTAGTTGTATCACCGGATAAGGCTTTTTCTAACGCCTTACGGATACTCTGGATCCGCGATAGCGCTTGTACCGGCGTACCGTCTTGTTCCAGGATCACAAAGCTATCAACGGCGAAATTGTCTTTGGTGGTCATGATGCCTGCATCATGTACGTTGATATTTTTATTGTCGAGCACCGCCATCACCGTGGCAAACAATCTGGGGCGGTCTTTACAATAGATAAACAGTTCGGTACCGCCACGGGTCATGTGTTTTGAGACCAGCACCAGCGGTTCATCTTGTCGATGTTTCAGAATCGCTTCAGCATGCCAGGCAATCTGGTTCGGCTGATAACGCAGGAAATAATCAGCCTTAAAGCGTTGCCAAAGGGTTTCTAATGCTTTCTCTTTTATGCCCCGGCGCAGCAGTTCCTTCCTGGCTTTGGCCTGATGTTCACGAACCCGAGCGCGGATGTCCACGGGTTTTTCTTTGCCGCGTGCCAAGACTCGTTGTGAGGAGAAATAGAGGTCTCGCAGCAGCGAACCTTTCCAGCTATTCCAGGTGTGTTCGTTGGTGGCGCAGATATCCGCCACAGTCAGACAGTAGAGATAACTTAGATGAGAGGCATCACGCACTTTATCTGCAAACTCCGCAACCACTTCTGGGTCGGAAATATCGCGGCGCTGCGCCGTAATGGACATTACCAGATGATTTTCCACCAACCAGCTAACCATTCTGCCATCATGACTGTTAAGCCCGTGTAGCTTGCAAAACTCCAGCGCGTCTACCGCGCCCAATTTACTATGATCGCCACCCCGTCCTTTCGCAATATCGTGGAAAATCGCGGCGAGTACTAACAAGCCTTTTTTGGGCAATTGGTTGATGAGAATTGAGCCTAACGGAAATTCGTCACGTTGCTCCTGCTGTGAAAAATGTTCGATATTCAGCAACAAGCGATGGGTGTGTTCGTCAACGGTGTAGGCATGAAACAGGTCAAACTGCATCTGTCCTTCAATATTGCGCCAGGCGGGTAGATAGGCCGATAAGATACCGTGCTTATGCATTAACGATAATGCTTTGATGCCACGAGGATGCTTGAGGATTTCCATAAAAGCTTCGCGGCATTCTTCATGTTCCATCAAGGGTTGCACTAAATCACGCCTTGCGTTACGCAGTGCCCGTAATGTCGGGGCATAGATCCCGAGAATATTGGAATTGCGGGCAACATACAGAAACAGCTTAACAATCTCTTCTGGATGTTGGAATGGCACATTGTCGAGCGCTTCAATGAATGGGCCGCAGCGCTGATAATGTTCATCAATCGGCTGAATTTCCAGTGCCCGACCATCCCCCAAAGTGGCGCGTTTGAAAAGTTGTAGCAGCATTTCGTTTAGCTCCATTACCCGACGTACTGTCCGGTAATAGCGCTTCATCATCTGCTCCACTGCCAGTTGTGTGGCATCTTCATACCCCATCAGTCCGGCAACTTGTCTTTGCACGTCAAACAACAAGCGGTTTTCATCACGTCCCATGGCGATATGCAGCGCAAATCTGAGTTCCCACAGGAAGTTTTGACACTCAAGCAGCTCTTCCAGCTCATTGGGCTCTAAAAACTGGTGGTCGACCAGTTCTCGTAAATTCGCCGCATTAAAATGCCGAATGGCGACCCAGGCGATAGTTTGAATATCCCTGAGGCCTCCTGGGCAGGTTTTGATATTGGGCTCAAGGTCAAAGGCGTTAGCCTTGGCATGACGCAAACGCTGCTCGTCTCTTTTGGCGCGAAAAAATTCGCTGGAAGGCCAGAAATCTTGCTCCCGAATTTTGTCATACAAGAGATCGAAGCTGGCTTCTGGTCCTGCTAGTAGACGTGCTTCCAGCAGATTGGTGGCAATCGTGATATCGCCACGACCTTGTTCAAGTGTCTGCTGCAGTGAGCGGACACTGTGGCCGATTTCCAGGCCGGTGTCCCATAGAAATGCAATAAACTCGCTGAGACGGGCCTCGGCTTCAGCACCTGCGTGGTCAGGCATTAGAAAAAGCAGGTCGACGTCAGAATGGGGAAGCAGTTCCGCTCGTCCATAGCCACCTACGGCAATGAGCGCGATGCCAGAGTCATTGAGCCCCACCTGATGCCATTGTTCAATTAATAGTTGGTCAACAAAGCGACTGCGTTCAGCCACCAGTTCAGTAATTTTATCGCGGTTGGCAAACCTATGTTGCAGATGCTGTAAATGCTCGCCAATAGCGGCTTTGACGGCTTGCGCAGTGGCCATTGTTGTCCTTAATTAATACGATCACACATGATTAATAATACGCGGGAAATCTTCATTACTGCGCAGTGTCAGTACTTCCACACCAGTTTCAGTGATCAGTAAGGTGTGTTCCCATTGGGCTGATTTTTTACCATCCACGGTAGTAACAGTCCAGCCGTCTTCTTCGTTTAGGACGGTTTGGTAACGACCAGCATTGATCATCGGTTCGATGGTAAAGCACATGCCAGGCTTAAGAATAGTGCGATCGTTATTGCGATAATGAACAACTTGAGGCTCTTCATGGAAGCCTTTACCAATTCCATGGCCGCAATAATCGCGTACGATGGAGAATTTATCGACACCGCTCTTAGTGGATTTGATCAACTTTTCAATAATGGTACCGATCTCTCCCAACTGCATCCCCGGGCGAACCTTACGGATTGCGGCGTAGAGACATTCTTGGGCAATTCGGCATAAGCGGCGATCCTTGGGATTGACTTCTCCTACCAAAAACATCTGCGAGGTATCACCATGATAGCCATCTTTAATCACAGTAATATCAAGGTTGATGATGTCGCCGTCTTTCAATGGTTCATCATCGGGGATCCCATGACAAATCACTTCATTAATAGAAGTACAAATCGATTTGGGAAAGCCGTGATAGTCCAACGGTGCAGAAATGGCACCATTATCTTCGGTGAATTTTGCGCATAACCGATCAAGTTCATTGGTAGTGACGCCGGGTTTTACATGAGGTGCAATCATTTCCAGCACTTCGGCGGCTAGCTTGCCAGCGGCACGCATTTTTTCAATTTCTTCAGCAGTTTTGATCGTGATACTCATTGTGATATCTCGGCGCTATTACCCGTAACTCAGGTAATAGCATAAATCAGGTTAAAACTTAGGGAGTTGAACGATGATACGCTCGTTTGACCCACCAAAAAAGACCGCCTTTGTAGGGTCTTTCGCATTTGTGTTTTTCGGGCATTTATGGTATAAAGCGCGCCGTTATGTTTTGTCTCTTGAGCCAGGTTTTTATCGCATTACGATGTCATAAGACTGCAGTGTTCAAGATCCGAGCTGACGGCCATTATACATGGCATTTATGTTAAATACTAAATCACACACGAATCGACACATTTTCCGGGGTGCCCTCAGGGTCGGAAATATGGGATTCGTGGAGGTATAACCCCCTATTTTAAGGTAGATAAAATGACTACAGTTTCTATGCGCGATATGCTCCAGGCCGGTGTACATTTCGGTCACCAGACTCGTTACTGGAACCCAAAAATGAAGCCATTCATTTTTGGTGCACGTAATGGTGTACACATCATCAACCTTGAGCACACTGTGCCAATGTTTAACGAAGCGCTGGCTTTCGTAAGCAACGTTGCTTCTAAAAAAGGTAAAATCCTGTTCGTGGGCACTAAGCGTGCTGCTAGCGATTCCATCAAAGAAGCTGCAATTTCTTGTGATCAGTTTTATGTCGACAAGCGTTGGTTGGGCGGTATGCTGACTAACTGGAAAACTGTTCGTCAGTCAATCAAGCGTCTGAAAGATCTGGAAACTCAGTCTGTAGACGGTACTTTTGACAAGCTGACCAAGAAAGAAGCGCTGATGCGCAGCCGTGAACTGGAAAAGCTTGAAAAATCTCTGGGCGGTATTAAGAACATGGGCGGCCTGCCAGACGCAATTTTCGTCATCGGTGCTGATCATGAACACATCGCTATCAAAGAAGCTAACAATCTGGGTATCCCAGTTGTAGCTGTAGTAGATACCAACTCTACTCCTGATGGCGTGAACTATGTTATCCCAGGTAACGATGACGCGATGCGTGCTATTCGCCTGTACGCTGATTCTGTTGCTGCTGCGGTAAAGAGTGGCCGTGGTCAGGATCTGGCTGTTCAAGCTGAAGAAGAAGGTTTCATCGAAGCTGAGTAATTAATAAGGTGCGATGACAACATCTCCCTTATTAACCGAGGTATCTGATGGTTAACAGGGGCCACATGGCCCCTGTTTTATAAGATAACCTGGTAACTTTTGTCGAATTATCAATTGAGGATTTAACAATGGCTGTTACTGCTGCCCAAGTTAAAGAACTGCGTGAGCGCACTGGCGCCGGCATGATGGATTGCAAAAAAGCGCTGACCGAAACTGACGGTGATATCGAGCTGGCAATCGAAAATATGCGTAAAAACGGTGCGGTTAAAGCAGCTAAAAAAGCTGGCCGTATCGCTGCTGAAGGCGTGATCCTGACCAAGAGCGAAGGTAACGTCGCTGTTCTGCTCGAAGTTAACTGCGAAACTGACTTCGTTGCTCGTGATACCAGCTTCCTGGCTTTCGGTAATAAAGTAATTGCGTTGGCGCTGGCTAACAACATCACTGATATTGAAACTCTGATGGCTGCTGATTTAGACGGTGAAACCGTTGAAAACACTCGCGCTGCTCTGGTTGCTAAAATCGGCGAAAACATCAACGTACGTCGCATTTTCCGCTTCGAAGGTGAGAACCTCGGCGTGTACATCCACAGCGGTCGTATCGGTGTTGTAACTGAGCTGACTGGTTCTGACAATGAGCTGGCCAAAGATCTGGCTATGCATGTTGCGGCTTCTAACCCTCAGTACGTTAAACCACAAGACGTACCTGCTGAGGTTGTTGAGAAAGAAAAAGAAATCCAGATCGAGATCGCGATGCAGAGCGGCAAGCCAAAAGAGATTGCCGAGAAGATGGTTGCAGGCCGTATGGCCAAGTTTACCGGTGAAGTTAGCTTGACTGGTCAACCATTTGTGAAAGACCCATCTGTTCATGTCGCTGATCTGCTGAAGCAGAAAGGCGCAGATGTTATCAACTTCACCCGCATCGAAGTTGGTGAAGGCATTGAAAAGAAAGAAGAAGATTTCGCTGCTGAAGTGGCTGCCCAGATTGCAGCTTCTAAAAAGGCTTAATCAGCCGTCACAGTGACCTTGAAGACCGCAGCAATCGCTGCGGTCTTATTATGACCAGGATATATGAACATGAGCACCAATCCCAAACCTGCATTTCGACGAATTTTACTGAAACTCAGTGGTGAAGCCCTGATGGGTGATGAAGGTTTCGGTATCGACCCTAAAGTCCTGGACCGCATGGCTCAGGAAATTAAAGAACTGGTGGAACTCGGTATTCAGGTCGGCGTGGTCATTGGCGGGGGTAACCTGTTTCGTGGCGAAGGTCTGGCAAAGGCTGGCATGAATCGGGTTGTGGGTGATCACATGGGAATGCTGGCGACCGTGATGAACGGTTTGGCTATGCGCGATGCATTACATCGTGCTTATGTGAATGCCCGTCTGATGTCTGCTATTCCATTGAATGGCGTATGCGATGGCTATAACTGGGCTGAGGCGATCAGCCTGCTCAAATCTGGCCGGGTAGTGATTCTGTCTGCCGGTACTGGTAACCCGTTTTTTACAACTGACACGGCAGCCTGTTTGCGCGGCATTGAAATTGAAGCAGAAGTCGTGCTAAAAGGCACTAAAGTCGACGGGATCTTTACTGACGATCCAATGAAGAACCCTGATGCCACCAAATACGATACACTGAGCTATACTGAAGTACTTGATAAAGAACTGAAAGTTATGGACTTGGCAGCATTTACCATGGCACGTGATTACAACATGCCAATTATGGTGTTCAATATGAACAAACCGGGTGCTTTGCGGCGGGTCGTGATGGGAGAGCCGACTGAAGGTACCTTGGTAAAGGCTTGATCTGAATTTGAATTAAAAGGAACTCTAACGTGATTGATACTATTCAAAAAGATGCACAGACCCGCATGGAAAAATGTGTGGAAGCGACCAAGGCACAGATGACTAAGGTTCGTACCGGTCGTGCGCATCCAGCGTTGCTGGATTCAATCCAGGTTTCATATTACGGTACTATGACTCCTTTAAAGCAGGTCGGTAACATCTCTATAGAAGACAGCCGGACGCTGGCTGTCAGTGTTTTCGATCGTAGCATGATCCAAGCGGTTGAAAAGGCAATCATGTCGTCTGACCTCGGCCTGAACCCTATGTCTGCAGGTGCGGTTATCCGCATTCCATTGCCAGCACTGACAGAAGAACGTCGACGCGATTTAGTGAAAGTGGTGCGTGCTGAAGCTGAAAATGGCCGTGTAGCTGTGCGTAACGTGCGCCGCGACGCCAACTCTGAAGTGAAAAAGCTAGAAAAAGACAAGGCTTGTACTGAGGATGATGTGCGTCGTAGTGAAGACGAAGTTCAGAAGATGACCGATCAGTACATCAAAAAAATTGACGAACTTTTGACTGCCAAAGAAGCGGAATTGATGGAAGTCTGATATTGGCTTGTTAAACTAGAGTTGAAGCGCCGTGTAGCGTTATACTACACGGCGTTTTTCTATATTAAAGGGTTGTAATTAGATGTCATCCAACATGGACGCCGCTTCTACTCCTGACTTAACAAAGGAATGTCAGACATCAGAGCGCTTGCCGGAGCAGTTGTCCGATTTGGTGAAGCAGGCAATTCCCAACCACGTTGCCATCATTATGGACGGCAATGGCCGTTGGGCCCAGGCTAAGGGAAAACCACGGGTTGTCGGGCATCGTGCAGGTGTTAAGGCGGTTCGCCGCGCTGTCAGTACAGCGAGGAAACTCGGGGTGCGCTCGTTAACACTATTTGCCTTTTCCAGTGAAAATTGGCGTCGCCCTGATCAGGAAGTCAGCTTGCTGATGGAGCTTTTTTTCACGGTACTTAAACGTGAAATCAAAATACTGCATGCTAATGGTGTGCGGCTGAATATCATTGGCGATACCCACCGGTTTTCGGAACGTTTACAGAAGCAAATCCGCGCTGCGGAAGCATTCACCGCTGATAATAACGAGTTAATTCTCAATGTCGCAGCCAACTATGGTGGCCGCTGGGATATTGTCCAGGCAGCCAGGACCCTGGCGGAAAAAGTCGCAACTGGTGAAATGAACAGCAGTCAGGTGACGGAAACTGCGCTTGCAGAGCATTTAAGCATGCAAAATCAGGGTGAAGTTGATTTAATGATCCGCACCGGCGGTGACTATCGCATTAGTAATTTTATATTGTGGCAAGCGGCTTATGCCGAATTAGTATTTATGGATACTTTATGGCCCGACTTTGATGAACAGACATTTTGTCAGGCTGTCGAAACTTTTAGTAGCCGGCAGCGGCGTTTCGGATTGACCGGTAACCAGATAGACAAGATACGCAATATTTAGCGTCTCTGGACGAGGAAAGTTTTTTGCTAATACAACGAATAATAACTGCAATTTGGCTAATTCCACTGGTGCTTGGTGCGATATTTTTGTTGCCATCCAACTATTTTTCTTGGGTATTGGTACCTGTATTTTTGATTGCCGCTAAGGAGTGGGGACGGATAATTGATAAAGACTGCCATGTCACCCAATGGAGTTTTACGATAACGCTGGGCATCGTGCTGATAGCGCTAAATCTGTTGGTGCCTGCGGATGCGGTATGGCTGCGAGGCCATCTGCACCCGATTATGCTGGCAGTCATCTTAGTGGGTGCATTGTGGTGGCTTTTCTCTCTGTTATTAGTTGTGCTTTTTCCTCGAAGCGCTGGCTGGTGGAAAAATAGCCCAATGTTGAAATCGATGTTTGGGCAACTCACATTATTACCAGGATTCGTTTCTTTTATTGCCTTGAAATCACTTAGCACTCCAACGGATCCGTACTGGGGTGGTATTTTGGTATTGCTGGTAATGCTGGTGGTGTGGGCGGCAGACTCCGGAGCCTATTTCGCTGGTAAGGCCATTGGCAAAATAAAATTGGCACCACATGTCAGCCCAGGCAAAACCTTGGAAGGCTTTATCGGCGGCTTACTTACCACCTTAATCGTTGTTGCTATTGTGATGTATTTTTCACCGGAGCAGGAATTAGGCCTAGTCGTCGGCGTAGTACTGTTCACGGCGTTGGCGTCGGCATTAGGCGATCTGTCGGAAAGTATGTTTAAACGTGTGGCCCAGATTAAGGATTCCGGCACTATTCTTCCTGGTCATGGCGGTGTGCTTGACCGCATTGACAGTCTTACCGCAGCATTGCCGATATTCACCCTCCTTTACATAGTTTTCTGGATGTAACTGAAATGCAGAATATGGTTATTTTAGGCGCGACCGGCTCAATCGGAACCAGCACGCTAAGTGTGATATCAGAAAATTCTGATGCTTTTCGCGTGTTCGCCCTGGTAGCCAACACTAACGTAAAACGGATGGCTGAGTTGTGTCGGCTGCATCGACCCACCGTAGCTCATATGGTTGATGCAACCGCAGCGCAGCAGCTAAAAGTGGCAATCGCTGAGTTGGATGTAGAAGTCACCAGCGGCGAGTCAGAGTTATTGGATTTAGTGTCACGTCCAGAAGTGGATAGCGTCATGGCGGCGATTGTCGGGGCCGCTGGGATGGCACCCACACTTGCGGCGGTAAAGGCTGGGAAACGTGTGCTGTTGGCCAATAAAGAAGCCTTGGTGATGTCTGGTAGATTATTCATCGAAGCTGTTGCTGAATATGGTGCCACACTGTTGCCTGTCGACAGTGAGCACAACGCCATTTTTCAATGTTTACCAAGAGAAACTCAGCAACAGTTGGGACGTTGCGATCTTAAAGCTGCAGGGATATCCAAAATATTGCTTACAGGCTCCGGCGGACCATTCCTTCGCGCAGAGCTTGCGACTTTGCCAACCGTTACGCCTGCGCAGGCCATTAAACACCCTAATTGGTCTATGGGACCGAAAATTTCAGTCGATTCAGCCACTATGATGAATAAAGGGCTGGAATATGTTGAGGCGCGTTGGTTGTTTAATGCGGGAGTGGAACAATTACAGGTGGTGATTCACCCGCAAAGCGTGATCCATTCTATGGTGCAATATCAAGATGGTAGCGTGATGGCACAATTGGGAAATCCCGATATGCGCACACCAATTGCTCATTGTATGGCCTATCCCGCGAGAATTGTCTCTGGTGTGGAACCTTTAGACTTTTTTAAAGTCGGACAATTAAGCTTTTGTGAACCTGACTTTTCAAGGTTCCCTTGCCTGAAATTGGCGATGGACGCCTGCCGAGCCGGTCAGGAAGCAACAACGGTATTAAACGCCGCCAACGAAGTGGCGGTAGCGCATTTTCTGAAAGGGGAGATCCGCTTTACCGATATTGCAAAAATTAATGAATTTTGTCTGGAGCAGGTTGTGCAATCGCCACTTGACTCGATTGCTGATATTCTTGCGCTAGACGGTGAAGCCCGCGTCTGTGCCCGTAAAGGACTGGCGCTTTGTCATTGAGGATTATTAACGGCTGATGCTAGCTTTTTTGTGGAATCTCGGCGCGTTCATTGTAGCGTTAGGGATTTTAATCACTGCCCACGAATTCGGACATTTTTACATCGCTCGCCGTTGTGGTGTGCGGGTGCTGCGTTTTTCCATTGGTTTTGGTAAGGCGATTTGGCGCCATGTCGGCAAGGATGGCACCGAATATGTTGTAGCGATGATCCCGCTCGGTGGCTACGTTAAGATGCTGGATGAGCGTGTGGAAGACGTTCCACCGGAGCTGCAGGACGAGTCCTTTAATCGAAAAAGCGTCTGGGCGCGTATGGCGATCGTGGCGGCTGGACCAATTGCCAACTTCATCTTTGCCATTATTGCGTTGTACTTAATGTACCTGATTGGCGTCCCAGCGGTTAAGCCGGTCATCGACAGCACCACGGCCAATAGCCCGGCCGCGGTGATAAGCCTGCAGCAGCCTCAGCAGATTGTAGCGGTTTCCGGTCAGCAAGTGAGAACCTGGGAAGACGTAAATTTAGCGTTGGTAAGCCATATTGGTGAGCAGCAGTTATCACTGACATTATCTCCTGTCAGTGACCTTCAGGAACCGTCAGATACCAACGGAAAAACATATGCGTTGGATATTCGTCAATGGCATTTCGATCCCGATAAGGAATCGCCGATTTCTGCACTGGGTTTACATATTTATCGACCTGAAATCATTCCGACCTTGGCAGAAGTGGTTAGCGGTGGTGCTGCCGATAAAGCTGGCCTGAAAGTGGGCGATACCTTGGTCGCGATAGATGGTGAGCTGATCAGCAGTTGGGACGCGTTTGTTCAACAGGTAAAGGCGTCGGCCGGTAAGACACTTAACTTGACCATAAAACGTAACGGTGAACAACAGATCCTGCCAGTGACACCAGATAGCCATCTGGACACTGATGGACACACCGTCGGCTATGTGGGCATTTCTCCTGTAGTCCCCCAGTGGCCAGAGAATATGCAAATAGAGTTGCATTATGGTCCGTTAGAGTCACTGTCCATGGCGGCTCAAAAGACCTGGCAGCTAACCGCTATCAGCGCCAAAATGCTGGGTAAATTATTTACTGGGGATGTGTCTCTTAAAAGTTTGAGTGGCCCGATTTCTATTGCTCAAGGGGCTGGGAATACAGCGTCATTTGGATTGGTATATTTTCTAGGGTTCCTCGCCCTGATTAGCGTCAACTTGGGGATCATTAACTTGATGCCTTTGCCGGTGCTGGATGGGGGACACTTGATGTATTGCGTAATTGAAGCAATTACGCGTAAGCCTGTTTCCGATAGGATTCAGGAAATTGGATTCAGATTTGGGGCGGCCTTGCTGCTGGTATTGATGAGCATTGCCCTTTTCAATGATTTTGCCCGACTCTGAGCAAGGACTGACAAATAATTAGAAGTGCTCTATGCGAATAAATAAACTTTTTGCCTCTATGTTACTGGTCGGCGCCGCTTTTTCAGGGAATAGTTGGGCCGAGACGTTCAAACCCTTCAAGGTTACTGACATTCAAGTCGAAGGTTTACAACGGGTAGCCCTCGGGGCCGCACTGTTAAATTTGCCGGTCAAAGTCGGGGATACCCTGGACGAACTGAAGCTGCAACAGGCGATTAAAAGCCTTTATGCTTCCGGCAACTTCGAAAATATTCAGGTTTCCCGCGACGGCGATGTGCTCGTCGTTCAGGTGCGTGAAAGACCAACCATCAGCTCTATCACTTTTGATGGTAACAAAGACATCAAAGAAGAGCAGCTAAAACAGAGTCTGAATGATAGCGGCGTAAAAGTCGGTGAGGCGCTGGACCGCACTATGCTGTCCGACATCGAAAAGGCGCTGCAAGATTTCTATTACGGTGTCGGTAAATACGGTGCCAAGGTTCACGCCCAGGTGATTAACCTGCCGCGTAACCGCGTCGAACTAAAGTTTAAATTCACTGAAGGATTAGCAGCAGAAATTCGTCAGATTAACTTTGTCGGCAATAAGCATTTTAGCGATGAAGAACTGGCAAATTTGCTGGAACTTAAAGATTTCGTCGCCTGGTGGAATCTGTTTGGCGAGCGCCGTTATCAGAAGCAGAAGCTTGAGGCAGACTTAGAGACGCTTAAGACGTTCTACCACAACCACGGTTATATCCGCTTTGAGGTCACCTCGACCCAAGTGTCAATGACCCCAGACCGTAAAGGGCTGTATATCACCATCAATGTCAATGAAGGTGAGCAGTATAAAGTGAAAGCGGTTAACTTGACCGGTGATCTGATGGGCCGTGAGGCGGTTCTGAAAACAATTCTGCCGTTGAAGGCTGGCGAACAGTACAACGGTGCTGACGTAACCTTTACCGAAGAGATGTATAGCAAGTTCCTTGGCCGTTTTGGTTATGCCTATCCCGAAGTGAAAACGGTACCGGAAATTGATGATGCAAATAAGGAAGTCACCCTTAACATCAACATCAATCCAGGTAAGCGTGTGTATGTGCGCTCGATTAACTTCACCGGTAATGCTGTTACCGCAGATGAAGTAATGCGCCGTGAATTACGTCAGATGGAAGGTGCTTGGCTTAACTCAGCCTTGGTAGAGCAGTCCAAAACCCGTCTGAACCGTTTGGGTTATTTTGAAACCGTTGACACCGAGACCGAAAAAGTTGCCGGTACTGATGACCTGGTTGACGTGCTGTTCAAAGTAAAAGAGCAGCCATCCGGTTCATTTAACGCCGGGGTGGGGTTTGGTACCTCCTCTGGTTTGAGTCTGCAATTTGGCGTGACTCAGTCAAACTTCCTGGGGTCTGGTAACCAAGCGGGGATTACCTTAAACACCAACAAATACTCTAAGAGTATTAACTTGTCTTATACCGATCCATATTTTACCAAAGATGGTATCAGTCTCGGTGGCAGCGTGTTCTGGAGTGCGTTCGACGCGAACTCCGCCTACCTTGAGCGCTATAAGAATAACTCTTATGGTGTCATGACCAGTTTAGGTTTCCCCATCAACGAAACCAACCGTATCAATGCGGGTATTGGTTATCGTCATAACTCTATTTCTGATGCTTCTGACTATGAACAGGCGTTGCGTTTTTACGATATCTATCGTAACTCCTATACCAATTCAGACCTGAGTTTTGACAACTTTGAGATCAGTTTGGGTTGGTCTCGTAGTACTTTGGACCGTGGTTCATTCCCAACGGATGGTTCTACTCAGCGATTGTCTGGCCGCATGACCGTGCCTGGTTCAGATCTGAAGTTCTTCAAGACTGATTTTGAAACCAGTTTCTATTTCCCACTGACTCGCTCGCATAACTTTGTATTCCTTACCCGAGCCCGTTTGGCTTATGGCAATGGCTACGGTAAGTACAATGGGAATGACCAGATCCTGCCATTCTGGGAAAACTATTACACTGGCGGCAGCACCTATCTGCGTGGTTTTAAATCTAACACCGTTGGTCCTCGTGCCTTCTACATGTATCGCGACAGTGCTAACTGCGCGCCTGATCCGACTGGGGACGGCTGTACGTTATCCGGTGACATCAACTCAGTTTACATTAGTAGTAGCCGCTCCGTCGGCGGTAACGCCTTGGCGACAGCCAGTATGGAGTTAATTGTTCCTACGCCGTTCCTGGATGAGGCTTACACCAACTCGGTACGTACCAGCTTCTTCGTGGATGCCGGTAACGTATGGGATACTGAGTTCAATTACGATTCTTACCGGGGACTGCCGGCTGATGAATTTGCTAAATTGGCCGATTATTCCGATCCGAACCGGATAAGGGCGTCTTGGGGGGTTAACTTGCAGTGGATTTCACCGATGGGCCCCATGGTATTTGCTCTTGCCTGGCCAATTAAGAAGTACGATGACGACGACACTGAGATATTCTCGTTCAATATTGGCAAAACATTCTAAAACACATAAACTCGGCAAGCATTGCTGAAACTACATAATCGGCAAGCATTGCTTAAACCACACAAGGAGTTGAATTTTGAAAAAGTTAATCAACGGCGCACTGGTGTCGCTAATGTTAGTAGGCGCACCAATGGCAGCTTATGCAGAGAAGTTGGCTGTCGTCGATATGGGTGCCGTGTTCGAGCAGATGCCACAGCGTGAGCAGGTGACCAAACAGCTGAAAAGTGAGTTTGGTGATCGTATGGCTGAAGTACAAAAGCTGCAGGATGAGCTGAAAGGTCTGCTGGAAAAACAACAGCGTGACGCACAACTGATGACCGATGCCCAGAAAACTGATCTGGTACGTAAAATGGAATCTTTAAAAGCGGATTACCAATTGAAAGGTAAGGCTTTAGATGAAGACTTGCGTCGTCGCCAGGGCGAAGAACAGAACAAACTGCTGGTTAAAGTGCAGAAAGTTATCAATGAGATCGCCAAGAAAGAAAATTATGACATGGTGTTACAGCGTGGCGCAGTTATCTATGTAAAACCTGAGCAGGATATCAGCAGCAAAGTTGTCGATGCGCTGAGCAAAGGCCAGTAATTGATGAATGGTGTGTCACTCAAGCAGCTTGCCGAGCATTTAGGTGCTGAACTTCGTGGAAACGCCGATGAGCTTGTGTCATCGGTGGCACCGCTCGACAAAGCTGTTCCAGGACAAGTGTCATTTCTGTCCAATTCAAAATTGCGCCATCAGCTGGATGAAACTCAAGCGACTGCAGTGATCCTGAGTCAGGATATGCAAGAGGGCTTTTCCGGCAATGCGTTAATTGTCAAAGATCCTTATGTCGGTTTTGCCCGAACAGCGCAGCTTCTGGATACCACGCCAAAGGCCGCTGAAGGCATTCACCCTTCTGCGCAGATAGACCCTTCTGCCAAGCTGGGGGCGGACGTTGCCATTGGGGCTAACGTTGTCATCGGTGCCAATGTTGTCATCGGTGAAAACGCTCAAATCGGTGCTGGTAGTGTTATCGGCCCGGATGTGGTTATCGGTTCAGGATGTCGTTTGTGGGCAAACGTGACTGTCTACCATAATGTGCACATGGGGATGAATTGTATTATTCATTCCGGTGCCGTGCTGGGGTCAGACGGTTTTGGCTATGCCAATGAACGTGGCAACTGGATTAAGATCCCCCAGACTGGTGGCGTACGCATTGGCGATAATGTCGAAATTGGTGCGGGCACAACGGTTGATCGTGGGGCGCTGGAACATACCGAAATTCACGATGGTGTGATCATCGATAATCAGGTACAGATTGCCCACAATGATATTATTGGTGCGCATACCGCGATTGCCGGGTGTACCGTACTTGCGGGCAGTGTAACTATCGGCAAATACTGTATTATTGGTGGTAGCTGTGCGATTTCTGGACATCTAAGCATTGTCGATGGTGTTCATCTCTCCGGTGGAACTAACATCACTAACGATGTTAAGGAACCTGGGTTATACTCTTCCGCCACTGTGGCCATGGATAACCGTCTATGGCGAAAAAATACAGTCCGTTTCCGGCAGTTGGATGAGCTGTTCCAACGTGTGCGAAAGCTGGAAAAACGGCTGGATACAGAAGAATAACCGCCGCTGTGCCGGCGCGAGGAAAAGAGCCCGTGTCTAATGAAATGAACACCATGGATATCCAGGAAATTATGGCGTTTCTGCCACATCGATATCCATTTTTATTGGTCGACAGAGTGCTGGACTTCACTCCTGGTGAAACTCTGACAGCCATTAAAAACGTCACTATCAACGAACCCTTTTTCCAGGGACATTTCCCAATTCAGCCGGTAATGCCGGGAGTGTTAATTCTGGAAGCTATGGCGCAGGCCACTGGTTTGCTGGCGTTCAAAACCATGAGCGAAAAGCCGTCTCCAAACGTGCTGTATTATTTTGCAGGGATTGATAACGCTCGCTTTAAGCGCGTGGTCGGCCCTGGTGATCAGATACGTTTTGATGTCAAAATGATCAAGGAACGCCGCGGGATTGGCGTATTTTACGGAGAAGCTACCGTGGATGGTGAATTGGCTTGCTCCGCTGATATCATGTGTGCCCGTAGAGAGATTCGTTCGTGATCGATAAATTAGCGTTTGTTCACCCAGAAGCCAAAATTGGTAACAATGTCACCATTGGTCCTTGGACCTATATTGGGCCCAATGTAGAAATCGGTGATGATTGCTGGATCAGTTCACATGTCGTGATCAAGGGCCCGAGCGTGATTGGCAAGGGTAACAAGATCTATCAATTTGCCTCGGTAGGTGAAGATTGCCAGGATAAGAAATATGCGGGTGAACCAACACGCTTGGAGATCGGTGACAATAACGTGATCCGTGAGTCCGTGACTATTCACCGTGGCACGATTCAGGATCAGGGCATTACCCGTATCGGTTCCAACAATCTGCTGATGGCATACGTGCATATTGCGCATGATTGCGTGCTCGGCGATAACATTATTATGGCTAATAATGCTTCGATTGCCGGTCATTGCCATGTTGATGATTGGGCGATATTGGGTGGTATGACTGGTGTGCACCAGTTTGTACATATAGGGGCGCATGCGTTTACTGCAGGTTATTCTCTGGTATTGCAGGATGTGCCGCCTTTTGTCATGGCCTCTGGCCAGGCAGCGATACCGCGTGGGTTAAATGCCGAGGGCTTAAAGCGCCGTGGTTTTACCAAAGATGAACAGCTGGCACTGCGCAGAGCCTATAAAACCCTTTATCGTAGCAGTATGACTATCGCTGAGGCAGTTGACGCGTTAGCAGAAGACGCTGCTGCTCAGCCAAAAGTAAAACAGTTCCTCGATTTTGTGACTGCTTCAGAGCGGGGCATTATCCGCTGAGACATTTGAGCCTATGACGCAACACTCGCAACGGATTTTTGCAATGGTCGCCGGAGAAGTCTCCGGCGATATTTTAGGTGCAGCTTTAGTCGCAGCACTTAAGCAGCGATACCCCGATGCCCGTTTTATTGGTATCGGTGGCCCTCGCATGGAGGCATTGGGGTTCGAATCCTTATTCGCTATGGAAGAGCTGGCGGTCATGGGGCTGGTCGAAGTGCTTGCCCATCTGCCGCGACTATTGAAATTGCGCAAAGCTTTAGTCCAGCAGCTATGCGCTCTCCAACCCGACTGTTTTATCGGCATTGACGCACCAGATTTTAACTTGGGCGTTGAACTACAGCTTAAACAACATGGGATAACAACTGTTCACTACGTCAGTCCATCAGTGTGGGCCTGGCGTCCTAAACGGATCTTCAAAATTGCCAAAGCGACCAATATGGTGCTGTCGTTATTGCCATTTGAAAAAGCGTTTTATGATCGCTATCAGGTGCCCTGTACCTTTGTCGGGCATACGCTGGCAGACACGATTCCGTTGCATAGTGACAAGCAACAGGCGCGCATTGAATTGGGTTTGGATGCGGAGGCTGAATATCTGGCGATCCTCCCCGGTTCTCGTGGTGGCGAGTTAAAGATGCTGGCGCAACCTTTTATTGAGGCTGCGATGCTGATCAAACAGCGGTTCCCTGATATTCGGTTTGTAACACCGTTAGTCAACGCCCATCGTCGCGAACAGTTTACCGCGGCGTTAAAGCAATATGCGCCAGATCTGGAGATTCATCTGGTTGATGGTCATTCCCGAGAGGTGATGGCGGCGGCGGATTGCATTTTGTTAGCTTCTGGTACTGCTACGTTGGAAGCTATGCTGGTAAAAAGGCCGATGGTCGTTGCATATCGGGTGAGTCCGGTTACTTATCAATTAGCCAAATGGTTGGTAAACATCCGCACCTTCTCATTGCCCAATTTGCTGGCGGGCAAAAATTTGGTTCCCGAACTGATCCAGCAAGACTGCACACCAGAAAAGATTGCCGATGCGATTGCGGTGCAGCTAAATCAGGATCCCCGACCGCTGATGGCAGCGTTTTCTCGCTTACATGAACAACTCCGGCAAAATGCTAGTGAGCGTGCGGCGGATGCCGTGGTGGCACTATTACCGGAGCATAACTGATGACCATCTACCGGAATTTATCTGACGCCGCAGCGATGGCATTAGGGCAGGGCTTAGTTGCGGGTGTTGATGAGGTGGGGCGTGGCCCGCTGATAGGTAATGTGGTAACTGCGGCCGTGATCCTGGATCCATCGCGCCCAATTACCGGCCTTAACGATTCCAAGAAACTCAGCGAAAAAAAACGTGATGCATTGTTTGATGTGATCATGGAAAACGCCCTCTGTGTCGCCTTGGGGGCCGCGACCCCGGTCGAGATCGATGAACTGAATATTCTACACGCTACCATGTTAGCCATGCAGCGTGCGGTGGCTGGTCTTCCTCTGCGGCCAGAAAGAGTGTTAGTAGACGGTAACCGTACGCCTGACTTTGGCATCCCTGCCGATGCGGTCATTAAAGGTGATGGCTTAATCGCGGCCATCAGCGCCGCCTCGATCATTGCCAAAGTGACTCGTGATCGCGAGATGGCACAATTGGACCAACGTTTTCCGCAATATGGTTTTGCCGCGCATAAAGGCTATCCGACAAAGGCGCATTTTGAGGCGATTGCCCGTTATGGTGTACTGCCCGAGCATCGTCGTAGTTTCCGGCCAGTGCGACAAGCGTTGGGTCTCGAATAAAACAAACTTGTTGTCCTTGTCGTGAGGTTTTAGCATAACGACAAGACCTTCATTCTTCACACGATTCTAAACAGATAACTGACTTATGGCCGACCCTCGTTTTGTACATCTGCGTGTTCATACCGATTTTTCCATGAGCGATGGCTTGGCTAAGGTCAAACCCATCGTTGCGAAAACGGTAAGTGAGAACATGGCCTCGGTTGCCATTACTGACCAAGGCAATATGTGTGGTTTGGTGAAGTTCTATAGCGCTGCCAACGACAATGGTATCAAGCCGATAATCGGCGCTGATGTGTGGATGTGTGTCCCGGGATTTGAGGGGGAGTTCTGCCACTTAACTATCCTGGCGATGAACAACGAAGGTTATCAGAACCTCACACAACTGCTGAGTAAATCCTATCTGCGCGGTTATATCCGCGATCGGCCCGCCATCGAACAAGACTGGTTACTGGAACATAACGCCGGTATTTTACTGATATCGGGGGCTCGCGAAGGGGATCTGGGTAAGGCACTGCTGAAAGGTAATCAGCAACAGATTGACGAGCTGACCCGGTTTTATCAGCAGCATTTTGCTGATCGTTACTATGTGGAACTCATCCGCACTGGTCGCACTGATGAAGAGCGTTATCTGCACTTAGCGGTTGCTCACGCGGCAGCCACCGGATTGCCGGTAGTGGCCACTAACCAAGTCGTGTTCATGAATAAGGCGGATTTTGAAGCCCATGAAATTCGCGTCGCTATCCACGATGGTTTTACTTTGGCCGATCCGCGCCGTCCTAAACAATACAGTGAACAGCAGTACTTCAAATCCGAAGATGAGATGTGCGAGCTGTTTGCTGATATTCCCGAGGCATTGATTAATACTGTCGAAATCGCCAAGCGCTGCAATGTAACCGTGCGCTTGCACGAGTATTTTCTGCCTAATTTCCCCACCGGTGATATGTCTACCGCTGACTTTTTGGTGCACAAAGCCAAAACGGGTCTGGAGGAAAGGTTAGCTTTTTTATATCCAGACGAACAGGTTCGCGCTGAAAAGCGTCCACCCTATGACCAACGTCTAGAATATGAACTCGGCATTATCAATCAGATGGGGTTTCCTGGTTACTTTCTTATCGTGATGGAATTTATCCAGTGGGCCAAAGATAACGGTATTCCCATCGGCCCAGGTCGAGGTTCTGGTGCTGGTTCTTTAGTGGCATATTCCATCAGAATTACCGACTTGGATCCGTTAGAGTTTGACCTGCTGTTCGAACGTTTCCTTAACCCGGAACGTGTGTCCATGCCTGATTTTGACGTCGATATTTGTATGGATCGTCGGGATGAAGTGATTGAGCACGTTGCGCAGATGTATGGTCGCGATGCGGTATCGCAGATCATTACCTTTGGGACCATGGCGGCCAAAGCAGTCATCCGCGATGTGGGCCGAGTGTTGGGGCATCCTTACGGTTTTGTCGACCGAATCTCGAAGATGGTGCCCGCAGAACCGGGCATGACGCTGGAGAAAGCCTTTGCTGCAGAACCGGCGTTGCAGGAAGCCTACGATAGTGATGAGGAAGTCAAAGAGCTTATCGACATGTGCCGAAAGCTTGAGGGGGTCACCCGCAACTCGGGTAAACATGCCGGTGGCGTCGTGATATCCCCAACCACCATTACCGATTTTTCGCCATTGCTGTGTGATGCCGAAGGGAAAAACCCGGTTACCCAGTTCGATAAGGGCGATGTGGAATACGCCGGACTGGTAAAATTTGACTTTCTGGGTTTGCGAACACTTACCATCATTCAGTGGGCGCTGGAGATGATCAACCCGCGCATGTTGCGTGAGGGTAAAGCACCGATCGATACTGCCAGCATTCCTCTGGACGACCCAGAATCTTTCCGGGTACTGAAGCGCTACGAAACTACCGCCGTTTTCCAGTTGGAATCCCGCGGTATGAAAGATCTGATCAAACGCCTGCAACCCGACAACATTGAAGACATGATCGCGTTAGTGGCGTTATTCCGCCCGGGGCCGTTGGAATCCGGCATGGTAGATGACTTTATCGCCCGTAAACATGGTCAGGCAAAACTGGCGTATCCACATCCAGACTTCGAACATGAATGTCTGAAGGAGATCCTTGAACCTACCTATGGCGTTATTGTTTACCAAGAACAGGTAATGCAGATTGCGCAGGCGCTGGCGGGCTATACTCTTGGTGGCGCCGACATGTTGCGTCGTGCCATGGGTAAGAAAAAGCCGGAAGAGATGGCCAAACAGCGCGATGTGTTCCGTAAAGGCGCTATTGGCCAGGGGGTTGACCCGGATCTGGCGATGAAGATCTTTGACCTGGTGGAGAAATTCGCCGGTTACGGTTTTAACAAATCCCACTCAGCCGCCTATGCAATTGTGTCGTATCACACGCTATGGCTGAAGGCGCATTTCCCGTCAGAATTTATGGCGGCGGTAATGTCCGCGGATATGGATAACACCGATAAGATTGTCACGCTGGTCGATGAGTGTGAGCGCATTGGCTGTAAGATCCTGCCGCCCGACGTCAATAAAGGTCTGTTTAAATTCACCGTTGATGAGCAGCAGAACATTGTTTACGGCATTGGCGCCATTAAAGGTGTGGGGGAAGGCCCCGTCGAGGCGATTATTGAGGCGCGAAAATCTGGCCCCTTTAAAGACTTATTCGATTTCTGTGCGCGCGTTGATCTGAAGAAGCTTAACCGTCGGGTGATGGAAAAACTCATTACCGCAGGAGCGCTGGACACGCTTGGGCCACATCGAGCCTCAATGATGGCAACCTTGCCTGAAGCCATGCTGGCTGCCGAGCAACATGCTAAAGACGCCGCAATTGGTCAGAACGACATGTTCGGCCTGCTGAATGACGATCCACAGGATTGCCGTCAGCAGTTTGTTGAATGTGCTCCGTGGCCCGATAAAATCTGGCTCGAAGGTGAGCGGGAAACCTTGGGCCTGTATCTCACTGGTCATCCGATCAATCAGTATCTGCCGGAGCTGAAACATTATACCTCCGGGCGGTTGAATGATATCCATCCCACGGAACGCGGCAAAACGGTCAAAGTTGCTGGTCTGGTTGTTGCCTGTCGGGTAATGACCACTAAACGTGGTTCCAAGATGGGGCTGGTGACGCTGGATGATAAAAGTGGTCGCCTTGAAGTGATGCTGTTTACTGAGGCATTTGACAAATACAACCATCTGCTGGAAAAAGACCGTATTCTTATCTGTGAAGGTGAAGTGAGCTTTGATGATTTTTCTGGCGGCAATCGTATGACCGCCCGGCAAATTATCGATATGGGGGAAGCCCGTAATCATTTCGCTTCCGCAATTGAGCTCTCACTGACACAAGAAATGTTGTCCGAAGAACGCCTAACGCAACTTTATGACACGGTATCGCCGTGGCGCAACGGTAGCGTGCCGTTAGTCATCAACTACACTATGAGTGATGCCAAAGGCCGATTGCGACTGGCAGATGACTGGCGGATTAATCCCACCGACGAATTGATGCTGGCATTGGAAACCATGTTTGGTACTGACAAGGTAAGGATCCTGTTTTAGATGAAACTCTCGGAGTCTGCGGTGATTGATGAACTGCAGCGTTTAATGGCAACGCTGCCACAATTGCCAAACGCTATTTGGTTGGGCTACAGCGGCGGCGCAGATTCCGAATATTTAGCGTATATCCTCGGGTTATTCGCGAAAAAATTTCCCGAATGGCGCTCTCGCATCCATCTGTTACACATTCACCATGGGTTAAGTCAGCATGCTGATAGCTGGGCGCAGCACTGCTGTCGCTCGGCGCAAGCTGCGGCTCTTCCTTGTCAGGTGTTACCGGTACAGCTACAGCTCGGCCCGCGTGTCAGTGTTGAAGCGGAAGCTCGCCGCGCGCGTTATCAGGTGATTGCTGAGCAGATGGCCCCGGGCGATGTGTTGTTAACTGCACATCATCAGGATGATCAACTGGAGACCGTGCTGTTGGCGCTGAAGCGTGGACAGGGACCTAAAGGGTTATCGGCTATGGGCAACTGTCAGCGTTTTATGGGCAACTGCTGGCAGTTAAGGCCGTTATTAAACTTCAGTCGGGCGCAGATTTTGGCGCGGGTAACGGCACTGTCATTGAATTATGTCCATGACGAAAGTAATGACAATATCCGTTATGACCGTAATTTTTTACGGCGAGATATTGTGCCGAAGTTAAAAATGCGCTGGCCAGAATTACCGGCCACCATTAGTCGCAGCGCTGCATTGTGTGCCGAACAGCAACAGTTGCTGGATGAGATCACGCAGGAAAAATTACAACCGCTGCTAGATTCTTGCCGCTTCACCGGAGCGCCGTTATTAGCATTAGCGGGTTTACGCCAGTTTCCTGACCGTTGGCAACGGCAATTGCTGCGAGCGTTTATTGAGCAGCAGTCATTACCCTTGCCGTCGATGGTGCAGTTGGATGAAGCACTGTTACAGCTATTACAAAGTGATGATGATGCCAAAGTGCATTTAAAATTTGGTGAGCTGGAGTTGCGTCGCGCCTATGGTCATATTTATGCGATGACGGCATTGCCCGCATTACCTGCATCACAGCCGCTCACCGCTTCTGAGCAACTGGCATTGCAGCAGGGGACTTTGCAACTGCCACTGTCTGCACCGCTGCGGCAGCTAAATTGCAGCCTCACCGATACCGGACCTAGACTGGCGCTTTACGCATTGGTATTACCCTTATCACTGAGTTATGCGCTGCCAGGCAGCCTGCGTTGTCATCCACATTACCGGGACAAAGCGCGGGAGCTGAAAAAAATATGGCAGGAAGCGCAGGTGCCATACTGGTTACGCCCACGGATCCCGGCGTTGACTTCCGCTGATGGCACCTTGCTGGCGATGGCCGGATTGTTCGTCGACAAACAGCTACTGGCAGCCGAGCAGCAGCCGGGCATCGCGCTTTCTCTCAGTTAGTCACGGCTCACTTCTGATGGCGTTATGGCATATCTGGTAACTGCGGGAATACCACTACGCATGCCAGTTGCTTTTGGCGGCCATAACGCATGACTTGTAACAGCTCACCGTCACTGATTGGCACATAAGTGGACCCGATGGCATCGCGAGCCTTCTCCACATTGGGGTCGTGGAAAAAGAAAAACTGGCTATTACAGCCACTGAGCACAATCCAATGCGGGCCTTTTTCACCACTGAAACGATAGCTGCTCACCATCAGTAGCACGGCTGCCCCCTGCGCTAAAAATTTGCGTAACTCAGCAGGTGAGGGCGCGCGCGCCTGCGCACTGACGCCTCGAGCTTGCAACTGTTGGCAGAAATCCTCATGGACCAGTTGGATCACCGCTTTTTTATTGCGATCTCTTACCCCATCGATGAACGGCACGGATTCTGAGCGACTGAAGAGTTTGACGCCAAAGCCACGCCGCAGGGCTGAGAGTGCCAAGCCATGCGCAGAACAGCCACCATGGCCACTGGTCATAAAGATCGTGGTGGCTTCACGCCACAGTCGCAGTTCTTCAATCCGGCTGGGGACTGCATCAGATTTTAATGCAGCCAAGGCCATTAGCAGACTGGCAGGTCCGCAGCTGAAAGCTGTGGTCTGAGCATATAATGGCATCGGTAATATTGTGCTGGGCCCTGGTGGATCTAGCCGTTTATGCATACGTACGCCATCGGCTAGGTCATCATAGTAATGTACCAGTGCTTTCAACACTTTATAGCCTAATTTTTCGTACAGTCGGCGCGCTCCGATATTGTCATTGCGCACCTCCAGGCGTAACGTAATATAGCCTCTGTGAATAGCTTCCTGTTCACACCGGGACATCAATTGTTTTGCGAGTCCCTGTCCACGCCACTTGGCGTCAATAGCTAGAGAATACAACCTTGCCAGGTTGGTTCCTCGGTGAAACAACAACAGGGCATAACCTGCGAGCTGTCCTTCGTCCATGGCTACAAATAGCCGGGCGTGGGTTGATTGAATAAAGCGTTTCATTTGGCGGTGACTAATGCGGTCACCGCTGAAGGCGGAGAGTTCCAGTTGATCGAGCGCTGAAAGTTCGGCCTGTGTAGCGGCACGTATTTCCATGATGTTCAGGTAGAAGACAAACTTCTGATATTTAATCCCCAACTAATTTGGGAGGCAACAATTATTTATGGCACAACTGCTTATCGTAACTGACGACGCCAGTGATTGGCGACCGTATCTGCCCAGTGACAGTATGGTGACAGTAAACGACTATCTTAATATGGGGGCGTTTACTGACAACAACAGTGTGCAGGTACTAAATTTGTGCCGCAGTTACGACTATCTCACTACTGGGTATTACTGTTCTCTGATGGCCGAAGCTCGAGGACATCGGGTGATCCCCTCTGTGATGACGATTAACGATCTGTCACAGGACCGATTTTTCAGTTTGCCTCAATCGGGACTGGACCGACTCTCGCCGGAACAGACTCGTCTGCGATTTAAACTGTATTTTGGACAGAGTGAGCGCGAGGAACTGGAACGGATTGGACACAAAATTTTTGAACGCTTTAACGTACCTGTGCTGGATGTCGAATTAGTTAAAGGGGGCGATAAATGGCAAGTCAGTCATATCGCCCCCTTTCCATTTCAACAACTAACCGATTCAGAACAGGATCTGTTTGCTAATTACCTGGAAGCTTTTTCCCGTAAAGTATGGCGTGCACCTAAACGCAAAAAATCTTATCGGTACGAGATGGCCATGTTGGTGGATGAAAATGAAAAGATGCCACCTTCCAACAACGGTGCCATTAAACGCTTTATCAAAGCGGCAAATCGTATCGGTATGGATATGCAGTTATTGGGACGCCGAGATATGAGTCGTTTGAGCGAGTTTGACGGCTTGTTTATTCGGGCGACCACTAACATCAGCAATTTCACCTACCGTTTTGCCAAAAATGCCGAGCAAATGGGACTGGTGGTCATGGATGACCCGGAATCCATCATGAAGTGTACCAACAAGGTATTTTTGACAGAACTGTTGCTGAACCACAAGATTTCAGTACCTAAGAGCTTGATCCTTAACGAATCGGATCCAAATTGGGAAGAAACTTTGTTGGAGGAGATAGGGTTGCCAGCGGTACTTAAGGTTCCGGATGGTGCATTTTCTCTGGGGGTGGTTAAGGTTAAGGATATTGATAGCTTACGCGCAGAAGCCAAGCGTATTTTTCAACACAGTACCTTGATCCTGGCGCAGGAATATTTGCCTACACCTTTCGACTGGCGTATCGGTATTCTCAATCGTCAGCCGATATATGCTTGCCGTTATTACATGAGTCGTGGCCACTGGCAGATTTACGAACACCACAAAAACGGTAAGTTCACCAGTGGTAGTTATGATGCGCAGGATCTTAAAACAGTGCCGTCACAGGTAGTGGATGCGGCACTGAAATCGGCGAATCTCATTGGCTCTGGGTTCTACGGCGTGGATTTGAAAGAAGTTGATGGTCAACCATATGTGATTGAAATAAATGACAATCCAAGTATTGATCATGGGATTGAAGATCTGTTCTATGGCGACCTGTTGTACGATCGCATCATGACTGAATTCTTACGACGAATACAGTTGCGAGGATTGTAACCTGCATAAAAAGGCGCCATTTGGCGCCTTTTTAGCGAAGACAGTTATCAATCTGCGATAGCGTAACCATTGCGGCCGGCACTCTTGGCCCGATAGAGCGCCGCGTCAGCTTTATTGAACAACTGGTCCTGATTCAATAACGGTTGCCAGTTGCCGATACCCATGCTGCAACCCACGTTATGTTGGTTGAAAATAGCCTCTGTTTGCATGTGTTGTAGTACTCGGCCGGCAATGCTGACGGCCGCAGAGGCGTCACCTTCTACCAGAACCGCAAATTCATCCCCGCCTAGGCGGAAGGGTTGATCACAGCGACGGATACAACGGTGCACAATTTCCCCAAAGCGCACCAGTGCCTGATCACCATAATGATGGCCTTTGTTATCATTGAGCTGTTTAAAGTTATCCAGATCCATTAACAGCAAGCTGACCTGATTATGATTACGCTGCGCACGTGCAAGCACTGTGCGAAATGCCTGACCAAAGAAATGGCGATTGCCGAGTCCGGTTAAGGCGTCGAACATCGCCTGTGATGCCATTTTCTGATACCGGGCGGCATTGAATAGCGGTTGGGGTAACAGCGCTTCGACTTGCTGAAGCAGCAGCGAATCTCCCAGGCTCAACGGCATGGGCAAGCAGTATTCAAGTTGAGCGATGTCATCACCTAACTGGATCTCATGGGTCAGTTTTATGCCTTTCATCCGGCCCCATCGCAGTTCGATATCACCACATTTGCAATAGATGCCATATAGCGGCAAGTCTCGTTGCAAATGTTTGCCGTAACAGGCAAACACTGTCCGTGGGTCAAGACTACTGTGAAGTTTCTGCAACAGTTGCAGTGGCTCAAATGGTTCAGAAACATGGCGAGAATCATCACGCCAATGTTCCGCAGAACCACTGAATCCGCTGAGTCCGCGGATATTACTGATATAGTCCAAATGGAATACTCCACTACTGCCGGTATCGTTATTCTGGCATTAGCAAAATATGTGCCTATTTTAAACGTCTTGTAACCATCGGATTTTAATAAAAGGGGCTTTTGGCAAGCTGTGCAATGTCGAAAATTTGACACTAAAACTGCAGCTGCCAATCGCGGCGTAAACGCGACTGACAGAAAAACATCATCTAGTGTTTCTCGAAACGAAACGGCAATTAGCGGGCAATATTGAAAAAGGCTTTGATCTCGTCCATCTGGGTCATGGCATCATTGAACCCCAGTTCAATCAGGGTTCCGGTATAGGCTTTTTCGAACAGCAAATATGACACGATACTGGACTCTGACTGACTGTTAATGCCGATAAGTCCCAGGAGTCGCCTGATGGCAAACGGTATCTCCATGTAAAAACGTTTGGCAATTTCACTCAGGTCTTCACTGGGCTTAATGACTAATGTATCAATGTTTCTCAGACTCAGCAGTTCACGACTGGTGGGTGGGATCAATGATAGCGTACCGTTAACGCGGGTCAGACGTTCCAGATCGCTATTTAACGTATCAGAAAATATGGTATCCAGCAGATGACCTGCAACCGTAGCGGTTTTTGGATGATATTCCAGATCTTTCGGTTGTTGTTTATGCGGGCTTTCCAGGTTAATTACCATAATCCGACTGGCCCCCAGGTGAATGGGGCAGGAAAGCGGTGCCAACTGATGCACAGAACCATCGCCGTAGTACCATTTTCCTAAACGAATAGAGGGAAATACTAACGGTATTGCGGAACTGGCCATCAGATGTTCAGTGTTAAGCCTTGTGCGTACGCCGCTTCGGCGAGCTCTGCGCCAATCATCTAATTCGCTCTTGGCCTGAAAAAAACTGACGGATTGGGAGTTGTTGTAACACGAGGTGTCAATGCTGATAGCCGTTAAATGACCATTTTCAATATTACGGTCTATCCGCTCAAAATTAATCAGCTCGTTCAGTAAATCTCGTAATGGGGCATTATCCAACAGACTGCCGGCATCGGTGTTGGCCAGATCTGTTTGCATTCCCTTTAAGAACATCGCGCTGAGATGTTGCAACACGCCGGGAATGGAGGATTTATAAATCCGACTGGTATCCAGATGGCGCCAGATCCATTCGAGTTTTTTTACTCCCAGGTGGAAACAAGAGGCATGGGTTGCCATCGCGGTACCATTGATGGCACCGGCGGAGGTGCCACAAATGACATCAAAAGGGATACCGTGATTACGTGGATACAGTTGTGCCAGCGCTTTAAGCACGCCAACTTGATAGGCGGCTCTGGCACCGCCACCCCCTAACATCAATGCACAGCTTTCCTTGACTGCCATTCCCCTTCACCTAAATGACTGCAACGCGTTTTTAAGAGTTATCAGTGTAACTATAGCGCGGAAGCTTTTGAAGATGTGGACGGATCACATAAAAAAGCCAACCTTTTTAGTTGGTTGGCCTTATGTTTTAGGCATTTAATTGCTTCAAAAATGCCGTTATCTGGGCTCGTATCCCGGGAGCGTCCAATTGCAGTTCTTCAACGATCTCCTGCGGACTGCCATGTTTGATAAATTCATCAGGCAAGCCCAACTGTAACACCGGTTTACGCAGCTGCTTTTTCGCGAGGAATTCCAGCACACCGCTACCGGCACCACCGATAATGGCATTTTCTTCGAGAGTAACCAGCACTTCGTGAGTTTCAGCCAACTGTGTAAGCAAGGCTTCATCTAACGGTTTCACGAAGCGCATATCCGCAACCGTAGCATCCATTTCTTCTGCCACTTCCAGCGCAGCAGCCAACGGTGTCCCAAAGCTAATAATAGCTAGCTGCTGCCCCTGACGCTTAAGCACGCCTTTACCAATGGGCAGCGCTGTCATCTGTTCTTCCTGATGGGCACCGGTGGCACTGCCACGAGGATATCGCACCGCTGCCGGTCCATCTTGATAACAGTATCCGGTATACAGCATTTGCCGGCATTCGTTTTCATCGGAAGGTGCCATGATCACCATATTGGGAACACAACGCAGGAAGCTCATGTCAAAAGCACCCTGATGGGTTGGACCATCTGCACCGACAATGCCACCGCGATCAATAGCGAACAACACCGGCAGTTTCTGCAGGGCCACATCGTGAATAACCTGATCGTAGGCGCGCTGTAGGAAAGTGGAGTAAATTGCAACAACAGGTTTGTAGCCTTCAGCGGCAAATCCGGCACCTAAGGTTACGGCATGTTGTTCGGCAATCGCCGCATCAAAATACTGTTCCGGGAATTTCTGAGAAAACTCCACCATCCCAGAACCTTCACGCATGGCTGGAGTAATGCCAACCACTTTGTCGTCTTTTGCGGCAATATCACACAGCCATTTGCCGAACACTTCAGAGAAGGTGGGTAAGCCAGGTTTGGTGGCTGGTTTGCGGAATTGGCTCGGATCGAACTTAGGCACGGCATGCCAGCCAATAGGATCTTTTTCCGCTGGCTCATAGCCTTTGCCTTTTTTGGTCATAATGTGCAGCAGTTGCGGCCCGCCCAGATTGCGCATGTTACGCAGGGTTTCCACTAGTGCATTCACATCGTGACCATCAATAGGGCCGATATAATTAAAACCGAGCTCTTCAAACAAGGTGCCCGGAACCATCATACCCTTAAGATGTTCCTCCGTCCGGCGAGCCATCTCCTTGATAACCGGCATTCCCTGCAGCACTTTTTTACTGCCTTCACGAATACTGGAATAGAAGCGGCCTGACATCAGTTGGGCAAAGTGTTTATTCAGTGCACCTACGTTTTCGGAGATAGACATCTCGTTATCGTTAAGTACCACTAACATATCTTTGTGCAGATCGCCGGCGTGATTCATGGCTTCAAACACCATCCCACCAGTCATGGCTCCGTCACCGATAACCGCGACAACGCGGCGGCCTGCCTGTTCTTTATCTGCAGCAATTGCCATTGCCAGCGCCGCCGAGATTGAGGTACTGGAGTGACCGACACTGAAGGTGTCATAGTCACTTTCGCCGCGCCATGGGAATGGATGCAGTCCACCTTTTTGGCGAATGGTGTGCATCTGATCGCGACGTCCAGTGAGGATTTTATGCGGATATGCCTGATGGCCGACGTCCCACACCAATCGGTCAAACGGCGTGTTATACACATAATGAAGTGCTACGGTAAGTTCCACTGTGCCTAATCCAGAAGCAAAATGGCCGCTGGATTGCCCTACGGATTGCAGCAAAAAAGCCCTGAGTTCGTCGGCAAGTTGCGGCAATAATGCCTGTGGCAACTGGCGCAACTCTTCGGGTGTATTGGCTTGGGCCAATACCGGAAATTGAGTGATATCCAGACTCATAAGGAGCTACTTTTGTCTCTTTTATACTCGCCGCTCAATAATATAGCGAGCGAATTCAGCAATTAGTCGGCTATTGTAGGGCAAATTCCCCAAGGCTGATAGTGCCTCTTTTAGTAGCGCTTCAGCCGTTGCTTTTGCCCCAGCTAATCCCAATAATTTAGGGTATGTACTCTTGTTGGAACGGGTATCGGAACCTTGTGGTTTGCCCAGTTCTTCGGTACTGGATGTGATATCCAGAATGTCATCTTGGACTTGAAATGCCAGTCCGATGGCATCAGCATAGGCCAATAGTTGCTGACGCTGTTGTGCATCTACGTTGGCAGCAATAACAGCTAATTGCACTGCACAGCGAATTAAGGCACCTGTTTTTAGACGGTGTAAGCGGGTCAGCTCACTCAGCGGGATTTCTTTATCTGTCGCCGCCAAATCCAGTGCTTGCCCGCCACACATGCCGAGATAGCCTGAGGCGTTGGCCAATGCCTTAATCATGAGGAGTTGCTGCTGGGCGCTGAAATCGCCAGTTTCTTGGCTGATCAGTTCGAACGCCAATGTCTGCAACGCATCCCCGGCGAGAATGGCTGTTGCCTCGTCAAATGCGACATGAACTGTTGGCTGGCCGCGCCGCAATTCATCATTGTCCATGGCGGGCAAATCATCGTGAATCAACGAATAGGCGTGGATACATTCAATGGCTGCGGCGCAATTATCTAAGCGCTCGGCAGCAACACCTAACATCTCTCCCACGGAATAGACCAAAAACGGGCGAACTCGTTTACCACCCAACAAGACACCGTAACGCATCGCTTCTTGTAATCGTGGTTCACTGACCGGCAGCGCGTCAAAAATTGCAGTAAGATGCTGATTAATACGTTGTTGGCAGCGATTGATGGCATCAGTTAACAATTACTCTTCCTCGACATCAAATGGACTCAGTGGCGCTTGTGCATCATCGGATAATAAGATGGCAACCTTTTGCTGCGCTTGCTCTAACTTATTTTGGCTACTGCGGACCAGATTAATTCCACGTTCAAATTGCTTGAGCGCATCATCCAGCGACACTTCACCCTGTTCGAGCTCAGTCACTATCTGTTCAAGTTGATTCAGGGATTCTTCAAAACTGAGATTCTCAGGTTTTTTAGCCACGTTGTTTTCCTTGGATTAACACTGCGGACAGAGTATACCAGCGATCCTCTTGCGGAATCGAGGCAGGGTCTGCAAAGGGGTCAGGTTAGGACTGGCGGCAGTTTTATCGGTTGACACGTTATAGCAGCGCTGGCGTAGGGTCAAATGCCAGCGCTGGTAATTTGCTCAAAAGCACGCTTTGCGACAAAAATATTTTCGCCCCGGAATAAAATCCCTCTAAACTTGCCTAAGTTTGGTCCGATAAACAGAAATAGAAGCCGTTGAAAAGCGTGACATTCCCTTTCCGTGGCTGTGTTTGGACAAGCGACAGCCAGTTTTCCGGATTTTGCATCATGATATCCTGCTGGTCGATGGGTGAGCGGATGGGACGACAGTACAGACTCGAGGAGCAACAGTGGATTTAGCAACCCTGATAGGCATTATTGGCGCATTTGGTGTGATGTTCTGGGCCATGGTCAGCGCTGGCGGTATTTCCGTTTACATTGACGTTCCTTCGGTATTAATTGTGTTCGTTGGCTCTATCTTTGTGGTGATGATGAAGTTCAATCTCAAGCAATATCTCGGTGCGATGAAGATTGCCGCCAAAGCCTTTATCTTCAAATTGGATAATCCAGAAGATCTAATTGAACAGTCGGTCACTATGGCAGATGCTGCCCGTAAAGGCGGTTTCCTGGCATTAGAAGAAGCCCAGATCTCTAATACCTTTATGCAGAAAGCTGTCGACATGCTGGTGGATGGGCATGATGGCGATGTTGTGCGAGAAGCGCTGGAAAAGGACATTGCACTGACCGAAGAGCGGCATAAATCCGGCATCGCTATCTTTAAGGCGTTTGGGGATGTTGGCCCGGCGATGGGGATGATTGGTACCTTAGTGGGGTTGGTGGCGATGTTGTCTAACATGGATGACCCTAAGTCAATCGGTCCCGCAATGGCTGTAGCCTTGCTGACCACCTTGTATGGTTCGCTGATGGCGAACCTGCTGGCACTGCCGATAGCTGACAAACTGGCGTTGCGTATGAGCGAAGAAATGCTTAATCGCAACCTGATTATGGATGCGGTATTGGCCATTCAGGATGGTCAGAACCCTCGCGTCATCGAGAGCTTCCTGAAAAACTATCTGGCTGAGAAGAAACGTAAGATAGAAACCACGAGCGGGGAATAGCGTCATGGCGAAGCAAAAGTGTCCTGACTGTCCACCCGCAGCACCGCCTTGGCTGGCAACCTTTTCTGATCTGATGTCATTGCTGATGTGCTTCTTTGTGCTGTTGCTGTCTTTTTCCGAGATGGACGTGCTTAAATTTAAGCAAATCGCTGGTTCAATGAAATATGCCTTTGGTGTCCAGAACAAAGTTGAAGTCAAGGATATTCCCAAGGGCACGTCGGTGATTGCGCTGGAGTTCCGCCCCGGGCGTCCGGATCCGTCACCGATAGAAGTGATTAACCAGCAAACTAATGAAATGACGCAGCCGACGTTGACCTTCCAGGCGGGTGACGATGAAAGCGCCGGTGGTATTCAGAAGCAGCGCGGTGACCAGCGTGGTGGTGAGTCAACGGCAACGGCACAGGAACAAGCCGAGGCCAAACGTACTCAAGAGTATGAAGCCACGCAAAAGCAGGTTAACGATCAAGCGAAAAAAATGGCAGAAAAGCTCAACAAGGAAATCGTTGATGGTGCCATCGAAATTGAGTCTTTGGGACAACAGATCATCATTCGCATCCGGGAAAAAGGCTCTTTTGCCTCCGGTTCAGGTTTTTTGCAGCCACAATTTAAACCGGTGATCCGGGCGATTGGTGAGTTACTGAAAGATGTGCCTGGCATAGTGACGGTATCCGGTAATACCGATGATATCCAGATCAGCAACGAGCTCTATCAGTCGAACTGGGATCTGTCAGCGCAAAGAGCCTTAGCGGTCGCGCACGAACTTATTCGGGTGAAAGGGTTTGATCCTGAACGCATGAAAGTGGAGGGCCTCGCTGATACCAATCCACTGGTGCCGAATGACAGTGCTGAACATCGTGCCCGTAATCGTCGGGTAGAGATTGCAATTGAACAAGGCAAAGCCAAGTTATCGGATGAACTTCAGGTCACGCCCAATCAAGCCCAATAGCAGTAACAACCAACCGGCACTTGGGCCGGTTGGTTGTTACTGGAAGACTTTTCCCGCGATGCTGGGACTGTTCCTGTCACTTTGCTATAATCCCGCGATTGCGTTTTTGACCTCGTTTTATGCTGCGGAAAATCCATGAAGTTTATCGTTAAGCTGTACCCCGAAATCATGATGAAGAGCAAGCCAGTACGTTTGCGCTTCACTAAAATGCTGGAATCTAATATCCGGAATGTACTGAAAAAAGTTGATGAAGGTGTCACTGTGGTAAGACAGTGGGACCGCATCATGGTCGGGGTACCACAGGACAAACCAGAACTGCTGGACAGTGTTGGCGAACGCCTGACTTGTATCCCAGGGATCGCGACTGTTGCGCGTGTAAATGAATACACCTTCGAAACAGTACACGATATCTATCTGCATACCTTGAAAGCCTTTGGCGATGACCTGGCAGGTAAGACCTTCTGTGTCCGGGTTAAGCGTAGCGGACATCATGATTTCACCTCTATTGACGTGGAAAAATATGTTGGCGGTGGACTGAATCAGCATACAGAAGCTGCCGGTGTAAAACTCAAGAACCCGGAGATCACTGTTAATCTGGAGATTAACAACGATAAGCTGTATCTGGTGGAGAAAAAAGTATCGGGTCTTGGTGGCTTCCCGATGGCGACTCAGGAAGATGTGTTGTCATTGATCTCTGGTGGTTTCGATTCCGGGGTGTCCAGCTTCCAGTTTATTAAGAAAGGGGCTCGTACCCATTACTGCTTTTTCAATCTCGGTGGTGCGCAGCATGAAATCGGCGTGAAGCAGGTGGCGCATCATTTGTGGCAAACCTATGGTGAATCCCATAGAGTTAAATTTGTCACCATTCCTTTTGAACCGGTAGTGGCAGAAATTTTGGAACGTATTGATAACGGCCTGATGGGGGTTATCTTGAAACGTTGCATGATGCGTGCGGCGAGTCGGGTGGCTGAACGCATGGGAATTCAAGCGTTAGTGACAGGCGAAAGTCTGGGGCAGGTGTCCAGTCAGACCCTGACTAACCTCAATGTGATTGACCGTTGTACCGATACCTTGATCCTGCGGCCACTTATTACCATGGATAAGCAAGATATCATCAATGAAAGCCGCAAAATTGGCACTGAAGACTTTGCTAAATCGATGCCAGAATATTGTGGTGTTATTTCTCAGCGGCCAACGGTAAAAGCAGTATTGGCAAAAGTAGAAGCTGAAGAACTTAAATTTTCTCCGGACATGCTGGATAAAGTCCTGGAAGCTGCGGAAGTGATTGATATCCGGGAGATACCAAAAACAATGGATACCAAAGTAACCGAAACAGAAACTGTCTCCAGCGTCGGCGCTGAGCAGGTGGTGCTGGATATCCGCGCCCCTGAAGAGGAAGAACGTCATCCATTGGCGGTGGCGGGCGCTGAGGTGCTTCATATTCCATTCTTTAAGTTATCCAGTGCATTTGCGGAGCTCGATAGCAGCAAGACTTACCTGCTTTATTGTGACCGCGGGGTAATGAGTAAACTGCAAGCCTTGTATTTATTGGAACAGGGCTATGACAATGTGAAGGTTTATCGACCTTAATTCGCTGTTCTGCAAACTGGCCGCATCAAGTGATGCGGCTTTTTTGTCGGCAATTCGGGGCCATAAAGTTGCTGAACTGTGCAGTTTCGGTGAATCCAGATAAAAATACTGGCACTCTCACATGATTAAATGTAACAATCTGGATTAGAAAAACTAATTAAAAATTTGGAATGGATGCTCATGTCAAAGCGACTTCCCCCGCTCAATGCCGTTAAAGCGTTTGAAGCTGCTGCTCGTCATCTCAGTTTTACCCGCGCAGCTGAGGAACTGTTTGTGACACAAGCGGCGGTTAGCCATCAGATTAAAGCATTGGAAGATTTTCTGGGGCTGAAATTGTTCCGCCGTAAGAATCGTTCGTTGTTGCTGACGGAAGAGGGACAGAGTTATTTTCTCGAAATCAAAGACATTTTTGGGCAATTAGCTGATGCCACCGACCGATTATTAGCGCGCAGTGCTATTGGCTCATTAACGGTCAGTATGCCGCCCAGTTTCGCGATTCAGTGGCTGGTACCCCGCTTGGCAAAATTCAGCGAGAAAAATCCGGATATTGATGTACGTATCAAGGCCGTTGACAGCGCCACTGATTCATTAGCCGATGATGTTGATGTCGCTATCTATTACGGTCAGGGTAATTGGCCGGGATTGCGCTCAGATAAATTGCGTAACGAAGTGTTGATCCCTGTGTGTTCGCCATTGTTACTCAAAGGTCCTAAGCCGTTAGAGAAACCCTCAGATCTGAAATTTCATACATTACTGCATGATATGAGTCGCCATGATTGGCAGGCTTGGTTCCGGCAATGTGGCGTCACGGACGTTAATGTAAATCAAGGGCCTATTTTCAGTCATTCTTCTCTGGTGTTGCAGGCCGCAGCTCATGGTCAGGGCGTGGCGCTGGGTTACAGCGTGCTAGCAAGACCGGACATCCTGGCCGGGCGGTTGGTATGTCCTTTCCAAGAAGTGTTGGTCAGCAAAGATGCTTACTATCTGGTGTGTCAGCAAAAACATGCTGAGCTTGGAAAAATAGTGGCGTTCCGGGAGTGGATGCTGGATATGTTTGCCGAGGAGTCCCGCAGTGAATTGTTACCCGGATAATTGGCGGGTAGATAAGGGCAATGCTGACAGCAACACTGTGGTGCTATTCGCCCATGGTGCTGGGACAGATATGGACAGCGAATTTATGGCGGCTATTGCTCAAGGTCTTGCCGCAAATGGCCCAGATGTTGTCCGGTTTAATTTCCCCTATATGGCAAAGTGCCGTCTTGATGGCAAACGGCGCCCACCAGATCGCGCACCGGCGTTACTGGAGAATTTCCGACAACAATTGCGATTAGTCACAGAACTATTTGCACCTGACCAGATAATACTGATGGGTAAGTCTATGGGCGGACGTATGGCAATCATGTTGGCCTCAGAAGATTTGCTGGCCGAGGTGCGCGGTGTAATCTGCTTGGGTTATCCATTTTTGCCTAAAGGTAAATTGTTGCCGCGATTGGAGCCACTGCAGCAATGTCGGCTACCATTAATGATTTTTCAGGGAGAACGCGATAGTTTTGGTGGTAAAGTCCAAATACCACAATGGCATTTGCCAACTTCGTTAAATCTCAATTTTGTTGATGATGGCGACCACAGCTTTGTTCCGCGAAAAGCTGCTGCTACCTCATTAGCAATGAATTATGCCAAAGTGATCGATGGATCACTGTCGTTTATCAGGAGTTTGTTATGAAAAAAGGCCTGTTTATGTTGGCCTCCAGCAGTGGTTTTTTAGCTGTGGCACTCGGGGCGTTTGCGGCTCATGGTCTGAAAGCGGTGACCACTCCAGAGCTGATTAAAATCTTTGATGTCGGCGTGGAATATCAGTTTTATCATACCTTTGCGCTGATCGCTGTGGCACTTGCCGGTAACTGGGTGAAATCGCCGTTGCTCGACTGGGCAGCGTGGTTATTTATCGCGGGTATCCTGCTGTTTTCGGGGTCGCTGTACCTGTATGCACTTACCGGGGTAAAGGTGCTCGGTATTATCACGCCAATGGGTGGTTTCTGTTTCTTAGTTGGTTGGGCGCTGTTAGCTTCCTCGATGTGGCGGCATCGTACAGACGATCTGTAATTGCCGAGTTCTGGTATACTTGGCGACTTTGCCAAATGGCTGGTTACAGGATTATCAATGAACAATCTGTTTTTGTTCTGTCGTGCAGGTTATGAAAAAGAGTGCGCGGCAGAAATTCAGGATCGCGCTGCCGAGTTGGGTGTCGCCGGATATGTCAAAGCAGCGGCTAACAATGCTTATGTTGTTTTTCAATGCTTTGCAGAAGGTGATGCGGATAAGCTCGGGCGTGAGTTACCGTTGGATACCTTGATTTTTGCCAGACAGATGTTCGTTTGTAGTGAACTACTGCAAGATTTGCCTGCGGACGACCGGGTATCGCCTATTGTGCAGGCGTTGTCTTCCATTGAAAAAGGCGGTGAACTCAGAGTTGAAACCCCTGATACCAACGAAGCCAAAGAACTGCTGACTTTCTGCCGTAAATTTACCGTCCCGCTGCGTGCCGCCTTAAAAAAGCAGGAGATACTCCTGGCCAGTGAAAACCAGCGACGGCCTATAGTGCATGTATGTTTTTTAGGCTCGGATAGCGCCTATGCCGGTTATTCCTATAGCAATAACAGCTCGCCATTTTTTATGGGGATCCCGCGCTTAAAGTTCCCTTCTGCCGCACCCAGTCGGTCTACCCTTAAGTTGGACGAAGCTTTCAATTATTTTATTGCGCCGCATGAGCAGGAAACGCGGTTACACAGTGGTATGAATGCTGTAGATCTTGGCGCCTGTCCCGGTGGTTGGACTTATCAGCTGGTACGCCGAGGTATGTTCGTTTCTGCAGTGGATAATGGGCCAATGGCTGACAGTCTGATGCAGACCGGGCAGGTGACTCATTACCGTGAAGACGGTTTCCGCTTTGAACCTAAGCGCAAGAATATCTATTGGCTGGTATGCGACATGGTGGAACAGCCGTCGCGGGTTGCTGAGTTAATGGAACACTGGGCTATCAATGGTTGGTTCCACGAGGCCATCTTTAACCTGAAACTGCCGATGAAAAGTCGCTATAAAGAAGTCAGTACGATTTTGCAGCGGATGGCGGAAGTACTGCAGGAAAATGGCTTTAATCGATTCCAAATACGCTGCAAACACTTATACCATGACCGCGATGAAGTGACCGTGCATCTGTATTTACGTCCTGGTAGTCACATTTAAGCGGCAAAATTAGCGGGAGCTAGCGGTAATGCCACTCCCGCTCTAGATATTCCATTTGCGATTTAGGCACCAGATTTTCCAATACTGCGGGCGGCAGCGGGTATTGCTGACAAATCCATTCGATATTGCAGTCCACAAAGCCTAAAAATTCACGGGTAACCATCAAACTGTATACTGCTTCGGTCAGTTGTTGATGATGCCATGCTTCTGTATGGCGTCTAAATTGATGGGCTTTATCTGACTGATAGGCTTCTAAAGCAGCCGTGAGGCGACGACCGGCTTTCCCGAGAGCGGTGGATTGCTCCTTGGCGATTTCCTTTTCGAGAACCGTCTGTTTGCTGCCGCGGAGCTGAGCAAGACTGGCTTTAAACACGTTGACTCCCTAAATTCGCGATTGCTACTTTTATCTTGAGCGCCAGCGCCGGTGAGATCAAGTCTACGTGACAAATCTGCATAACAAAAAGGGGACTAAGAAGCCCCCTTGTTAACTATAATTGCGGGTTACAGACGATCCAGTACCGCTTGTGTAAAATCAGTGGTGCCATGGCTGCCACCTAAATCACGGGTAGTGCGATCACCTTCTGCAATGACTGCAGAAACGGCGTTGCGGATCTGCGCTGCCTTATCCGACATTCCCAGATATTCCAGCATCTGTACTGAAGCCAAAATGACTGAGGTGGGGTTAGCAAGGTTTTTCCCGGCGATATCAGGAGCACTGCCATGTACAGCTTCAAAAATAGCGGCATTTTTACCGATATTGGCCCCAGGGGCCATGCCCAGACCACCTACTAAGCCCGCACACAGATCAGAGAGAATGTCACCAAACAGGTTAGTGGTAACAATCACATCGAAGTTCTCAGGGTTCATCACCAGCTTCATACAGGTGGCGTCAACAATCATCTCCTCTGTGATGATATCCGGATAACGCTGACTGATTTCACGGGCAGTTTTCAGGAACAGGCCAGAAGTCGACTTCATGATATTGGCTTTATGCACGATGGTGACTTTTTTCCGGCCTTCTTTGCGTGCCAGTTCATAAGCAAAGGTAGTGATCTGTTCCGCGCCCTGACGGGTAATGATGCTGGTGGCTTCAGCGGTTGAGCCATCTTCAGACACTTTCTGCCCATAACCCGAATACATCCCTTCGGTGTTCTCACGTACAGTGATGATGTCGATGTTTTCATAGCGTGCCTGGGTGCCTTTAAATGAAAGCACGGGACGCACATTGGCATAAAGACTAAATTTTTTACGCAGAGTAACGTTGATGGAGGTAAAGCCTTCGCCGACAGGAGTGGTTAGCGGACCTTTAAGCGTGATACGGTTTTTTTCGATTAAATCCAGCGTGCGCTGTGGCAGCAATTCACCGTACTTTTCCAAGGCTGCGAGGCCAGCATCGGCAAATTCATATTCAAAATCGCATCCTGCTTTATCTAAAATCTGTATAGCTGACTCAATAATACTTGGACCGATCCCGTCGCCGGGGATCACGGTTATGGTTCTTTTTGGCATGGAGAATCCTTCCACGGGTTAGCGTATAGACGAAAGTACAACCGCATGATGAACACGGATTGTGTCAGAAAATTCTGTGATATAGATCTCCTTTATTCTAAACACTTTTAAACACTTTTCACAGGGAATTAGTGAGCAAAACAGCGCCTTTTTATGTAGGCTAAACGTTACAAAATTTTTTACTTGGTGGCCAATGTTTGGCGATGTTACGCCGCCTTGACTGCCATCCTTTAGCGTATGGGGACGACATTGAAGTTTTCTACTATTGCTTCATTGCTGTTGACTGCTGGCCTGTCGTTGGCCGCACAGGCAAAGAATAATCTTACGTTGGAAGATGTGATGCACTTCCAGTCGATAACTGAACAAGTATTGGATCCGCAAGGTCGGATCTTAGCGTACAGCACCGCCCCGGACCGCGGTGATAGCCAGGGTTTTGTTAAACGGTTAGCGGATGGACAACAGTATCTGGTTGCGGGTGGTTCAGAGCCATCGGTCAGCAATGATGGTCGATATAGCGTGTTTACTGTTAAACCATCGTTGTTATCTACAGAACAAGCCTCCGCCAAAGCGCGCAAGAAGTTAAAAGCGGGGCTGGCGCTGATAGATAACCAGAGCGGTGAGATTCAGCATTTTGAGCGGGTTAAGTCCCATGCCTTTTCCGAGAATGGCAAGTACCTCGCCTTATGGTTCGATGAAGCTGAGACCAAAGAGGCCAAAACCGACACCGAAGATAAAACCCATAGTGCAACCGTAAGTGCTAAAGAGGCATTGTCGCCAAAGAAAACTGCGAAGGATGATGCCGGAACGCAATTTACCGTGGTTAATCTTGACAGCGGCAAATCACTGCAATTTGACTATATCACTGACTGGCGTTTTTCCTACGACAGCCGTTATCTGACATTGGCTCAGAACGATAGCGCCACAGCACTACATAAACTGCTGCTGGTGCGACTTGACAGTTTTAACCAGGCGGAACTGGTGAGCAGCAAAACCGAACAGATAGGTGCGGTCGCGCTGAGCCGAGATGCCAAGCATCTGGCGTATACTGCAGGCAACGCATTGGTTGTGGCTGCCGAACGGCCTTATCGTTTAGCACTGTATAGCCTTGATACCGGCAAATTTTCAACAGTTCAGGAAGCGACTAAAGATACTGATGGCTGGCTACTGAACCGCTATAGCCAATTGCAGTTCTCTGCCGATGGTCAGCGGCTGTTTTTCGGACGGGTACCGCAGATCAGTCAGCAATTTCATCTACCTAAAGTTGAAAACGAAGCGGATCTTTACAACGAGCAACTAATCACTGAGCAACGCGGGCTCAATATCTGGCACGGCGATGATCCGCTGATCAAGCCTAACGAAATCAAACAATATCCCAAAGAACTGAAGCGCACTTATCTGGCGGTGTTACATGTACAATCGGGCAGTGTGGTGCAACTGGCCGATACGCAAGTGCCAGATGTGACATTATCTGAGCATAAGCGCTTTTTGCTGGCGAGTTCGGATATTCCCTATCGCAAGATGATTACCTGGGCGGGCTTTTACCGAGATTTTTATCTGGTGGATATGAATACTGGCCACAAAACAATGGTGCTGACGCAGCAACCCAGTGACAGTGAACCAAGATATTCGCCAAACGGCCAATATCTTGCCTGGTATCAACAAGGTCAGATCTTCCTATATGACATTGCAGAAGGTCGCAAACTATCGCTAACGGCTAGCATTAAAACCCCATTTGCCAATGAAGATCATGATTATCCTTCAGTCGCTCCAGGTTACGGATTTGGCCCCTGGCTGGCAGATGACTCTGCCATTCTGGTGTACGACAAATATGATATCTGGCAGTTTGATACCACCAGCCATAACGGTTTCATGTTAACGGATGGCGAAGGCCGTAAGCAGCACATCAGTTTTCGTGTTGAAGCGACCCCGCAACCGGATAAGGCCTTCCAACCGACAATTGCTGACGGTGCGGCGATATTGCTGCAGGGTTACAGCGAACGTACCAAAGCTGATGCTTTTTATCGCGCCCAGATTGCTAAGGCTGGCGTTACATCACTGCTGAATGCGCCAGCAAAACTGCAAGTGCTCGCTCGGGCCAATAACGCCCATAAGATGGTGTTTAGTCAACAGCGTTATGATCTGTTCCCGGATCTTTATACCGCAGATGTGCTGGAACCGGCCAAGGCCATAAGGCAAACCGAGCTGGATCAGCAGCGGCAGAACTTGCCTTGGGGTAAAGCGGAATTGGTGCATTGGCGCGATGGTGATGGTCGTCTGCTGGATGGCGTGGTAATCAAGCCACCTCATTATCAGAAGGGAAAGCGTTACCCGGTGATGGTTTACTACTACCGCTTTATGAGCGATCGCTTGTTTGCCTTCCCGGATATGAAAATCAATCACCGCCCCAATTTTGCCTGGTATAGCGCAGATGATTATGTGATTTTCCTGCCCGATATTCGCTTTGAAATTGGCTACCCCGGTAGCAGCTCTGTTAAAGCCTTGACCGCTGGCGTACAAAAGCTGATTGAACTGGGAATTGCTGATCCTGATGCTATCGGTTTACAGGGCCATTCCTGGAGTGGTTATCAGACCGCATTTGATATCACGCAAACGAATATTTTCAAAGCTGCCGTGGCGGGAGCACCGGTAAGCAACATGACCAGTGCCTACAGTGGCATCCGGTTAGGCACCGGGCTTGCCCGTCAGTTCCAATACGAAGCCGGGCAGAGCCGTATTGGCGAAAGTTTGATGCAGGCACCGCAGAAATATATCGAAAACTCGCCGGTATTTTACGTTGACCGAATTCATACCCCATTGTTAATCATGTTCGGTGATCGCGATGACGCGGTACCTTGGGAGCAGGGGATTGAGCTGTATCTGGCGATGCGCCGTGCGGGTAAAGAAGTGATTATGCTGCAGTATAATGATGAACCTCATCATTTGAAGAAGTATCCCAATAAGCTGGATTACACCATCAGAATGAAGCAGTTTTTCGATCATTATCTGAAAGGGCGGCAGGCGCCTGAATGGATGATGCACGGCGAACCCTATCGGGAACCGGCGAAAGAAGAGTGAAAAAAGGGGCGGTTGCCCCTTTTTCTTATCAAATTTAAACCACTTCCTATGGAAGTGGTGAGCGTTTACTTTGACAACTGTTGGCTGCCGTTATTAGTGGCTTCGCTGTGGCCGTTTATGAGCGCATTGTTATCTGTATCTGTCGCTGATTTTAGATATTGCTGATAGGTGTCTTCACCCCATGCAATTAAACGATCATTGCGAAACAGCAGCGGTGTACATTCATCCTTGGTGGTTGCACCATCGGGTTTAGTCTGATGTGTTCTATAAAACAGGATGTTGAGTGCTTGACCTTGGCTGAGTTTGGCTTCGCTAAAATCAGGACGTCCCATCATGGTGATAATTTCTTCGCCAGATTGTCCCAATTTTATTTCGGTGAGTTTTTCTTGATTATACGCCTGACGATCTTCCCAACTCATATCGTCTGGATTAGGTTCGTACACCAGCACAATCACCGCAACAAATGCCATATACGCCAAAAACAGGGTACCAATAACCACCGGGATTTTACTTTTCATTCGTTATCCTTAAAGCTATTAGTTAAATATTAACATATTGATATTAATGGTAATAATTTTAGCTGTTCTGCGGGGCCCAACGATACTGACTCAGATTGAGATGAAGCTCTAAATCGGTACGCAGCTTTGCCAGGCGATAACTCAGACGCGCCATATCGTAACCTGAGCGTAATTTTTCTGCTTGCTTCTGACCCAGCTTATCCAAGGCATTATAGATATTGGCCAATGAACGAAAACTTTTCAGCAGTTCGGCAGCGGATTTCGGACCAATGCCCGGAATGCCCGGGATACGGTTACCACTATCGCCGCTCAGCGCCATGAAATCCAACAGTTGATGGCGCCCAATACCGAGTTTTTGTTCCAGAGCCTCAATATCCAGCCAGCTGTTAGCAAAGTGATCCCACTGTTGCACACCTTTGAACTGTAGTTGACTGAAACCTTTATCCGTAGACACAATAATTGCCTCGCCATCATACTGACAGATTTTATAGGCGAGTGTCGCTATCACATCATCGGCTTCAGCTTCAGCGTTTACCGAGTGCATATTCGCTGTCGCCAGCAGCTGTTTTAGCTGAGGCAAGTAATCCGCCAGCATTACTGGCATGGGTTTTCGTCCCTTTTTGTAGTCAGGGTAGAGTTGTTTACGCCAGGATTCCTGTTCTCCATCCCAGACGATAGCAAGATGGCTTGGTTGGTGATGTCGACATAATTTCTGGCAAGCATTGAGTGTCCGCTGTGCTAAGCCGGCCAGATCCTGTTCATCTGGCTGCGCCGCATAAAGGCGGCGCACCAGATTCATGCCATCAATGATCAGTAGTCGATTCACTGGCAGACCTTGTAACAGGGAACGTAGGTACTTCCGGGCAACTTCATGCGACCCTGCTGCACAAATGCCGCCAGCAATTTATCAATCATCGACATCAAGGTTTTGTCGCCCTTGAGACAAAACGGTCCTTGTTGTTCGATGCTCATAATGGTGTCGCGCTTAACATTGCCGGCAACAATACCAGAAAACGCTTTGCGCAGGTTTGCCGCTAGACGGGCTTTGTCTAGTTGGAAGTGTAAATCCAGCTGTTCCATCGCTGCGTGTGTAGGCACAAAGGGAAGCTGGAAATCCGCATCAATCTTCAGGCCCCACTGATATTGGTAGGCATCACCGGTTGTTTTACGGTGTTCCCTGACCTCGTCCATCCCATAACGCATTTTGCGAGCGGCGGCCGCCGGATCATCAATGATGATCTGATAACGGCTCTGTGCTTCCTTACCGAGTGTGGCACCGATAAAGGCGTCAATTTCCGCAAAATATTCGGCGCTGCCAGCTGGGCCGGTCAACACTAAGGGGAACGGAATGTCTTTATTCTGTTCATGCAAGAGAATACCCAGCAGGTACAACAGTTCCTCTGCAGTTCCCGGACCGCCAGGAAATATCAAGATGCCATGCCCCATCCGCACAAAGGCTTCCAGACGTTTTTCAATATCCGGCATGATCACTAATTCATTAACGATTTGGTTTGGTGGCTCGGCAGCGATAATTCCGGGTTCGGTGATACCGATATAACGGGCGTCGTGGATCCGTTGCTTCGCGTGACCGATGGCTGCGCCTTTCATCGGCCCTTTCATGGCACCTGGGCCGCAACCGGTGCAGATATCCAGTTTTCTAAGCCCGAGCTGATAGCCAACTTCTTTGGTGTATTTATATTCATACTCACTGATGCTGTGGCCACCCCAACACACAACGACATTGGGCTCATGCGCAGGGGAGATGACGCGGGCATTACGCAGAATATCGAACACCACATTGGTGATGTGATCCGGATTGCTGAAATCCAGATGAGTGACATGACTGTATTTGTTACTGACGTAAATAATATCGCGTAAAACGGCAAACAGATGTTCCTGGATCCCCACAATAATTTGGTCATCGACGAAGGCACAGGCCGGAGGGTTGTGCAGTTCCAGTTTTACCCCGCGTTCACGCCGGACCACATTGATTTCAAAATCATCGAATTGCTTGAACAATGCCCGGGCATCATCTGTTTCTGAACCGGAGGCCAGCACTGCCAACGAACAGTTGCGATATAACTGATACAGTTCGCTTTGTGAGCTCTGTTTGAGTAGTTCTACTTCCAGTTGCGACAGCTGATCCATGCTGCCTCTGGGGTTTACTTTGACAATCATCATGACTCCTACACCGGGATGTCATCATGAAGATTAATCGATAATGACGCGATCCCGGCTTTCGTGTTTGGCTTTATAGAGCGCTGCATCGGCACGTTCAAAGGTGTCGAGAATGTGCTCGCCGTTGAGCACTTGCGCTGCGCCGATTGATAATGTAACTGTAATGCGCTGATTTTTAAATTTAAACGGAATATTTTTAATTTTCTCACGAACCCGATTCAAAAGTTGTGCGATGTCATTTGCCGATACATCAGGGATCAGCAGGACAAATTCTTCACCGCCATAGCGGGCGACAAATTCAGTATCGCGCAGCGAGTTTTTCAATGCCATCGCAATGACCTGAAGGGTTTTATCACCGGTACTATGGCCAAAACTGTCGTTGATCTGTTTGAAATGGTCGATGTCAGCTACGGCAACCCACAGAGTACTGTTATTGTGTTGGAAGCGGCGGAACTCCTGGTCCATGCGTTCATCCAGCGCCGCGCGGTTAGGTAACTGAGTGAGGCTATCCAGTTGATTAATTTTTTGCTGTTCACACAGCCGTTCTCGATAAGATAAGGTCTCAGCTGAAAGATCTGCCAACTCTTTGCGTAGAGTATTCACCGATTTTTGGAGCAACGCCATTTCACGCTGTTCTAGGGCTTCCTTTCGCGCCAGACGGTTCTGGATTTCAGCGAGATGTTCTGTGACTTTCTGCTTCAGCTGTGAAATCTCATCGATTTCATTGAGGCTGTTCAGGACATTATTGACCTGATTGTTAATTTCACCGTTAAGCTGCTGTTTCAGTTGCTGGCTGTGTTGAGTCTGACTAAACGACTCACTCACGATATCCCGTACGGATGTCAGCGCGTCATTGAGTGTCTGCAGAAACTCCTGTGAGGTGGCTTTTTCTCGGGCAATGTTTTCTAACAACAATCGGAGAATGGTCTGATAAGCTTCAAGCAGCGTTTCAACCTGCAACGAATCTGACGCCAGAATATCCTTCAGCCGTAACACCTGTTCCCGCTGCGCCTTAGGAAACTCAATATCCGATATCAGCTGTGCCAGCTCATAGGATAGCTGTCTGTGTATTGGCAGAATAATTAAGGGTTCATCTTGAACATTCTGCAGCAGTGCTTGTTCGTAATAGCTGATCAGTTGCTCAACTTTGGGAATGTAGTCCCATAACGAGTGGAATGGCTTGCTGAGTTCCTGACGAAAGATACTGATTTCACGCGACAGTTTTTCTGGAATGTGTTTAATGCGCAGCAGCTCACGACTGAAATTAGTGAGGCCAGAGCGCCCTTGTTCCAGCTTACCCATCACATGGTGATATTGGCTTTTCAGCAGTCGCTCAATTTCAGGAAGTTCAGGCAACACCTCATCCAGATGCTCGAAGTTGCCCATATTGACGCGTAGCTTAGCGAGCTTGTTATCAAGCTCGAGATTCTGACCTTTGCAGGCCAGACTCATTTGGGTAATAAACTGGGTCAGCGCTATTAGTTTGCTGTTGCGATCATCATTGATTTCTTCTAATGCCACTTTGGTGGCCTGTAATTTTTGTTTCAACAGACCTATTTGTGACATTTCAGAACTATCGTCATTCATTCCTGTTGAGTTCCCTAGGCATCGGAAATTCTGCGTGTTTAGCGAGCGTCAAAATATAGACGCTTTGCTCATCGCTAATGTTATAGCAAATGCTTGTGTCTGCAAATGATCTAATATATTTGCCTCTTTAGTTTTGACAGCTAGATCAAATAACGTCGCGATAGTCTGATGTTGCGCTCATCAACGGTTCGGGCCATTGGATGTCGCTCTTGTTTCCATTGGTTTCCACTCGGATAAAACCACGTTCGATACTTTTCTGTAGTTGCAGGTAGAGTGGATTGGAAAAAATACCGGACGGGGTAAAGTCCAATGCCGATAAACTGACGTAGTGATTTTGATGTCGCGGCAAGCTCAGACTGCCTGCGAGCGCTAATTGCAGTGTTTCAAATAAAATAACGGGAGGTAACTGAATATCCGTATCTGGGAGTAACGGCAGCCCAAGAAACCCCAAATTGTAGTTTAGCGGCTGCCCATTCCAGCTGAGTTCTTGCAGTCGCTGCATGATCTCTTTGGCACTGGTGGCTTCAGCAAAAGTCAGTGCAAACAGGCCTGGTCGAATACTGTAAACATTCGCTTGAGCCAGATGCCGTAATTTATGAAGCAGACTGTGTTGTTTATTGCAGGTTTGGTGATGACCATACCTCAGATCATGGTCGAAATCGCTGGCAATACCGAGTAAGGCGATTGCATGGCAATTGCCTTGTTGAAGTTGCTGACAGAAGCCGCGATAGCCGGGTAAGGCGGTCACTGGTTCCAAGACGCTTAACGCCAGTAACTCCTGCAGCTGCCGTTGACTGTGGTATCGGCGTCGTAGCAGATACAAGCAATAGCTACCGCTAATAATCAATAGAATTAGCACCGTGATGATAAAATAGTCACGGGTATTTAGCATCTCACGCTGTTGCCGCATCTGTTGTTGCATTTCTGTCAGTTTCAACAACAATTGCTGTTCGTTAAGTTCGCTGACGTTGTTGTTTTCTTGTCGGCTTTTTTGCTGTTCCAACAGTGTTTGCTTCAAGGAAATAATTTTATCTTGCAAGCCAATGACTGCTTGCTCCTCTCCTTTGGCTTTTAAGGCGTTGACTTGATATTCCAAGGCTTCGGCTAATTCACTATTAAGTTTCAGCTTTTGGGCTAATACTTCGGCATTACGAGCATGTTCCAGAACCAGATCCCAAGTGTTACTGGCGCTGGCAACTTGTGCGATGAGCAGTTCATTATAGATAAGATAGTGATCACTTTTGCGGTCGCGAAATATTTTGTTAGCCTGGTATAAGTAATCCAGCGCGTTTTGGGTATTTCCTAATTTGAAATACGCTTCACCAAGATTATGGAAGTTAAGCCCTTGCGCGGTAAAATTCTGTAGCCGGGCATCAATCTGTTGGGCATTTAAGTAGTAATCAATGGCTTTGTTCCATTTCCCCTGGTTAGCATAGATGGTGGCAATGACCGTCATACTGTTGGATAGATAAATGTCCAATTTCAACGCTTTAAATGAATCAATGGCCTGATAAATATAATTGAGTGCGTCGTCCCATTGCTGAAGATCCCGGTACAGCTTGGCGAGATTAAACTGCAAGATTGCTTTTTGATAAGGCTTATTGATTTTTGCCGCAATGCGGTAGGCTTCGGTGTAGTGCTCTAACGCGCGGTTCAACTGGCCTTGATCGCGAAAATATTTACCCAGTTTGGTTTCCGCTTCAGCAATCAGATAGTCATCACGTAGGCGATAGGCAATATCTTTCAATTGTGTGAGATTGTTTAAGGCCGCCTGTGATTTCTTGGTCATTAAATTAACGATGCCTAGGTCTTCATAAATCACATATTTCAGCAGCATCGCTCGCTGATCATTGTCATCAGCAATTAATGATAACGCATCATTATTCGATTGAATGGTGGCGTTATAGTCCTGATTAACCACGCCTTGAAATCGACCTTCAAGATTCAATAATGCGGCATTTTCATCGTCGCCTTGCACCACCTTTTGCAACATATCGATCAGGTGTTTCGCATCTGATTGTTTACTGCTTTTATGAATTTGAATATTCAGATTCAAGCGTGCTAACAACACCATATTAAAAATCATTTGCTCGGGACTGAGCTGTAATGCTTTTGCCTGAGCGGTTAACTCTTCTCGGCTATTAAGCTGTAAATTGGTTGGAATTTCAGCGGCGATTTTTTCGTAAAGCGCGTGTGGTGATTCTCTAAATGCAACTTCTGCCTCATGGGAGTCGTCAGCAAAAACATTTGATATCCAACAACTTAAAAAAAGCACTAATGCAGTCGTCCAGAAACGCATGTCACTTCGCCTCAAAGTGAAAGGAATATTTTAATTGTTAGTTTTTATGTGGAACTACTGAGTCAGCCTTTATCCGTTGTTATAATCGACGACTTATATACCAACAATAACCTATATACCAACAATAATTAAGGAAGGAATTACGAGTGAAAATCAGCGGTTTGTCAATGCTGTCGTTAACCTCGTTACTGACATTGGGGATCTGGTCTCATGCGATTGCTGAGGTGCATTATCAGATAGATTTATCCACGCCGGAACATCATATGGCGAAAGTGCGCGCGGTGTTTCCGCAAACCCGTGCCGGTGACTTTACGGTAAATCTGCCGGTTTGGCGTACCGGGCGTTACGAAGTGTTGCCTTTAGCTGATGGTGTGCGCTTGTTTGAAGCGCGGGATGCGACTGGAAAGTTATTACCCTGGCAACGAACGGCAACCGGTGAATGGCAGGTGACATTGGCTCAACCGACGAATGTCACCATTTCCTATCAGTTGTACGCAAATGAGCTCGGCAAGCGAGTGCGCCATATCGATGCAACACATGCATTTTTGGATGCCAGTGGCGTATTTATGTATAGCCCCGAGTTCCGTCAGCAACCGCTGACAGTTGCGTTGAAAGTCCCGGAGAACTGGAACAGCTATTCAGGCTTAACTCGTGTTGCTAAGCAGCAGTTTACCGCAGCGAATTATGATGTATTAGTCGATTCACCGATTGAAACCGGGATTAGTCAACAACGCAGTTTTGCTGCCGATGGTAAACATTATCAATTGGTGATTTGGGGCGAGGGCAATTATAACCCGGAGCAGATTGTCAGTGATTTGCAAAAGGTAACCGCAGCATCTCAGACTATCTGGGATGGATATCCCTTCGATAATTATCTGTTTATGGTCCATGCGACTAATGGTGCGCGTGGGGCGACAGAGCATATCAATTCTACTGTCATTCAAACGCCGCGTTTTAATTTTCGCGAGCGCAAAGATTACCTGCGGTTCATTAGTACTGCCGCTCACGAATTTATCCATACCTGGAACGTCAAGGCTTATCGTCCGGCGGGTTTGGTGCCTTACCGTTATCAACAGGAAAATATGACGCCTTTGCTATGGATGGCAGAAGGTTCCACCAGTTATTTCCAGAATCAGTTGTTACTGCGAGCTGGCGTTATGACAGCGCAAGAGTTTCTGGAAGATCTGGCAAAGCGCATTGACGCGAATCAGCATAATCCTGGGCGGGGAATTCAATCGGTCGCAGCTTCCAGTCTTAATCAGTGGACCAGCACTGGTGGCGATTATGCGACTAATAACAGTGTGAATATCTATGCTGAAGGCTATATGGCGTCACTGGCATTGGATTTTTCACTGCTGCAAGAGACCCATCTAAACGCCTCTTATCGTGATGTCCATAAGCGCTTGTATCGGGAGTTTCGACTCCCTAAAGGTTACAGCGTGAATGATGTGCAATTGATACTGAAGCAGCTCTCCGGCCGAGATTACCATGACTGGTGGCAACAACATGTCGATTCGCCGATGACTCTGGATTTTCCGTCATTGTTGGCGCATGCAGGATTACAACTCAACTACGGAAAAGACAGCAAGGTAGAACCTTATCTTGGTATCACTTTAGGGGATGGATTACAGCTTAGTCGAGTTGCCAAGGACAGTCCTGCATGGCAGGCAGGCGTTGGCGCCGGTGATGAATTGGTTGCTGTTAATGGGCTTAAGGTCACTGCTGATGGGTTCAATAAGCGAATTAATGACTTTAAAGTCGGTGATACGATTACGCTGACCTTGTTCAGTAACGATACTTTAGTGACGCGTCAGGTTGTTCTCGGGGCACAACCCTCAGGAAAACTGCAACTGCAGTCGTTAAAAAAAGTCTCTCATAACCAAAAAGCCTTTTTCAAAGCCTGGCTAGGCATTGACTGGCCGTTTGATGATAAAGGCAATTTCAAATCGCTAAGCTGATATCTCGGCGTGATTCCACCATTAAAAAGGCGCCAATAGCGCCTTTTTAATGGTGGATACTGCGTAACCGTTACGTCAGAGCGCCGCGTCGTCCAGACCGCCCAGCGCATTTACCAAGGCTAAAACCAGGGCCAGCACTTCTCCGCTCATTAACGCAAAATCAGCATCTGCTTTAGCGGCAGGATCTTCTCCGGCAACATCATCTGTCTGCGCCCGGAATTCTTCGGCAAATTTCAGCCGCTTGACACTGGCATCTGCCTGCAACACGAATGCAATAGACTGCTCAAAGTGCAAGGCTAACTTGTGTACCTGCTTACCGGTTTCCAGGTGGGCGAGAACTTCCTCTTCAGCCAGATCCTGTTGTTTGAATCTGACAATGCCACCTTCTTCGGTGGCCGCTTTCAGTTCGGCTTCGTCCTGAATATCAAAAGGTGCGGGAGCATGACCCTGCTTCAGCCATTCGGTTAACTGCAATTCAATCGGAGTTTTCACTGTTACCGGTACCACTGGCAGTGAGCCCAGTGCTTTGCGCAATAGTGCCAATAGTTCTTCCGCTTTATTGGCGCTGGAACTATCTACCAGCAGCAGTTGCTGCTCAGGTAACAATAATGCATGGATTTGGCTGCGGCGCGAAAAAGCTCGAGGCAACAGCGTACTGGTAATGTCTTCTTTCAGTGCTTCTTTTTCTTTCTTAGTGATTTTACGATTTTCTTCGTTTTCCAGTTTGCTGACCTGTTCATCAAGGGCTTCTCTGATCACCTGAGATGGCAGGATCTTTTCTTCTTTGGTCGCACAAATCAGATGCCGGTTATTGGCACTATGCACTAAGTTCTGTCCAAGTTTCCCCAGGGCATTGCTGAACCCGAACTTGCTGATGTCCTGACTTGAGCAGGGCGTAAATGGGTAACCCGCTAATGCTTGCTCCAGTGATTCTGGAGTAACGGTAAACGGCTTATTGAAACGATAAAGCGTGAGATTTTTAAACCACATGACAACAGCTCTGAGAAAAATAAAGCCGCAGTGTAAGCCAACATTTGCTGGCGGTAAACCTTAGCGGTAGCACAAGTTTTAGTCAATAAAACAGATTTAATCAAAATGTCACAAAGCCGCTGATTTCCTTGGAAGTCGCGGCAATTATGGGTTTGATGGGGATCAGAAATACTGCGAAATTGACTGTCACATAGACGCGAAAAAAATGAAATAAATCTGCAACAAGGCCACTGCACACTTGCGCTCGTTCCAAACCAATAACCCAGACGAGAGAACGTCGAAAGGAAAGAATGATGAACGCATTTTGCAAAACCCTACTCGCTACTGCTATCGCTACCGCTTCCATTGCTTCTGCTCAAGCAGCTGATCCGTTGACAGTTTATGGTAAGTTGAATGTGACTGTTCAAAACAATGACGAAAGCGGTGCTGATTCGGTGACTTCTGTTCAAAGTAACGCCTCTCGTTTTGGCGTTAAAGGTGATTACGACCTGGGTAATTCACTGACAGCTTTCTACACCGTTGAATATGAAGTAGCGACAGACAGTTCTTCTAGCACTAACTTTAAAGCCCGTAACCAATTTGTGGGGGTGAAGGGCGATTTTGGTGCGATCTCTGTTGGCCGTAACGATACTTTAATGAAGGGTTCTCAGGGACATGTTGATCAGTTTAATGATTTAATTGGTGACCTTAAATATCTGTTTAAGGGGGATAACCGTATGGCTCAAACCGTAACTTATCTGAGCCCGGCAATGGGCGAAGTGCGTTTCGGCGCGACTTATGTTGCCGATGCCGATGCTTCTCAAAACGGCGACAACGGTTTTTCATCTGCGCTGATGTATGGTGATGCCAGTCTTAAGAGAACTGCCGTTTACGCAGCAATCGCTTATGACTCAAAAGTCAGTGGCTATGACGTGTTGCGTGCAACTATGCAAGCCAAAATGGGCGACTTCAAACTGGGTGGTATGTACCAGCAGCAGGAAAAATCTGAGGGTGATAGCAACAGCATTAATGGTTATTTAGTAAGTGCTGCATATGATGTTAATGCTGTGACTCTGAAAGCTCAGTATCAGGATATGGACGATACTGGTAGCGGCTGGTCAGTTGGCGCTGATTACAAACTGGCTAAACCTACCAAGTTATTTGCTTTCTACACTAGCCGCTCAATGGATGTGAATACCGATCGTGATAACTACATTGGTATCGGTCTGGAACACAAGTTCTAAGACTTAGGTATAGAATATTTAAATGAAAGCCAGTCATGTGACTGGCTTTTTGCTGGTTGTAAAACCTGTATGACACTTACGCTACTGTAGTTTTGGATCTACGCTGAGATCCCCAATAAAACTGCCGAGCTGATGGCTTTTATGACACAATAGTGGCAGTTTATGTTGAGTTGTGACTGCGTTTCATAATTTTGTCACAAAACTGACCAATAATAGCTACGTGTTAATTCACTGACAGAAACGCTTATGACTGCAAGGATTTTGATTGTCGAAGATGAGCTGGCCATTCGTGAAATGCTCACCTTTGTGATGGAACAACATGGCTTTGTTGCCAGCAGTGCAGAGGATTTCGATTCTGCCATGGCACAGCTACAGGAACCCTATCCAGATCTGATCCTGCTGGATTGGATGTTTCCGGGAGGCAGTGGCATCCAATTCGCCAAGTCTCTCAAGCAAGATGAATTTACCCGCACTATTCCCATTATTATGCTCACCGCCAGAGGCGAAGAGGAAGATAAAGTCAAAGGACTGGAAGTCGGGGCCGATGACTATATTACCAAGCCGTTTTCACCCAAAGAGCTGGTGGCGCGCATTAAAGCCGTATTACGGCGCGCTGCTCCGACGCGATTAGAAGACATGATTGAGGTGCAGGGGCTGACATTGGATCCCGTCAGTCACCGGGTTTCTGTGGGCGAGTCTGTACTGGATATGGGACCGACAGAGTTTCGATTGCTGCACTTTTTTATGACTCACCCCGAACGTGTTTATAGCCGCGAACAGTTGTTAGACAATGTTTGGGGCACCAACGTTTATGTAGAAGATCGCACCGTCGATGTGCATATTCGCCGTTTGCGTAAAGCCATCGAGCCTTCAGGTCATGATCGGTTGATTCAGACCGTACGTGGCGCAGGTTATCGCTTCTCGACCCGTAGCTGACCATTCTGAGATGGGCACATCGCGTTTTTTGCGCTATCTTGTGCCCCATCTGGCTGAATTCAGGGCCTTCTTTTATGTTTGACGCTTATTCCGGATATCGGCTGTTCTCGCGACTCGTGCTGTATCTGTTGAGTTGTCTGTTGCTTGGATTGGTCTTTGGCCATGTGCTAGAAGTGCTTTGCCTCGGCGCCTTTCTGATGTTGGCCTGGCACTATCGACAGCTGATGCGTCTTAACTATTGGTTGTGGAAAGATCGCCGCTTAACCCCCCCTCAGGGCAGTGGCAGTTGGGAAGGCGTATTCAACGGTATTTACCGTCTGCAGGGAAAAAATCGTAAACGTATTAGTCAGTTAGCTGGATTGCTGGGGCGCTTTCGACAAGGTGCCGAGGCATTGCCGGATGCGGCGGTAGTGCTGGATTCGAGTCTCAATATTCTCTGGTGTAACAAGCTTGCCCAACTGATGTTAGGGTTGGTGTGGCCGCAGGATAATGGGCAACGGGTTGATAATCTGATCCGCCATCCGGATTTTTCTTCTTACCTCAAGAAAGGCCATTTCCAAGAACCTCTTGAACTTCCTTCTCCTGTTTCTGAAAAACGCTTACTGGAACTGCGGTTGATGGCGTATGGCGATCGACAACTGTTATTAATTGCCAGAGATATCACCCGCGTCAGGCAGCTGGAAGGCATGCGTAAGGATTTTGTGGCTAACGTTTCTCATGAATTGAAAACGCCACTCACGGTGTTGCAGGGTTATCTGGAAATGATGGAAAGCATGGCGGATGCGAAAGACCCTAATCTCAAAGCATTGCAGTTGATGCAACAGCAAACTGGCCGTATGCAGTCGATGGTAGAGCAACTGCTAATGTTGTCGCGAATTGAAGACGCCGCTGAAATCAATCTGGAAAATGTGGTTGATATGAATAAGATGTTGGCGGTATTGCGGACTGAGGCTGAAGCTTTGTCCCGTGGTCGCTATCAGCTGACGTTTGAATTTGACGGCCAACTAGATGTGCACGGCAATGAGTTGCAATTGCGCAGTGCTTGTTCAAACCTGATCTCTAATGCCATTCGCTACACAGAGCCTGGCGGCACAATTGTCATCAGTTGGAAGAAGGTGGCTACCGGCGCCATGTTCAGTGTGAAAGATTCTGGGATCGGTATTCCACCGCAGCATATCGCACGTTTGACTGAACGGTTTTACCGCGTTGATAGCGCCCGTTCGCGTCAGACTGGCGGTTCAGGTTTAGGATTAGCCATTGTGAAGCATGCGTTGAGCCATCACCACAGTGAGTTGCTGGTGATGAGTGAACCCGGCAAGGGCAGTACCTTCAGTTTTGTTATTCCGCAGCATTTGCTGGCACTCTCACCAAAATAAACCAAAATTATTAGAGTTAGCAATCTAGTTTAATTTCTTTCTTATTGAATCTATTAAATTATTTATATTTCAGTGATGATGCTGGTTGTCATGTAACTGTCATCAAAAAGTCATAGACTGTTCACCGAGTCAATCAATACTGACACCCAATAATTGTGTTGCTACTGCACTGGAGCGAAACATGAAACTGAAACAGCTTGTAGGCGCGATGACCCTGACCGCCGGTTTGTTCTCTGCGGCCGCCATCGCGGCAGTAGATCCGTCCTTAGCGGATTATGAGAAAACCAGCGGTGTATCCGGAAATTTCTCGTCCGTAGGCTCGGATACCCTGGCGAATATGATGACCTTGTGGGCGGAAGAGTTTAAGCAGATGTATCCTAATGTGAACGTGCAAATTCAAGCCGCCGGCTCGTCCACCGCACCACCAGCGTTAACCGAAGGAACTTCTCAGTTTGGCCCCATGAGCCGTTCAATGAAGCCCAATGAAGAAGAAGCTTTTGAAAAACATTATGGCTATAAACCAACTCGGATCCGTGTAGCGATTGATGCTTTGGCTGTGTTTGTCCATAAGGACAATCCCATCAAGGGCTTAAGTCTGGAACAGGTCGATGGCATCTTTTCGTCAACCCACAAATGTGGCTCTGGCGATTTGACCCGGTGGGGGGATGTTGGCTTACAAGGCAACTGGGCTACTAAAGATATTCAGCTTTATGGTCGTAACTCGGTTTCCGGTACCTACGGTTTCTTTAAAGAACACGCTTTATGTAAAGGGGATTTCAAACCCAGTGTAAATGAGCAGCCAGGCAGTGCGTCCGTGGTGCAATCGGTATCGCAGTCATTAAATGCGGTTGGTTATTCTGGGATCGGTTATAAGACGGCGGGGGTGAAAGCCGTCGCAATCTCTAAAAAAGGTGATGACTATATTGCTGCTACCGCTGAGAATGCTGCCACAGGCACCTATCCGCTATCACGTTATTTGTATGTTTACGTGAATAAGCATCCAAATCAGGAATTGCCCCCAATGCAGCGTGAATTCATTCGCTACATTTTGTCCAAACAGGGGCAGCAAGTTGTTGAAAAAGATGGTTATGTGGCGCTGCCCAAAAGCGTGATAGAAAAAGATCTCGCCAAGGCCGGCATCAAATTGTGATGTTGTTTTGCAGATAAAACCCGCAATCGCGGGTTTTATCTTTTACGACTCAGCATCATTCATGGCAAACAACTTAGCGGCACGTGCCTGCATAAATTCGATGAAGAGCCTCACTTTCAACGGTTGTTGCCCACGCTGATGGTATAACAGCGAGATCCGCCGCTTCTCACCGCGCCATTCCGGTAACAATACCTGCAAAGTTCCCTGTTGCAACTGCTGCTTCACAAATAACTCGGGGCCATAAAGGATCCCGCCGCCAAGCTCGGCGGCGCGTATTGCACCATTGAGATCTGTCAGGGTTAAATTGGCTGGTCCATCGTAATAAAATGCATCACCGTCGGCATGTCGTAACGTCCAGTTGAAAAAAGGCCAAGCCTTAATAATCTTATGTCGGTGTAGTTGTTGCGGGTGTTGCAGTGCCGGGGCTTTTCTTAAGTATCCAGGCGATGCCACCATACGATAGTCCAGTACGCCCAATGAGCAGGAGATCCAGGAGGAGTCCGGTTGCGTACCTCCTACAATTGCCACATCTATCGCTTTGTCTACCAGATCAAACTCTTCATTACTTTGCGCAATATGTAACTGTATCTCTGGGTATTGCTCGCAAAACTCAGTGAGCGTGCCAATCAGTAAATTGGCGATGATTGAGATAGGCGCGGCAAGTCTGAGCGTGCCTTCCGGTTTTTCCGGACTGCCGCTATGGCTCAAGGCATCAAATTGTGAGACAACTTCCTGGTATTTTTGAAATAGTGCCAGGCCCTCTTCAGTCAGACGCAATTTACGCGTACTGCGCATCAACAACTGCCGATTAAGCTGTTCTTCCAGACGTGCGAGTTTGCGGCTCACCGTCGCAACCGGCATGTCTAACTGCCGAGCCGCCGCAGAAAAACTGCCAGCATTCACGAGATGCACGAACAGGTAGATCAACTGGAGTTCGGGGGATGGCGCTGGCATTTTATCCTCAATGATTACGTTCACTACCTTTGTATAATAACGGATAGCTATCGCTGTGTGATAGCGACGGCCTGCAATCTGTCATTAACGTTTATTCACAAAAGGTACAACTGGCGACGAGGGAGAATTATTGAACAGCTATTTACTGTATAAAAAATCAGTATATACTGTTCATTAATACAGTGCTTTGGGGATATTTTATGCTTTGCCAACTCAGCATCAACAATTTTGCCATTGTGCGTTTTCTTGAGCTGGATTTCCGTGCCGGAATGACCAGTATTACCGGTGAAACCGGTGCTGGTAAATCGATTGCTATCGATGCCCTTGGTTTGTGTCTGGGGAATCGCGCCGACGCCGGCTGTGTCAGACCTGGCGCCGAGAAGGTCGAAGTCAGTGCCCGCTTTTCGTTATTGGACGTTCCCTTAGCCAAACGATGGTTGGAGGATAACGACCTCGAATTGGATGATGAGTGTATTTTGCGGCGTACCATCGGCAGCGATGGTCGTTCGCGGGCATATATTAACGGTAACCCAGTGCCGTTGGCACAGTTAAAAGCGCTTGGACCGTTGTTGGTGGGCATCCATGGTCAACATGCTCATCACGCATTACTCAAAACCGAGCAGCAACTGATACTGTTAGATAGCTATGCTAACCATCGATTACTGCTTGACGCGGTAAGTGCGGCATATCAGCGGTTTCGTACTAACGAACAGCAGTTGCTGGAATTACAACGTTCTCAACAAGAACGTATTTCTCGTAAGCAGTTACTCAGTTATCAGGTTGAGGAGCTGAACGAATTCGGGTTGGCAGAACAGGAATTTGCCGAACTGGAGCAGGAACATAAAAAGCTGGCTAATGGCTCAGCATTGATGGAAGCCTGTCAGAACGCTATTTATCTGTTAAGTGATGGTGAAGAAAGTAATGTCGACTCATTGCTTAATAAAGCCATCAGTGTGGCTGCTGAAGTCGAAACTGTCGATCCTCAATTAGCTTCTGTTAGCAATATGCTGAATGATGCTTTAATCCAGGTGCAGGAAAGCTGCAGTGAGTTACAACGATATCTGGATAAGCTGGAGTTGGATCCAGAAGTTTTTATACAGATAGAAGAGCGCCTGTCAAAAGCGATGTTGCTTAGCCGCAAACATCACGTGCAACCGTCAGCACTGTATCAACATCATCAGGAATTACTGCAAGAATTAGCCTCGCTGGATTCTGATGAGTCTCGGTTGCAAGAGATGGAACAGCAACTTTCCGCCAGTCGCGATAATTATATGGCTCAGGCACAGAAACTGAGCCAAAGTCGCCAACGTTACGGCAAAGAGTTGGAAAAGCTGGTCACCGAATCTATCCGTGAGCTGAATATGCCCAAAGCCAAGTTTGTCATCGCTGTCGAGTTCAATGAGCAGCTGATGACCTTGCATGGCAGTGACAATGTGGAGTTTCGTGTGAGTACCAACCCTGGGCAGCCGCTGGAGAATATGGCGAAGGTGGCATCTGGCGGTGAATTGTCGCGTATCGGGCTTGGAATTCAAGTGATCACCGCCCGTAAAGTCGCAACGCCTACGCTGATTTTTGATGAAGTGGATGTGGGGATTTCTGGCCCTACTGCCGCAGTGGTTGGCCGAATGTTGCGGTCACTCGGGGAGTCAACTCAGGTGTTATGTGTCACGCATTTACCGCAGGTGGCGGGCAATGGGCATCAGCACATGTATGTGGCGAAACAAAGTAAGGGTGGCATGACAGAAACCTCAATGGTGCCCTTGGATCATGAGCAACGGATCCAGGAACTGGCACGGCTGCTGGGGGGCGACATTATTACAGACAACACGCTTGCCAATGCGCGTGAATTACTGAATGCCTGATGGCGGTAATTAGGGTAAACGCTGAATAAAGGGCCGGATGGTCGCCGGCCTTGTCAAGCAACTTTCCCATAGCTCAGTTAAGCGTGATGCCGATATTTGATACTCCGGCAGCTACAATCTCTTTGCGCAATTCTTTAATAAACTCGGCATTGAGCTGCGGCTGCTCTTCAATAATTGCCAGCAATGATTCTTGCAACTCTCGCTCTTCCTGCATGACTTCGTGGGCAAAGACGAAATCTTCCAGTTGCTGTTCTGTAAGCGCCTCTGGCGCAATTGCTTCAATATAATTGGCAACGGTAGACGATGACAGTTTGGAAATATTAATAATGTCATCTTCAATTTTGCTTTCAAGGGCACCTAATAACGACGACAGCGCGACCACTGCATCAAGTGCTGGATACACACCATAGACATCGAAATTTTCTGGTTCCGGAGTGTTTTCTTCCAGTTTTGCTAACTGTAACTCTATGTTTAATTTTAGTTTATTGTCGTATAACGATTGCCATAACAGCTGCAATAGCGTATCAAGCACTGCCGGGTTACCAAATTGGCATACATCGGAAAATAGCTGATAGTTTGGTAACATGCGCTGGCACAGTGCAATGGCAAACAATTTTTTCTGCGGCAGACTTAGTGCTTTAAGCCGTTTGAAAAATCCCGCTTTTACATTCATGGGTTCAATCCGTTACAAGAGATGAGAGTAACTTTTGGGCCGCAGATTCTACCTTAGTCAGCTCATCAAGTAACTCAAGAATTTCCGGCTCCATATCGCTTAGTGCCGCACCATGTTTCAATGCGGACTCTACTGTTTCACACAACTGCTGCAAGGTAGGCACACCAGAATAGCAACATGCCCCATGTAATTTGTGGACAATACTCAGAAGTCGTGGTTGTTGCTGTTGCTCTAATGCCGATTCAATATCAGCGCGAGTGTCAGGAATAGTATTGACCATCATTTGCAACATTTCTTGGGCTAGTGCCGGTTTATCATTGGCCTGTGAGATACAAAGAGCCCAATTCAAGGTTCGATGATCAATCGGTACGATTTTAGGTTGTGAGTGCCAGCGGTTAAGAATAGCTTTTAAGGCAATTTCATCTATCGGTTTAGGTAGGTAGCCATCCATACCCCCGCTAAGAATACGTTCTCGCTCTTCATTTATGGCGTGTGCGGTGACCGCGATAATCGGCGTATTTTGATTGAGACTATCTTCGCGGATGGCCGCAGTAGCCGTAAGACCATCGATTCCCGGCATCTGGATATCCATAAAAATCACGTCGAAAGCCGTTTGCCGGGCAGCCTCGACTGCCAGTTGACCATTTTCCGCCGTTTGTACCTCGGTAACCAATTCCTGTAGCAGGGTGTCAATCAGTTTGAGGTTGGCGGGATTATCATCGACCGCCAACACTTTCATCGCTAATTGGGTGGATTCCTGCGCCGTGGTCGGAAGCATGATAGCTTCGGGTGCTATCTGCAATTCCAGCATATTTCTTACCAACGCATGTTCACCCACTGGGTTGCGGAGCACTGTGTCTGCCAATGGTCTGATAATTGTATTCAATAATTGCTGATCATGAGAGTCAGATAAGGCAATCAGCACCTTAGTGCATTTGCGAGAACTTTTTAACATCTGCTTGAGTGTCGCTTTATCGGTAAACTCATCGCAGGCTAACAACATAAAATCAAACGCGGGTTGCTTCGTCAGCAACTGTTTAAGTTGGGCATCGCTATTTACCTGTTCAACTTTCATATGCCAATATTGCAGCCGTCGCTGCAATACCGCGGCAGACAGCGTCCGTGGTTCAAACAGCATGACGCTTTTGCCAGAGAGTTGTTGCAGCGGCAGATGTTCACCCAAGGGATAGGGGCTCTGCGACAGGGGCAGGGTAAACCAGAAGGTGGAGCCTTTGCCCGGGCGGGAAGTAAAACCAATCTGCCCCCCCATCTGATTAATAAGGCGTTTTGTAATAATCAGGCCTAAGCCGGTGCCGCCGTAGCGACGGGAAATCGAAGAGTCTGCCTGACCAAATGCCTGGAATAATAACTCCTGTTGCTCAGCTTCGATGCCGATACCCGTGTCTGAAACTTCGCAGTGCAGCTCGACACGGTCATCTTGCAAGCTGTTGACATCGACCTTCAGCAACACACTGCCTTTCTCGGTAAATTTGATGGCATTACCCACGAGGTTCGTGATGATTTGGCTGACGCGCATGGCATCGCCACTCACGGTATCAGGAACTTCTGGCATCACATCAACGACCAGTTCCAACTGCTTTTCATGTGCCTGAGTCGACAGCAACATCACGGTTTCTTCCAGATTTTCCCGCAGTGAAAATGGCATATTTTCCAGCACCATTTTACCGGCTTCCAGTTTGGAAAAATCCAGAATGTCATTGATGATGCTTAGCAGGTTACTGGCACTACGCTCAATGGTGCGGATGTAGTCGAGCTGACTTGCGTGCAAGGGGGTTTTTAACAACTGTCTGGCAAAGCCAATAACACCGTTAAGCGGCGTGCGTAATTCATGCGACATGTTGGCCAAGAATTCCGATTTGATGCGACTGGCTTCCAATGCTCTTTTCTTGGCCAAGTCCAACTCTACGTTCTGGATTTCAATCTGCTCCAGTGTTTCCCGCAGATCTGATGTCGCCTGATCGATATTTTGTTGCATCTCATCATGGTACTCAGACAATGAACCGGCCATGGCGTTGATCCCGCGTTTTAGCAGATCCAGCTCACCAATCAAATTACCACCGACCCGGGTATCCAGTTTACCTTCGCGGATTTTCGCCACGACCCGTACCATTTCGGTAATGGGTTGCGTCACGTTTTTTACCAAGCGGAAAGTGAACAATAAATTCAGCTGAACGCCAATCAATACGATGATAAATGCCGCTAATGCCGCACGATGTTGCTCCAGCAGTGCCCGTTCTTTATTTAACAACATCGCGACATAGCCAACCGGCTTGTCGGCCTGAGAGACTCCGGGAACGTCATCCAGTGTCAGTAAATTACCACTGGCATAGATCGGGGTTCTGACCACCAGACTATCACCCATCTGCTCAAATTGGGTTTGGGTCAGTGTGGAAATATCCTGCGGATAACGCATCAACTCAAAGTCTTTGTGATAGTGGGAGGTGACAAACAGTTGGTTGTCAGCATTAAAAATGGCGATGGATTGTACGAGTGTCGATTTGTTAAGTTGTGCCGCGGCGAGGAGTCTTTTGGCCGCTTCGCGGTTATTACTCATCAAACTGGCCTCACCAGCGATGGCCAGTGGCTCAATGATATTACTCCCCTGGTCGCGCAGCGTATCTTCCAATTCATAGAAGCGATTTATGGTAAAATACGCGCCCAGCAGAATACCCACCAAAATTGTCGGTGCCAACGCCAGCACCAGTACCCAGGAGCGCAGGCTGTATTTGGTCATGTAGTTGGGGCTTTTCATCGACAAGGGCGTATTCCGCAATAGAGTTAAAACGTTACTAGACTGCCAGATTAGGCGTTACTTTTACCAGTATTTTTATTGTCCAAGAGAGCTTCATGGCACAATTTTTCAAAGCAAAACCAAAAACATCGGCGTTAATGCCGAAAAAGATCCAGGTAACTGCTAGTACCCTGGATCATCTTGGCGCGGGGGTCGCGCAGCTTGATGGCAAGGTGTTATTCGTGCCTGGGCTGTTGGCCGGGGAAGTGGCCGAAGTCAAAGTGACCGAGGATAAAAAGCAATATGCTCGCGCGCAGCTGATAAAAGTACAACAGGCCTCTGAGCAGCGCTGTCAGCCACTCTGTCATTACTACGGTAGTTGTGGTGGGTGTGATTTACAGCATTTGCAGATTGAGGCGCAACGTCGGTACAAACAACAAGTCCTGACTGAATTATTCGAAAAGTTCTCTGGTATCGACGTGTTGCCCGAAATTGAAGTGCTTAGTGGTGAGCCTGTGGCATATCGTCGTAAAGCGCGTTTAGCAACCTGGTTTGACAAGACTAGCAAGCGTTTTTTCATGGGCTTCCGTGCGCGAGAAAGTAGCAAGGTCGTCGCTGTGAATGAATGTCCGGTATTGGCTCCCGCGCTGTCAGCACTGATAAAACCCTTGGCGTCGTCATTGGCACAGTTACAGGGAATTACCAGTCTTGGGCACGTGGAATTGATCGCAGCTGACAGTGGCATTTTGGTCGTTCTGCGGGTGACAAAGCCATTATCAGACAAAGACCGGCAGCGCTTATTGGCATTAGCACAGAAACTCGATTGCCAACTGGTATTGCAAGGTGAGGATGGCGCGTATGACTACCTGCATGGTGCCCAGCCATTTTATCGATTTACTCTGGCCAGCCAGCCGCTGACACTGCATTTTAACCCGGGTAACTTCATTCAGGTAAACGGCGGAGTGAATCAACTGATGATCGCCAAGGCGTTAGAGTGGCTAGCCCCAAAAACGGGTGAACACATTCTCGACTTATTCTGTGGTATGGGAAATTTCAGCCTGCCTATTGCGGCAACTGGTGCCAAGGTCACCGGGGTTGAAGGGGTGTCATCGCTGGTTGAACAGGCTCAAACTAACGCCATCGCTGCCGGACTGAGCAATGCGGAATTTTATTGCGCGGATTTGAATGGCGATTTACGTGGACAACCTTGGCTGACTCAAGTCGATAAGTTATTGCTGGATCCTAGTCGTGCCGGTGCCTGGGAGTTGTTGGCGTGCCTGCCAAAGTTGCAACCGGCATCATTGGTTTATGTATCATGTAATCCCGCCAATCTGGCGCGGGATAGTGTCAGATTAGTAGAACAAGGTTATCAGCTAGATAAACTGGTGCTCTTGGATATGTTTCCTCAGACGCATCATATTGAGGCCATGGCACTCTTTTCGCACAAATAAACGCCAGCTTTACGCGAGATTTTCCAAAAAGCGACATAAGGGATTTGACTTCCCGCAAGCAATACCCAAGATAGAGAGTCTTGACGCGTCTGTTTATCAGACCCAAAAAAGGAAGCAAAGATGGTATCTGTTCGCGAAGCGCATTTTCAGGATCCGGACTTTACGTTGGACGAGTGGGTCAAACGCCACGTCGCTCAGCCCGAGGAAGCTCAGAAGCTACTGGTGTTATTCCAGCAGCTTGAAAGCTTGCCGCTCGGTAAGTGCCGTATTCCGCAGGCGGAGCTACAGGCCAAATCCCGCGAATTAATTGAGATCCTGGCGCCGCTGAATATGGATATCGACACCTTGTTGGCGTCAGCACTGTTCGTCTATTTTGAAGCCGGACTGCTAAATGAAGAATATTTGCAGGAAAAGTGTTCGTCAGGATTAGCTGCATTAGTGCGCAGCGTGAAGACCATGGATGCCATTGGTTATTTGCAGCTGAATCAGGATAGCCGTGCGGCCGAGCCGCAAATCGATAACATCCGTAAAATGTTGTTGGCGATGGTGGAAGATGTACGCGCGGTGGTTATCAAATTGGCCGAACGAGTATTTCTGTTGCGACAGGTCAAGGGGTCAGATGAAGAAACCCGGGTGTTGCTTGCCAGAGAGATTGCTGATATTTACGCGCCGCTGGCAAACCGCCTGGGGATTGGTCAACTGAAATGGGAGTTGGAAGATCTTTCCTTTCGTTACCTGCATCCCGATACCTACAAAGAAATTGCCCGGCAGTTAGACGGTAAACGGCTTGACCGTGAAGTCTATATCGAGAATTTCGTCGATCAACTACAACAAAAGCTGGATGAAGAGCAAATCCGCGCCAAAGTGTATGGACGCCCCAAGCATATTTACTCAATTTGGCGAAAGATGCGCGGTAAACACCTAAAATTTGACGAGTTATTTGATGTGCGTGCAGTGCGGGTCGTCACCGAACGATTGCAGGACTGCTATGGCGCGCTGGGGGTGGTGCACACGCTGTGGCATCACATTCCCCGTGAATTTGATGATTACATTGCTAACCCCAAGCCTAATGGCTATCAGTCAATTCATACTGTGGTTGTCGGGCCGGAAGGTAAAACCGTCGAGATCCAGATCCGTACCCAGCAGATGCATGAAGACGCCGAACTGGGGGTCGCTGCTCACTGGAAATACAAAGAAGGTACTGCGGGTAAACAAACCGGTTACGAAGAGAAGATCAATTGGCTGCGTAAGATCCTGCAGTGGCAGGAAGATGTGGCTGAAAGTGGTAATCTGGTGGAAGAGATCCGTTCTCAGGTGTTTGAAGATCGGGTGTATGTGTTTACCCCGACCGGTGAAGTCGTCGACTTGCCTGGGGGGTCTACCGTACTCGACTTTGCCTACTATATTCATTCGCAGATTGGTCACCGCTGTATCGGTGCCAAGGTCGATGGCCGTATCGTCCCCTTTACTTATCAGGTGCAAACAGGGGAGCGGGTCGAGATTATTACCTCTAAAACCCCCAATCCCAAGCGCGACTGGCTTAACCCCAACTTGGGTTACATCAAAACTTCGCGTGCGCGAAGCAAGATCCTGCATTGGCTGAAGCAGCAGGACCGTGATAAAAATCTGGCCGCAGGCAGAGAAATGCTGGAGGCGGAATTATCACGCATTGGCCTTAATCTTAAGGATGCCAATATCGCTGTTGAGCGTTTCAATGTGGGCAATATGGACGACCTATTGGCGGCCATAGGTGGCGGTGATGTGCGTTTAAACCAAGTGGTGAACTATGTTCAGGGGCAGTTCCGTCAGGAACAACCTTCTGAAGAAGACGCCATTGAAGAACTGGTGAAAAAGGGCGGTCAGAAAGCCAGCAGTGGTAGCAAAGATCGTATTGAAGTGAATGGCGTCGGTAACCTTATGAGTCATCTGGCCCGGTGCTGTCAGCCTGTTCCCGGTGATGAGATCTTTGGTTTTATCACAAAAGGTCGTGGCATCTCGGTACATAGAGCTGACTGCGAACAAGTGAAAGAGTTGATGCGAGCGCATCCGGAGCGTTTAGTGGATGTGGTCTGGGGTGAAAACTACTCCGGCGGCTATAAAGTCCGATTGCGGGTATTGGCTAATGACCGCACCGGTCTGTTGCGGGATTTAACTTCGGTGTTAGCGGCTGAAAAGTCGAATGTGCTGGCGATGAACACCTCATCTGACGTGAAAACCCAGACCGCTACCATAGAGTTAGAGATGGAACTCTATAATGTGGAAGGTTTGTCGCGCGTGATTTCAAAACTGAATCTGGTCGATGGTGTTCTGGAAGCGCGCCGTTTGTAGTCGGTCGTGATATGAGTGATAGGTATAGACAGCTGTGAGTAATCCCGATATTGAACGCCTGTTGGCAATTATGGAAAAACTCCGCGACCCTCAGCAGGGCTGTCCTTGGGACAAGGAACAGACGTTTACGTCGATCATTCCATTCACTCTGGAAGAAGCCTATGAAGTCGCCGATGCTATTGAGCGTGAAGACTGGGCGGAGTTACCGGCAGAACTGGGCGATTTACTGTTTCAGATAGTGTTTTATTCGCAGCTTGGCAAAGAGCAGCAACAGTTCGATTTTAGCACAGTAGTCTCTCGTATCTGCGACAAACTGGTGCAGCGCCATCCCCATGTATTTGCCGATGCGGATATTAAAGATTTGCATGATAACTGGGAAAAACTTAAAGCGGGTGAGCGGCAGGCAAGACAGCTGAATTCCATACTTGATGACATTCCGAACGCATTACCTGCGCTCACTCGGGCAGCAAAAATCCAGAAGCGGGTAGCGCGAGTCGGTTTTGATTGGGGCGAATTATCGCCGGTAGTCGACAAGGTGCGAGAAGAGTTGGATGAAGTGATTGTCGAAGCACAAACTTCACCGCAAATACCACAGAAAGTGCAGGAAGAAGTTGGTGATCTGCTGTTTGCCGCAGTGAATCTTGCACGGCATCTGGGGGTGAATCCGGAAGAAGCACTGCGGCAGGCTAATCACAAATTTGAACGCCGTTTTCGTGGGGTAGAGCAACGGGTTCATGAGTCTGGAAAAGCGTTCGAAGAACATTCTTTAATGTCATTGGACCAGTACTGGGAGCAGGTGAAACAGCAGGAGCGTAGCTAATCTGCCGCCTTTTATTTAAATATTCAGGTAAATTTCTGCCTCTGTTGGTTTGGTAAATCCAGCCGTCTTTGATATACTGTCGCCCCGTCCAGGCGCTTCATCCAAGCGCTGAATTCTCACTCTTTTTCTCAGGTTCAGCATGACTACAAGGTATATCTTCGTAACCGGTGGTGTGGTTTCATCACTTGGCAAAGGCATTGCAGCAGCATCTTTGGCTGCAATATTAGAGGCGCGGGGCCTCAATGTGACCATCATGAAGTTGGATCCTTACATCAACGTTGATCCGGGAACCATGAGTCCTATCCAGCACGGCGAAGTCTTTGTGACAGAAGACGGTGCGGAAACCGATCTGGATTTGGGCCACTATGAACGTTTTATTCGCACGAAAATGGGCCGCCGGAATAACTTTACTACCGGCCGTATTTACGAAGAAGTGCTGCGTAAGGAACGCCGTGGTGACTATCTGGGCGCGACTATTCAGGTGATCCCCCATATCACCAATGCGATTAAGGAAAAAGTGCTGGAAGGCGGTGAAGGTCACGACGTAGCCATTGTTGAAATTGGTGGTACTGTTGGTGATATCGAGTCTTTGCCATTCCTCGAATCTATTCGTCAGTTGGGGGTTGAGCTGGGCCGCGAGCGCAGCATGTTCATGCACCTGACTTTAGTGCCATTTATTGGCCCTGCTCAGGAAGTGAAAACCAAACCGACACAGCACTCAGTTAAAGAACTGCGTTCTATCGGTATTGCGCCTGATATTCTGGTGTGCCGAGGCGACCGGGCAATTCCGGCGACTGAGCGCGCTAAAATTTCCCTGTTCTGTAACGTCGAAGAAAAAGCGGTTATTTCACTGCGCGACGTTGATTCTATCTATAAAATTCCGGCGCTGTTGCGTTCTCAGGGATTGGATGAACTGGTCGTTAAACGCTTTGGCCTCCAATGTCAGGAAGCCGATCTTTCTGAATGGGAAAACGTGATTTATCAGGAAGCCAACCCGAATGCCGAAGTGACCATCGGCATGGTGGGTAAATACACTGAGTTGCCTGATGCGTATAAATCCGTTAACGAAGCCTTGAAACATGCCGGGATTAAGACTCGCGTCTCAGTGCATATTAAATACATTGATTCTCAGACTGTCGAAGCGAAGGGCGTAGAAGTACTGGAAGGGCTTGATGGTATTCTGGTCCCAGGTGGTTTCGGTTCTCGTGGTATTGAGGGCAAGATCATGGCTGCTCAATACGCCCGTGAACATAAGCTGCCTTATTTCGGTATTTGTTTGGGTATGCAGGTGGCACTGATTGAGTTTGCTCGTCACGTTGCTGGCATGGAAGGTGCCCACTCTACTGAATTTGAACCCAAAACACCTTACCCAGTGGTTGGTCTTATTACCGAATGGATTGATGAAGAAGGCCATGTTGAACACCGCAGCGAAAACTCAGATCTGGGCGGTACTATGCGACTGGGGGCTCAGTTGTGTCATTTGATACCAGGCACCAAAGCTGCAGCGGCTTATGGCAGTGAAAATTGCGTTGAACGTCATCGCCATCGCTATGAAGTGAATAACACCTATGTTCCTAGACTTGAACAGGCGGGGTTGGTGTTCAGTGGTTTATCTTCAGATCGTAAATTGGTTGAGATGATTGAATTGCCGGATCACCCTTGGTTTGTCGCCGGGCAGTTCCATCCGGAATTTACTTCAACACCGCGTGATGGTCATCCGCTGTTTGAAGGGTTTGTTGCGGCAGCCAGCGCCTATCAAAAAAGCAAATTAGGCTAAAACATACAAGCCGGTGCGAGTGAATTGCACCGGCTTTTTTATTTAATCCTGCGATGCCTCATCAAGCGTCCGAGAATGTCGTATGATGAGACATTGCGGCAGTATCAAAAGCCCTGTACCCATGTCATGGGGATGCTATATGGGTATGGGTTTTATCTTTTAATCTTTATCTCTGAACTGAGGATATTATGGCTAAGATCGTTAAAGTCATTGGTCGCGAAATCATGGATTCGCGCGGTAACCCCACTGTAGAAGCTGAAGTGCATCTGGAAGGTGGATTTATCGGTATGGCGGCAGCGCCATCAGGCGCCTCTACCGGTAGCCGTGAAGCATTGGAACTGCGTGATGGTGACAAAAGCCGTTATTTAGGCAAAGGCGTTCTGAAAGCTGTGGCTAACATTAACGGCCCGATCTGTGATGCACTGTTGGGCAAAGATGCTACAGCCCAAGCTGAGATTGACAACATCATGATTGCACTGGACGGTACCGAAAACAAAGATAAACTCGGTGCTAACGCAATTCTGGCCGTATCATTGGCTGCCGCCAAAGCTGCCGCAGCCTTCAAGGGGATGCCATTGTATGCCCACATCGCCGAGCTGAATGGTACACCCGGTCAGTACAGCATGCCGGTGCCGATGATGAATATTCTCAACGGTGGTGAACATGCTGATAATAACGTCGATATTCAAGAGTTTATGGTTCAGCCTGTAGGTGCAAAAAATTTCCGTGAAGCATTGCGCATGGGTTCTGAAATTTTCCATAATCTGAAGAAAGTCCTGAAAGCCAAAGGATTGAATACTGCCGTTGGTGATGAAGGTGGTTTTGCGCCGAACCTGTCATCTAACGCTGATGCCTTGGCTGTTATCAAAGAAGCGATTGCGGCAGCCGGTTATAATCTGGGTACTGACGTGACTTTGGCTCTGGACTGTGCGGCGTCAGAGTTTTACAAAGATGGTAAGTACGATCTCGCCGGTGAAGGCAAAGTGTTTACCGCCAAAGAATTCTCAGATTTCCTTAAATCACTGACAGAACAATATCCGATCGTGTCTATTGAAGACGGTCTTGATGAGTCTGACTGGGAAGGTTGGGCGTATCTGACCAAGATCCTCGGTGACAAAATTCAGTTGGTGGGTGATGATCTGTTTGTGACCAACACTAAAATCCTGGCTCGCGGTATCGAACAGGGTATCGGTAACTCCATTCTTATCAAGTTCAACCAGATTGGCTCACTGACTGAGACCCTGGCTGCGATTCGCATGGCAAAAGCGGCTGGTTACACGGCTGTGATTTCTCACCGCAGCGGCGAAACTGAAGATGCTACTATTGCGGATCTTGCGGTAGGTACTGCTGCTGGACAGATTAAGACTGGCTCTCTGTGCCGTTCAGATCGTATTGCCAAGTACAACCAACTGTTACGTATCGAAGAACAGTTAGGCGAAAAGGCACCTTTTTGGGGGCGGTCAGCGATTAAAGGTCAGGCATAAGCCTGCTTTTTAGCGACACAGATATAAACTGATGCAAAAAGGCCGCCACTTGGTGGCCTTTTTTGTTGTACTATCTGTCGCAGAACGTTTTATCAGAAATGGTTGCACGCGACTTATGAAACCTTTGCTCTTGTTAGGATGCCTGTTGCTTGGTCTGATGCAGTATCGCTTATGGTGGGGCGAAAATAGCCTCACTGAGTATTATCATTTGGATCATCAGATTGCCGAGCAGCAACAGAATAACGATGAACTGGATGCCAGAAACCAGGCGTTAAAAGAGGAAATTTCTGATTTGCGCAGTGGCAAAGAAGCTATTGAAGAACGTGCGCGCAATGAACTGGGACTCATTAAAAAGGGTGAAACTTTTTATCGGGTAGTTGGTGGCGATCAACGTTCAATGACCGTGTCTAGTAACTGATATATCATGCTGTTCGTCGTCTATATTTCTTAAATGCAGGGCACCATGAAACAATCTGAAACGCAGTTTGATAATGAAGCATATGCGTCTCAATCCGTAGTGGCTATCGTTCCGGCAGCAGGTATTGGCAGTCGTATGGGCGCCAATCGCCCCAAACAATATTTGCCGTTGTTGGATAGCTGCATTCTTGGCATTACGTTGCAACTATTGTTGGACCACCCTGATATTGCACGGGTAGTGGTGGCATTACATTCACAGGATCAATTCTTTTCAACATTATCACAAGCTCAACACCCAAAACTTCATACCGTTGAGGGGGGACTTGAGCGCGCGAATTCGGTTCTGGCCGCATTACAAAATGTCCATGAGACCAATGCCTGGGCTTTGGTACACGACGCCGCAAGACCATGTTTGACTCATCAGGATATCGATAGGCTGTTGGCGGCACGGCAACAATTTCCTCAAGGTGCCATTTTGGCAGCGCCAGTGCGCGATACCATGAAGCGAGCCTCTGCTGATGGTTGTGTAGCGTCCACGGTATCTCGCGAAGCACTTTGGCATGCGCTCACACCCCAGTTATTTCCTGCGCAAGAACTACAACGGAATCTCGCAGCAGCGATTGCAGCCGGTATTCAGGTGACGGATGAAGCTTCGGCTATGGAGTGGGCGGGGGTTCATCCCGGGCTGGTAACCGGCCGGAGTGACAATATTAAGATAACGCATCCGGATGACCTGCCATTGGCAACGTTATATCTGCGTCATCAGCGAGAGCAGCGTTAAGTCCGGAGCAACTGGAGTAATTGATGAAGATACGTATCGGACATGGTTTTGATGTCCATAAATTCGGCGGTGTTCAACCGTTGATCCTCGGCGGTGTTACTGTGCCTTACGAAACGGGTTTGGTTGCACATTCGGATGGTGATGTGGTGCTGCATGCCGTAGCAGATGCGTTGTTGGGGGCGATGGCTCTCGGGGATATAGGACACCATTTCCCTGATACAGATCCTCAGTTTAAAGGGGCTGACAGTCGGGTGTTGCTGCGTCATTGTTTTGAGCTCGTTAGGCAGCGCGGTTTTTGCCTGGGCAATCTTGATGTCACCATTATTGCGCAAGCGCCTAAAATGGCACCGCACATCGACGCGATGAGAATGGTACTGGCGGTCGATTTACAGGCAGAGCTAGATGCGATTAATGTTAAAGCGACTACTACTGAAAAACTTGGGTTTACTGGTCGCAAAGAAGGTATTGCGGTCGAAGCGGTAGTACTGCTGCAATCAGCTGCAGAGGAGCATGTCGCGTGGTAGAACTCCATTATCTATATGGAAAGCCTCATAGTTGTGGGAATCTGCGAACCTACAACGAAGATTTTTTAGTACAGGAATTGCTGCCATTTGCACCAACTGGTGAAGGCGAACATCACTTACTGCATATTCGAAAGAGCGGGTTAAATACCGCTGCGGTAGCGGAAATGCTGGCTAAATTTGCTGGTGTACATCCTAAAGAAGTGACCTTTGCTGGTCAGAAAGATAAAAATGCAGTCACAGAACAATGGTTTGGTATACGCATTCCGGGAAAAGAAACGCCTGATTGGCAACAATTGAATGCCGGCAATTTGCAAGTGTTAGCCAGTCATCGTCATAGCAAAAAACTGAGAATTGGTGCATTGACCGGTAATCGGTTTACGCTGATTTTAAGAGAACTCAGTGATCCTGATGACGTCCAAAAGCGTTTACAGCAGATCCGTGAACATGGTGTGCCTAACTATTTTGGAGAGCAGCGATTCGGTCATCAAGGGGGCAATATCACTAAAGCTCGCGAAATGTTGGCCGGGAGAAAAGTTAAAGACCGTAATAAACGTTCACTCTATCTGTCAGCGTTGCGATCTATGCTGTTTAACGCCGTGACCTCCACCAGATTATCGCAGCATTCTCAAGCATTGTTGGCTGGCGATTGTGTGATGCTGGCTGGAAGCAACAGTTTTTTTGTGGCAGAACAGTGGGATGAAGTCCTTAAACGACGTTTAGCGGAGCAGGATATTCAACTGTCGGCACCATTATGGGGGCGAGGTACACCGTTGTGTACTGGCGATGCCTTAGCATTTGAAAGTCGTGTCCTGGAAGCCTATGCCGATGATCTTAAGGGGCTAGAAGATGTGGGGTTATCTCAGGAGCGGCGACCATTATTTCTGTGTCCGCAAGCGATGAGTTGGTCTTTGATCCCGGAAGGCTTGAAAGTTAGCTTTGTATTACCCGCGGGGGCTTATGCCACCTCGGTATTGCGCGAAGTGCTGGATTATACCGATGTTGCAGAAATGCGCTGGCAACAGGCCGTTGCCGAAAAAGAAGCAAATCAGGGCGGGTAAGCGACGATGAAGATTCTGGTCAGTAATGATGATGGTGTCATGGCTCCAGGGATTAAAGTGCTGACAGAGACACTGTCGCAGGTTGCTTCGGTGCAAACTGTCGCGCCAGATCGTAACTGCTCTGGTGCAAGTAATTCGTTGACCTTGACTAATCCTTTAAGGATTAATAAGTTAGATAACGGTTATATCTCGGTTAACGGTACCCCCACAGATTGCGTGCATTTAGCCATACGTGAACTCTGTAATGGCGAGCCTGATATGGTGGTATCCGGTATTAATGCTGGCGCGAACATGGGTGATGATACCTTATACTCAGGTACGGTGGCGGCTGCTATGGAAGGGCGTTTTCTGGGTTTACCAGCAGTAGCAGTATCTTTAGCGGGGCGGGCATTAACGCATTACGGTACTGCCGCCGCATACACGCTGAAAATTATTGAAGGGCTGAAACGCTTTCCAATCGCCTCCGATCAGATCCTCAATATTAATGTGCCGGACTTACCTATGGATCAGATCCAGGGGATCAGAGTTACCCGACTGGGAACGCGACACAAAGCGGAGGATATGGTGCGAACTACCGATCCTCATGGGCGTGAGATATTCTGGCTTGGCCCTCCTGGAATAGAACTGGATGTGGGCGACGATACCGATTTTTATGCTGTGGCGCAGGGCTTTGTATCTATTACGCCGTTAACAGTAGATTTGACCGCCTATCGTCAGCTATCACAACTGCAACAGTGGATTGAGAAACTATGAGTCGCGCAGCATCTGCATCTGCGGCATTACAGTTAACCCGAAAATTAAGCGAGGCGGGTATCACTCACCCCGCAGTGCTACAGGCGTTGGCAGCAACTCCTCGGGAGATGTTTGTCGATGGTGCACTGGCGCATAAGGCTTATGAGAATACCGCTTTACCAATAGGTTCTGGGCAGACCATTTCTCAGCCCTATATCGTTGGACGTATGACCGAACAGGTGTTAGCGGTCAATCCGACAAAGGTGTTGGAAATTGGCACCGGGTCAGGTTATCAAGCCGCAATTCTGGCGCAACTAGTTCCGCAGTTATACACGGTTGAACGCATTAAAAGTCTTCAAATACAGGCCAGACAGCGACTGAAACGGTTAGATCTGCACAACGTATCGTTTAAATATGGTGACGGGTGGCAAGGTTGGGTCAATCGTGCACCATTTGATGCAATTGTGGTTACTGCCGCTGCTGCTGAGATCCCAGAAGCCTTATTGCAACAGTTAGCGGATGGCGGTGTTCTGATAGTGCCTGTGGGGGAAGATAATCAGCAATTGCTGAGAATTATCCGGCAGGGAGAAAAATATACATCCAGCGTGATTGAAGCGGTTCGATTTGTGCCATTAGTCAGTGGGGCTTTGGCATAAATTTCGTCAAGCGATTAGAGAGGAATGGAGTGTCCCAGGAAGAACGTCATAGCGCTTTTCAAATATTGTGCCGAAGGCTCTGCTATGGCGTGGTAATCGTTGCCGCGATATTGTCCGTTTCAGCGTGTAGCTTCCAGTCTTATCATCCCGCTCCCGTTTATTCGGTTAGCGGATCCCGCCCGATTATTGCAAAGGGCTATCTCAACTCAGCTAAAACTTACAAAGTGAATAAAGGTGATACTCTGTATTCAATCGCTTGGGCAGCGGATAAAGATTATCAAGAGTTGGCCAAGATAAATCGTCTAGACAGTGCTTACACCATTTACCCTGGGCAGATACTTCACCTGAACCCCATTTCATCAAATAAAAAAGCACATAATTTGAGCAATTACTCCAAACGTAAGAATGAAAAATATGGAGAAAAAATTAATAAAAAACAAAATGATAAATTAAAAAATGCAACAGTTCAGTCAGTGCGACCGGCATCACAAAAAACACTTGATTCCGATCACAAGTCTGCGTACTCTGTAACCACTAGTAAACAAGATGTTAACGGAATTATCCACAGTTCAGGTGCCATCTTACCTGACGAAGTTGGTCAATGGTTGTGGCCAGCGAACGGGAATGTGGTAGCAACTTTTTCTAGTACCGAGCAAGGCAATAGAGGGATAAAGATTGCCGGTAACCGTGGCGATATTATAAAAGCCGCTGCAGATGGTCGGGTTGTCTATGCGGGTAATGCTTTACGAGGATATGGGAATCTCGTCATTATCAAGCACAGTGATGATTATCTTAGTGCGTACGCCCATACCGATAAAATCTTAGTTAAGGAACAGCAAAACGTGTCCGCAGGACAGACTATTGCCACGATGGGAAGTACAGGTACCGACCAAGTAATGTTGCATTTTGAAATTCGTTACCATGGTCAATCTGTTAACCCACTAAAATATTTACCCAAACGTTGATGGTTTGGCGCCACTTTGGCATTGGAGGAAAACGCCAGATGTAGATTGTTTATCCAAATTTTGGGAGAGCACATTATGAGCCGAAATAATACCAACGCTTCCGTGCAAGAATTTGAAGATTTTTCAGTTGAGATGGATTTACAGCAGGCTGATGCCTTAGCAGAGCGCGTACAGGATGATCTGCAAAAGAATTTAGATGCCACTCAGCTGTATTTAAGTGAAATCGGTTTTTCCCCCTTATTAACTGCCGAAGAGGAAGTTTATTTTTCGCGCAAAGCTCTCCGCGGTTGTGAAAAATCGCGCAACCGAATGATTGAAAGCAATCTACGATTGGTAGTAAAAATTGCCCGTCGTTATAACAATCGCGGGTTAGCACTGCTTGATCTGATCGAGGAAGGTAATCTCGGCCTCATTCGGGCCGTAGAAAAATTTGACCCAGAACGAGGCTTCCGTTTCTCTACATATGCTACATGGTGGATCCGTCAAACTATTGAACGGGCCATTATGAATCAGACCCGTACTATTCGCTTACCTATTCATGTTGTAAAAGAACTTAACGTTTATCTGCGTACCGCCCGGGAACTAGCACACAAGTTGGACCATGAGCCTACTGCGGAAGAGATCGCGTCAAAGTTAGAACTGCCAAGTGCAGACGTTAGTCGCATGCTTAAGCTTAATGAAAAAATTACGTCGGTGGATACACCCATCGGTGGTGATAATGAAAAAGCTTTATTGGATGTGTTGCCTGACGATGATAGCTATACACCAGATGCGCAGGTACAGGATGAGGATATCTCTAAATCTGTGGTGAAATGGCTGAATGAACTAAGCACCAAACAGCGGGAAGTGTTAGCGCGCCGTTTTGGTCTGCTGGGATATGAGCCAGCAACGCTGGAGGATGTCGGCGCTGAAATTGGTCTGACTCGAGAACGAGTCAGACAGATCCAGGTGGAAGCGTTAAAACGTCTGCGTGATATGATTTCAGGGCAAGGGTTGTCAGTAGAAGCCCTGTTTAAAATGTAATTCAGTCGCTGTTTGGATTAAAAAGCGCACATAAACGTGCGCTTTTTTGTGTCAGTTACTGTTATTCAGCTAAGGAGATGTTTAGTGCTGTTTCGCTAATGTTTGCAGTTTGTATAACAAATCCAGTGCCGATTTTGGCGTCAGTTCATCAAGGTTGAGTCGCTTAAGCGTTAGTTCCACTTCTGAAATTTCATTTTCAAATGGCAGGCTGGATTGCAGCGGTGTAACGGCACCTTGGTGCTGGTGGCTGTCTCTCGCTTCCAACTCTTTCAATTTCATTTTGGCAGCTTTGATCACCGTCGTCGGTACGCCAGCCAGCGCCGCTACCTGTAACCCATAACTTTTACTGGCCGCGCCTTCCTGTACGGCATGCATAAACACAATGGTGTCGGCATGTTCCATGGCATCCAGGTGCACATTTATGACCTGTGGTAATAACTCAGATAGCTGCGTTAATTCGAAATAGTGGGTGGCAAACAGCGTTAAGGCTCCTAATTGACGAGCCAGGTATTCTGCGGCTGCCCAGGCCAATGACATCCCATCATAGGTTGAAGTACCTCGACCAATTTCATCCATCAGTACCAAACTATTGGCCGTGGCATTGTGCAGAATATTTGCCGTTTCTGTCATCTCAACCATAAAGGTAGAGCGGCCTGAAGCCAGATCATCAGAGGCCCCAATTCGCGTAAAAATTCTGTCAACCGGGCCAATCGTGGCGTGCGCTGCTGGGACAAAACTGCCGATGTGGGCCATCAGTGTGATCAAGGCTACCTGACGCATATAGGTGGATTTACCGCCCATATTGGGACCGGTCACAATGAGCATTCGTCGGTTTGGATTTAGGACAACCGGATTCGCGATAAAAGGCGATTGACTCACTCTTTCGACCACAGGATGTCGCCCTTCGTCGATATCAATACCGGTGCTGTCAGTCAGGTTAGGCTGGCAGTAACCAAAGGATTCAGCCCGTTCAGCAAAATTACTCAACACATCCAGTTCTGATGCTGCCACCGCGAAGCACTGTAGTGCATAAAGTTTGGGTAGCAGAAGGTCGAACAGTTCGTCCCATAACTGTTTTTCCAGTGCTAAGGCTTTGCCCTGACTCGAAAGCACTTTCTCCTCATACTCTTTTAACTCAGGAATAATATAGCGTTCGGTATTTTTCAGCGTCTGACGACGTTGGTAACTCAAAGGAACCTGTGCCGATTGTCCGCGGGATACTTCAATGTAATAACCATGTACCCGATTAAACCCAACTTTTAATGTTGCAATACCAGTTCGTTCTTTTTCTCGTACTTCCAACTGCTGTAAATAATCGGACGCGCCGTCGCTCAAGCTTCGCCACTCATCAAGTTCAGCGTTATAGCCTTCGCGAATGACACCTCCATCACGAATTAGTACGGGCGGATTATCAATGATGGCGCGCTGTAACAGTGACAATTCCTCAGGAAATTCGCTGATCTGCTCGCTGAGGTAACGCAGGTGTGGTTGCTTCATCGTACTGAGTTGTTGTTGGATCTCAGGAAGCAGTTCTAAGGCCTGACGCAAACGCGCTAGATCCCGCGGTCTGGCATTACGGATCGCTAAACGGGCGACAATTCGTTCAACGTCTCCCAGCGATTTCAACACGTCGTGCAGCTGTTCATACTGTCCGCAAGACAGCAATTCCGCCACTGCATTATGCCGTGCTTCAATCAATGTGCGACTGCGTAGTGGTTGATGGATCCAGCGTTGCAGCATACGGCTACCCATTGGCGTTGCGGTGGCATCCAATACCGACGCAAGGGTATTTTCGCGACCGCCAGATAAGTTCTGTGTTAACTCCAGGTTTCGTCTGGTGGCCGCATCCAGCACTATGCTGTCACTTGGGCTGAACTGATGAATCGCATTGATATGGGGCAGGGCGGTGCGCTGAGTATCACGCACATATTGCATTAAGCAGCCAGCCGCTTGCAGCGACAAGCGCGCTTGATGAATGCCAAATCCCTGTAAGTCTTTGGTACCGAACTGGTCCAATAAAAAGCGCATTGCGGTATCAAAATCAAATTCCCACTCTGGACGGCGACGTTTACCTTTGATGCTGCTTAGCAGTTGTTGCTGCGAGAAATCCTCGCTATATAGCAGCTCTGCGGGTCTGGTTCGTTGCAACTCAGCTTCTAGACTTTCAAGATCTTCCAGTTCTGTAACGATGAAACGTCCTGACGCAACATCTAGCGTGGCATAGCCGAAGCCAGTTTTCCCCTCATAAACTGCAGCTAGCAGGTTATCCTGCCGCTCTTGTAGCAATGCTTCATCAGTCAGTGTTCCGGGGGTAACGATACGTACAACTTTGCGTTCAACCGGTCCTTTTGCCAACGCAGGGTCACCAATCTGTTCACAGATTGCCACGGATTCGCCCTGTTGCACCAGTTTCGCCAGGTAGGTTTCCACTGCATGATAGGGGATGCCCGCCATGGGAATCGGCTCTCCGCCACTCTTACCTCGAGCAGTCAATGAGATCCCCAGCAGCTCGGAGGCGCGACGTGCGTCATCGTAAAACAGCTCGTAAAAGTCTCCCATGCGATAAAACAGCAACATATCGCTGTGTTGGGCCTTCGTCGACAGGTACTGCCGCATCATGGGGGTGTGCTTTTCGAGATCGTCATCGAGGCTAATAGCTGAATTTTGCATCATAAACTTGTGCGGGTCTTTCCTTCGTTATCCGGACAATGATGTCCGCAATCTGGATGGCAATATTAACAGTTATTTGAAAGTGATGAAGTTTACTCTCACAAATTTTGCCATCTCTTTGATACAAAAAGGACATTGTTGCTAATGCATTATTAATGCAAATAAATTAATCATACACAGGACTTGATACTGTATGATTGTACAGTATACTACTGGATAAACGTGATAACGATTTATACCCGATTGGGTGCAGACAGGCATTTCAGACAACAATTTGGTTGTCGTAAGAGGGAACCAGAATGAAGATTGATCCGAATAAAGAGAAAGCGTTAAACGCCGTGTTGGGCCAGATTGAAAAGCAGTTTGGTAAAGGCTCGATTATGAAATTGGGTGAAGATCGAAGCATGGATGTGGAAACGATTTCCACCGGTTCGCTCTCTCTGGATATCGCATTAGGGGCTGGAGGCTTACCATTAGGCCGTATCGTTGAAATTTACGGACCTGAATCTTCTGGTAAAACTACGCTTACCTTAGAAGTGATCGCTGCCGCGCAACGGGAAGGCAAGGTTTGTGCTTTTATCGATGCCGAACATGCTTTGGATCCTATTTATGCCCGTAAGTTAGGGGTAGATATTGATAATCTGCTGTGTTCTCAGCCAGATACTGGGGAGCAGGCATTGGAAATCTGTGATGCTCTGACTCGCAGTGGTGCTGTGGATGTCATCATCGTCGACTCGGTAGCAGCGTTAACACCCAAAGCAGAAATTGAAGGGGAAATTGGTGACTCTCACATGGGCTTGGCAGCACGAATGATGAGTCAGGCCATGCGTAAGCTCGCTGGTAATCTCAAACAATCCAACACCTTGCTTATATTTATTAACCAAATCCGTATGAAGATTGGGGTGATGTTTGGTAACCCGGAAACCACAACCGGTGGTAACGCGCTGAAATTCTATGCGTCCGTGCGTCTGGATATTCGTCGTACGGGTTCTATCAAAGAAGGTGATGAAGTCGTTGGTAACGAAACGCGCGTTAAGGTGGTGAAAAACAAAGTTGCTGCACCATTCAAACAAGCCGATTTCCAGATCTTATATGGTCAAGGCATCAACCGAGTTGGTGAATTGGTCGATCTTGGTGTGGCTCATAAGTTGATTGAAAAGGCTGGCGCTTGGTATAGCTACAAAGGCGATAAAATTGGCCAGGGCCGAGCCAACGCGGGCAAATTCCTGCAGGATAATCCAGAAGTGGCGCAGGAGATTGATACCCAGTTGCGGGAAATGCTGCTGCATAAAGGTGGTGTTGGTGCAACAGCGGCTACTGAAACCGTTGGTGAAGATAATATCGATATGGAAACCGGAGAAATCTTCTGAGCGATTCACTGATGGATATCGCGGTTGCGCTGCTAGCGCGCCGCGATTACAGTCGGGGAGAATTGTGTTCCCGGCTGGCAGATAAAGGATTTACCAAAACAGATATTGATGTGGCTGCCAGTACATTAGAAGCCAAGGGTTTTATCGATGATTCACGCTATGCCGGTGCTTTAGTTCGCGCTCAGATTGCCAAAGGGCATGGACCGACACGCATTCGCCAAAGTGGATTACAAAAGGGGTTATCTAAAGACTGTATTGATGGAGCGTTAGCTGCTGCTGATTGTGATTGGTTTGCGTTAGCTCGTGAAAGAGCGTTAAAGAAGTATGGCAACAATGCCAGCGCAGTTGATGCTAAAGAACGTGCTAGACGGATTCGGCACTTGATAGGGCAAGGCTTTAGCTATGATCAGATAGCTTATGGACTTGATTATGATCCTTACGAGTAAGCATCACACAGTTAACTTGTTTCATACAAATAGTGGTTACTAATACAGGTTACTGCTCTAAAAGGGGCTTTTCAGCCTTAGATTTTTTACGCGTTTACCACTCTTCTTAATTACCCGGTTTTTCATTGCTCCTTGCTTGGTTAGCTATCGCGCTAAATATCGGGCTGATGTCCTTTTTGTTGTTAATATATCCACTCTGACCTGGGTGATTCTGATTGGTATTCTGTGCCTGCACGCTTATAATGACTGACTATTACGCGTAACAGTGGCCGGCAGCCTAGCTCCAGGCCATTTTTTGTAGTTTACAGCCCAAGTTATTCAGGACGATTTCATGTATCAGACCACCGCCGCACTGCGAAGTGCATTTCTGGAGTTTTTCCGAAAAAATGGTCATCAGGTAGTAGACAGCAGTTCCCTGGTGCCAGGGAATGACCCAACACTGCTGTTCACTAATGCCGGGATGAACCAGTTTAAAGATGTGTTCCTTGGCAATGATAAACGCAGTTACAGCCGCGCGACTACCGCGCAGCGTTGTGTAAGAGCTGGCGGTAAACATAACGATCTGGATAACGTCGGTTACACTGCACGTCACCATACATTCTTCGAAATGTTAGGTAATTTTAGTTTCGGTGACTATTTCAAACACGATGCGATTCGCTTTGCCTGGACCTTTTTGACTGAAGAGTTAAAACTTCCAAAAGAAAAGCTGTGCGTTACCGTCTACCAGAATGACGATGAAGCCTTCAATATCTGGAATAAAGAGATAGGTATTCCGGCAGAAGATATTATTCGCATCGGCGACAATAAAGGCGCGCCATATGCGTCCGACAATTTCTGGCAGATGGGCGATACCGGTCCTTGCGGTCCTTGTACGGAAATCTTTTACGATCACGGCGCACACATCTGGGGTGGCCGTCCAGGTACACCAGAAGAAGACGGTGATCGTTTTATCGAAATTTGGAATATCGTGTTCATGCAGTTCAACCGTCAAGCAGACGGTAGTATGCTGCCATTGCCGAAGCCGTCAGTAGATACCGGCATGGGACTCGAACGTATCTCTGCGATTATGCAGAAGGTACATTCCAACTATGAAATCGACGTATTCAAAATTCTGATTGCCAAGGCGGCAGAAATCATTGGTGTCAGTGATCTTGAAGAAAAATCCCTGCGGGTAATCGCCGACCATATTCGTTCCTGTGCCTTTCTGGTCGCTGATGGTGTAATGCCGTCCAACGAAGGTCGAGGTTATGTGTTGCGCCGTATTATTCGCCGTGCCGTGCGCCACGGGTACAAGCTCGGTGCCACAGATACGTTCTTCTACAAATTAGTGCCCACTCTGATTGAAGTGATGGGCGATGCGGCTAAAGATCTTAAAGCAACCCAAAGCGTTGTTGAAAATGCCTTGAAAGCCGAAGAAGAACAGTTTGCTCGCACACTGGAACGTGGCTTAGGTATCCTCGATGGCGCATTAGCCGATCTTAAAGGCGATGTACTTGATGGTGAAACAGCCTTCAAACTATACGATACCTATGGCTTCCCATTAGATCTGACTGCAGACGTTTGTCGTGAGCGCAACATTACCGTAGATGAAGCTGGTTTCGATGTCGCCATGGCGGCTCAGCGCAGCCGCGCTCAAGCTGCGGGTCAATTTGCTGCGGACTACAATGCAGGTATCAAAACTGATATCAACAGTCATTTCTGTGGTTATGACGCATTAACCGGTGAAGGCAAGGTTCAGGCAATCTATGTGAACGGTCAACTGGTAGATGCGTTATTGCCTGGACAGGAAGCCGTAATTATTCTCGACAATACCCCTTTTTATGGTGAGTCAGGTGGTCAGGTAGGCGATAAAGGCCAACTGTTGGCTGAGGCTGCTGAGTTTGATGTACAAGATACCCAGAAATATGTTCAGGCAATCGGGCATATTGGGGTACTCACTAGCGGTAGTCTCAAGCTAGGTCAGACCGTAAAAGCATTAGTAGACAAAAAGTTGCGTCACCGGACGCAGTTAAACCACTCTGTGACACACCTATTACATGCAGCCCTGCGCAAGGTCTTGGGAACTCATGTGGCGCAAAAAGGCTCGTTGGTTGAACCTGAACGGTTGCGTTTTGACTTCTCTCATTTTGAAGCGATGACTGCAGCGCAACTGCAAGAAGTGGAAGATCTGGTGAACACACAGATCCGCCGCAATCATCAATTGCAGACCGCAGAAATGGATCTGGAACAGGCGAAAGCCAAAGGGGCAATGGCGCTGTTTGGCGAAAAATATGATACCCGTGTTCGCGTTGTGACTATGGGCGATTTTTCTGTGGAATTATGCGGTGGTACCCACGTGGGGCGTACCGGTGATATCGGCGTTTTCAAGATTGTTTCTGAAAGTGGTATTGCTGCTGGCATTCGGCGTATTGAAGCCGTCACTGGCGCAGCTGCCATGGCATATATTGCCCAGCAGCAACAGGAACTGGCTGAAGCTGCGGCATTGCTCAAAGGTGATACTCACTCTGTTGTTGCTAAGCTTAAAGCGCATTTAGATCGCGCTAAGCAACTGGAGAAAGAAATTTCGCAGCTAAAAGATAAATTGGCTGCTGCTGCAAGCGCTGATTTAGTCACTGAAGCGACTAATGTATCAGGCACTAAGGTACTGGTTAAATTGCTGGAAGGGGTTGATGCGGGCGCTTTACGCGGATTGCAGGATGAACTGAAACAAAAATTGCAATCAGGTATCGTGGTTCTTGGCACTGCTCATGATGACAAGGTTAACCTAATCGCGGGTGTGACCAAGGATCTTACTGCTAAAGTCAAAGCGGGTGACTTGGTGGCAATGGTTGCCGCTCAGGTGGGGGGAAAAGGTGGTGGCCGTCCTGATATGGCTCAGGCTGGCGGAAGCGAACCAGAAAAACTCCCCGCTGCTCTGGCATCGGTGTTACCTTGGCTTCAGGAACGTCTGTAAGTCATTAATCTGAGCGACTGGTGAACGCCTTTTTATCAGTGTCATTCTCAGTCGTCAGTAAACGGTCGGCGCTAAATCAATGGGTTCTGTGGAGCCCATTGATTTAGCGCCGACCTATTTTTGATATCACATGAGATGAGCGCGAACGTTATTGCCAGCAACCTGCGAACAGGGAATCCAATGGACTTTAGTTTTTGGCCCCCCTAGCTGTTGCTACGGAACCCCGAATCGTGTCGGTGAGTGTTCATAAAAAACAGCTATGTGTGACATAAGTAGGCGGCGCATGCTTAAATTTATCATTGTTAAGCTGCGGAATTTACAGACGACATATTCGTCAGATGAATAACTGACGCATATGCTGATAGGGCTGTTCGCGTGCTGCATCACGGTTTTTGACTAAATAAGGTATCGCAAAACAAGGGTTTTAGTATTGAATACTATTATTTTGTACTAAGCTCACCTTATAATAGACATCAGAACGGATAAGCGCCGTAATAAAGATATGGATAATAGAGGAGCAATCTAATGCTGATTTTGACCCGCCGAGTTGGCGAAACACTGATGATTGGTGACGAAGTCACAGTGACTGTGTTGGGGGTAAAAGGCAACCAGGTGCGTATCGGCGTAAATGCGCCCAAAGAAGTCTCTGTGCATCGTGAAGAGATTTATCAACGCATTCAGTCCGAAAAGAGCGGCTCTTCTTCTGAAGGCGGCGACTATTGATCCTATGCTGTTGGATCTGCCTGATGTAGTCTGAAGAGCCAGCTTTGATAGCTGGCTTTTTATTTACTCAACATCTAAAAAGCCTTGTTTTTGGCGGTGTTGCAGCGTTATTGCGCGATATGATTAAAAACAGGGCAAACGGTTTGCCTTTCCCAAAAAGCGTTTGACTTATTTTCTTCAAACAGTAATATGTGCGCCAAGAAAAAGCGGAGAGGTGGCCGAGTGGCCGAAGGCGCTCCCCTGCTAAGGGAGTATGGGCTTTAACTCCCATCGAGGGTTCGAATCCCTCCTTCTCCGCCATTTTCTTAACGAAAAAACTGCGCATGTAGCTCAGCTGGATAGAGTACCTGGCTACGAACCAGGTGGTCGGAGGTTCGACTCCTTCCATGCGC
>NZ_JARFTS010000011.1:0-114866 GCF_029167175.1 Shewanella sp. A32
GCCGCTCGACTTGCATGTGTTAGGCCTGCCGCCAGCGTTCAATCTGAGCCATGATCAAACTCTTCAATTAAAAGTTTTTGACTCTATGAATGACTGTTCTTTGCTCGAACACTCTTCAGTGAGTTTTAAATCGTTTTGCGATTCGTTCACTGCGAGTGCCCACACAGATTGCTTGATATTTTGTTAAAGAGCGAAATGCACATTTCTGCACATTTGGGGCTGCGTATTTTACGCTAATACCCTTAGTCGTCAAGTAAAGTTTGATTTAATTGAGGACTTTATCACTCGACATTAATGTTTGAACTCAGAAGTTCGCGCTGTCTGTCGGTGTGGGGTGCATTATAGGCGTGAAGTTTGGTGGTGCAAGATCTTTTTTGAGTGCTTTGAATCGGTCGCCGATCTTTTATCCAGAGAGGTTTTTGAGAACCGTTAAATAGGGCAATTAAGTTTTAAAACTACAGTTATCTACAAATTTTGCGAGCGATGGTCACTTTTCCGGCAAAAGTCTGGTTTAACACTAAATAATTCATTACCATAGCGACGGTTGTTAACACTATTTTATCATTTTCGTTTCATCGAGATTTTATTTTTATGCAAAAGTCATTGCTTATCGCTTTACTTGTCGCTGTTTTAGGTGCGCTGGCGATCTATTTCTTTATTCCTCAGCTACCGTCCTATATGGGTTTTGCTGCCGGGGCGATTATTACTGCTATTATTTGCGCTACGCTGGCTTCCGCGAATACCACTTCAACCGCGGAGCCATATAAAGGGCCCATAATGACGCTTTATGTCGGTAATTTGCCTTATCGTGTCAATGAAGTTGAAGTTAAAGCGCTTTTTGAAAAATATGGCCCGGTGAACTCCGTACGTTTAGTTCGTGACCGTAAAACTGGAAGGCGTAAAGGTTTCGGCTTTGTGGAAATCGCCGAAAAAGGTGGTCAGCAAGCACTGGCAAAATTAAATGACTACACCTTCCAGGAAAGAACGCTAAAAGTGCGTGAAGCTAAATCGCAGGACAGTGACAGCGATAACGAGTAGCGTTACTCGCTCTTAATGTTTTCGATTTTACTGAAGCCCAGTTTTTTTAGGCTTAGCGTAAGCCCTTCTGATATTGCCGCTGTTGTGTAATAAGCAACAGCGGTTTCATCTTCTGGATTTTCTTCACCCGCAGGCAATAAATCTCTTACCCGCCGCGCAATGGCTGTTCCCGAATCCAATAACGTCACTTGGTCACCAAGAATCTGGCTGATCTCGGCTTTCAACATAGGGAAATGTGTACAGCCTAACACCAGCACATCCAGTGATGACTGAGTGATGGGAGCGAGCAGTTTTTGTAATTGCTGCGGCGAGGGTTCCAGACCGGCAATTTTTTGTTCTGCCAGCATCACCAGTTCGGAAGAACCAAATAATTCTACCCGGCAGTCATCGGCAAATTTGCGGATCAGGTCATGGGTGTATTCGCGCTTGATCGTGCCGGGCGTCGCTAATAATCCTATATGGTGCGATTTCGATAATTGCGCCGCGGGCTTAATCGCCGGCACAACACCGACTACCGGCACACTTAGGCACTGTCTGAGTGCAGGTAGAATAAGAGTACTTGCGGTATTGCATGCGATGACCACAATATCGGCCGCCAGACGGGTGACCATAGGTTCGATCAGCGCCACGCAACCTGAGATTAATTCAGCCTCGCTCAGTTCTCCATACGGCAAACGTGCGTTATCAAACAGGTAATGATAATGCTGGCCGGGGATAAGCTGGCGGATTTCCTGCAGAACTGACAGTCCACCAACACCTGAATCAAAAACCAGAATTGTGTGTGACAAGATATGCCTCTGGGGATATAAACCTAACAACAACCAATTTGCGGCTGTTTAAGGCCGGATATTGTTTCACAGCGCCATTAAAACTGCAAAGTGACACCGCAGTTTCCCGTTGAGAACTTGAGCTCAGGCGCAGCTATGTATAATATTTGCGCCCCGTTTTAGACAAGAGAGACTGTGATGAATTTAGATGCAATGGTGCCAGAACGCTATGGTGAACAACTAGAACAAAAGCGCCATTTACTGCAGCAGTCTTTTGCCGAGTTTTCGCCGCCACTGCTAGAAGTTTTCCCATCGCAACCGCAGCATTATCGAATGCGCGCTGAGTTTCGCGTATGGCATGACGGTGACGATCTGTATTTCTGTGTTTATGACCAACAGGCAAAACAACCGGTCCGCTGTGATCAATTTCTGCCCGCAAGTGCCCTGATTAATCAGATGATGCTGGCGTTGGTTGATGAACTGAAACCCAATTCAGCTTTGCGCCATCGACTATTTCAGGTGGACTTTCTCTCTACGCTGTCTGGTGACATTCTGGTATCACTACTCTATCACCGCCAACTGGATGATGTCTGGCAAGCGGAAGCGGCAGCGCTGAAGCAGCGACTATCAAGTCGTTTTAAGGTGGATTTGATTGGCCGAGCACGTAAGCAGAAAGTCCTGTTGGATCGTGACTTTGTCATTGAGACGTTGCCAGTAAACAATGAGCAATTTCACTATAAGCAGGTGGAAAACAGTTTCACCCAGCCCAATGCGGGGGTTGCTTGCAAGATGCTGGAGTGGGCACAGGATTGTACCCGTAATAGCCGTGGTGATTTACTCGAACTGTATTGCGGGAACGGCAATTTCTCTATCGCGCTGGCACAAAATTTCGGCAAAGTGCTGGCGACAGAGCTGGCCAAGCCTTCGGTAGAATCCGCCCAGTACAATATTGAAGCCAATCAAATTGCCAATCTGCAAATCATCCGCATGTCAGCCGAGGAATTTTCTGCGGCGATGACCCGCGAGCGTCAATTCCGGCGACTGGAAGGGATTGATCTTAACAGTTACGATTGCAATACCATTTTTGTGGATCCGCCTCGTGCAGGACTGGATCAGCAAACTGTTGATATGGTGCAGGGCTATGACAATATTTTGTATATTTCCTGTAACCCGGAAACGCTGAAGGAAAACCTGACGCAGTTATGCCGCACCCATCGCATAGCGCGTTTTGCACTGTTTGATCAGTTTCCTTATACTGAACATGTTGAAGCTGGAGTGTTGTTACAGCGAAAATAATCGTTAGCGCAGCAAGCGGGAACGCAGTTCTGGATTGTCGCGTTTCTGCTGCAATGCTTCCGCGCCTTTTACCACCATACGTAATTGCGTCACCAGCCGATCTGCCAGCAGTTTTCGGTCCGACCGTTTCATATCCAGTGCCGCCGCTCCGGCATTAAATACCAGGGTGACTAATGCTTCCGCTTGTTCGCGGGCCAGGTCTGGACTGCGCCCTGCCGAATCTTCAATGTAGTGGGACAGTTCTGAGATAAAGTGTTCAATCTCTCTTTCAACTGCGGCGCGAAAGGCCGCAGAGGTTCCCGAACGTTCATGCAGCAAAATGCGAAATACGTTGGGATTGGATTCCAGTACTTCCATAAAGGTTTCGACAGAAATACGAATGACACTGCCGCCGGCTTCCGCTCGTTGACGGCCTTTACGCATCATCTGTCGCAGTGCCAGGCCACCTTCGTCCACCATCGTCAGGCCCAATTCATTCATATCTTTAAAATGGCGATAGAAGGAAGTCGGAGCAATATTGGCTTCACGGGCAACTTCGCGCAAACTCAGACTGGAAAAACTACGTTCAGCACTTAGCTGAATAAATGCTGCATCGACCAATGCCCGACGCGTTTTCTCTTTCTGTTGCGCTCTTACACCCATGTTTTTCACCTGATCTTTAACAGTCAGCCAATAATACCTAGTTTACCTGATAAGCAAAGTCCCTTAGACGAAAGGTGTGATTGTCTTAAACTCACATTTTAGCTTACACTTGTAAGCCAAAACATTATGGGATGACATATATGAAGCAGCCACCCCTCATCTGGACCAACATCATTTTCTTCGTTACGACTTTTGCTGGCGCGGCTATCCTAGTGCCTTGGCGAGGGTTGAATCATGGGTTTGACGCCGTCGAATGGGCCTGGTTTATCATATTGGCCTTTGCCGCCGGCTTATCGATAACCGCTGGTTATCATCGATTATGGTCGCATAAGGCCTACAAAGCACACACGGCAGTGAAAGTGCTGTACGCTCTCGGCGGAGCCCTGGCATTTCAGAACAGTGCGCTGCACTGGGCCTCTGATCACCGGGTACACCACAAGCATGTGGACAACAACGACAAAGACCCATATTCAGCTAACAGGGGTTTCTGGTTCAGTCATATCGGGTGGATGCTGCGAGAATATCAGCCGGAACGCTACAACGATTACAGTAACGCGCGCGATCTGCAACAGGATCAGGTGGTCATGTGGCAGCACAAATATTATCTGTGGTTGGCAGCAGCGATGAATATCGGTCTACCACTGGTGTTAGGCTGGCTACATGGCGACATTATCTCCATGTTGTTGCTCGCGGGGCTGCTACGGTTAGTCGTAGTGCATCACTGTACTTTTTTCATTAACTCTCTCGCACATGTGTGGGGTAAGCAGCCGTATACCGACCGCAATACCGCGCGGGACAACGGGATCCTGGCATTGCTCACCTATGGCGAAGGCTATCATAACTTTCACCATATTTTTGAACATGACTATCGCAATGGCATCCGTTGGTGGCACTACGATCCGACCAAGTGGCTAATCCGAGGTCTGTCCTGGTGTGGCTTAGCCGGGGATTTACGCCGCGTACCGCAGGAAAAAATTGATGCTGCATTGCTACAGATGCAGTTAAAGCAGACTCAGCAACGGCTACTGAATTTGAGCAATGCCGATGAGCTACTGGACAAACTGCAACGGGAGTATGAGGAGCTGAAACAACACCTCATTGCCTACTATGAAGTGAAAAAACATCTGCTTGAGGCCAAGCGTCAGCAGTTAGCTCATGATCATCTGTTACCGCAAGTTGCAGAACTGAAACGGCGATTCCAGCTACAACGACGCAACTGGCAACGACTGACCGCTAATCTTGGCGCCTAACCGCTAATTTATCCGTAATCGCGACACGGCCAGCTTGTACTGTGGCCGTATAAGGTTAAGATCAGGGACTCGTCAAACGTGTATGGAGTTTATGATGTCTGACAGCCCTATCAAACTTACCGAGTACAGCCACGGAGCTGGCTGCGGCTGCAAAATTTCTCCAAAGGTGCTCACCACTATTCTGGCATCTCAGCTGCCCGGTTTTACCGATCCTAACCTGCTTGTAGGCAATCAAACCCGTGATGATGCTGCGGTATATCAGCTGGATGAACACACAGGCATCATCAGCACCACCGATTTCTTCATGCCGATAGTCGACGATCCTTTTACCTTTGGCCGTATCGCTGCCACCAATGCTATCAGTGATGTCTATGCCATGGGCGGCACGCCTATTATGGCAATCGCTATCCTGGGCTGGCCAGTGAATAAGCTGCCGCCCGAAATCGCACAACAAGTGGTCGATGGTGGTCGTCAGGCCTGCGCTGATGCTGGGATTATGCTAGCGGGCGGTCATAGCATTGATGCGCCAGAACCTATTTTCGGGCTAGCTGTCACCGGCAAGGTCGATCTGCGGCATCTGAAACAAAACGATACCGCGCATGCAGGTGATATTCTTTACCTCACCAAACCACTGGGGATTGGAATTCTCACCACAGCACAAAAGCAGAAAAAATTGGCCGATGAGGATGCGCTCATTGCGCCAAATGCGATGTGTCAGCTCAATAAAGTCGGAGCAGAAGTTGCACGTTTAACAGGTGTGCATGCGATGACCGATGTCACCGGTTTTGGGCTAGCGGGTCATCTACTAGAAGTTTGCCAAGGTGCTAATCTGTCAGCATCAATCAGCGTTGACGCATTACCGTTACTACCTAAAGCGCGTGAGTATCTGGCACAAGGTTGCGTCCCAGGCGGCACACACCGCAATTTCGACAGCTATGGTGAGCAGCTACCTGTGCTGACTGAAGAACAACAGGCTTTGCTGTGCGACCCCCAGACCAGCGGCGGCCTACTGATTGCTGTAGCGCCAGACCAGGAAGCGGCACTGCTTGATGTACTCGCTACGCAACAGATCACTGGATATCGGATTGGCAGCTTATCTGAGCGTAGCCAACAGGCCGAATGGATCAACATACGATAATGGCTCAAAATGTTATTCCTGCGTCAGAGTATCGCGCGATATTTCTGAGCAAGCGACCGCTGATAGACCTACGGGCACCAGTGGAATTCACCAAAGGTGCCTTTGCCAGTAGCCATAATCTGCCGTTGATGACCGATGACGAGCGCCAGCAGGTCGGCACTTGTTATAAGCAACATGGCCCAACTGCAGCGTTAGCTTTAGGCCATCAACTGGTGCAAGGTGCAGTCAAGGCTGCCAAGGTCGATGCCTGGTTGGCGTTTTGCCAACAACATCCCGATGCCTATTTTTATTGCTTCCGTGGCGGCATGCGGTCGCAGATTTCACAATCATGGTTGCAAGAAGCTGGTCGTGATATTCCTTATATCGCTGGCGGTTACAAAGGGATGCGCCAGTTTCTGATCCAGACGATTGAAGATCCCGCATTAGCGCCACAAATGCTGATCCTCAGTGGCATCACAGGCTCTGGTAAAACGGAGGTGATCCACCAGCGTACCGAGGAAGCCGTCGACCTTGAGGGGGTAGCCAATCACCGCGGTTCGAGCTTTGGCAAAGAAGTAACCCCGCAGCCGACGCAGATTAACTTCGAAAATAATCTAGCACTGGCGCTGTTACAGCATCAACAACGTCGCACCAGCTGCTTGTTGCTTGAAGATGAAAGTCACCTGGTGGGCCGTTGTTTCATTTCTAAACCCTTCTTTGATGGCATGCAGGCGGCTAACGTCATTGTTCTCGACGCCTCATTACAAGACCGATTACAGCGGTTGTTAGCACAGTATGTACATAAAATGCATCACGATTTTTGTGTCCGTGATGGCGAGGAAATGGGATTTGAGTCGTTTTCCCAGTACTTGCGACAAAGTGTGAATGGTATTAGCAGGAGACTCGGCCAACAGCATGCCACAGAGTTGTTAGCATTAATTGAGCGCGCCTTGCAGGAACAGCAACAACGCAATAATACCGAGCTGCATCTGGAATGGATTGCACTGCTGCTAGGTAAATATTACGACCCCATGTATGAATATCAGCTGCAAAAGAAGGCCGATCGTATTGTCTTTCGTGGAGATCAGCGCGCGATTAATCAATGGCTGGATGAGCAGACGCCACGCTAACTGGCTTGTAGGATTTGATCCCAGGCGAGATCTGGAGCCCCCATTACAATAAAGTTGGGGTTCTCCAGAGTATCGCGTTCGTTATACGTCAGTGGTTGCAGGGTTGTATCCAGCAACTTACCGCCCGCCTCTTCGATAATGATTTGTGCTGCACCGGTATCCCATTCCCCAGTCGGGCCAACACGCACGTAGCAATCTGCCCGCCCTTCAGCCACTAGGCAGCTCTTTAGTGCCGCGCCACCCAATGGCAACAGTTCGCAATTGTCCGGTTGCCTAAATAATCTGAGCACCTTGGCAGGATCCTGACGGCGGCTGATAGCCAATCGCAAGGTAGGTTCTTGTGAATGCAGCTGACGGCTATGAATGCGTTGTTGCTGGCCGTGACTACGTTTATACGCACCATGTCCGGCCACGGCGAAATAACACTGTTCGGTCATCGGCGCATAAACCACGCCTAACACCGGGCGATTATGTTCAACCAAGGCGATAATCACCGAAAAGTCACCACTGCCGGCAATAAACTCGCCAGTACCATCCAAAGGGTCGACCAGCCAGTAACTGGACCATTGGGCACGTTCTGCGAGAGGAATATCCGATGCTTCTTCAGATAGTACCGGGATCTCAGGCGTTAAGGTGGTAAGCCGTGACGTGATCAATTCATGTGCCGCAATATCTGCGGAAGTGACCGGCGTTAAATCGTCTTTGAGCTCGCGTTTAAAACTACCCTGCTGGTATATGCCGCGGATCATTTTACCCGCTTCAATGGCAACCTCTATCACTTGTTCCAGCATCTCTTCTGGCTTCATAACCACTCCAACCTCGCTGCGGAGGAAATTAAAGTCAGCGGCCGGTTTCGCGGCACAACATCATAAAAATTAAACGATTACACTTTTAGTTTCAGCCGATCCAGCGCCAAAAACAAGGCACTGACACTACGAGATTCGGAAAAGTCCCCTTGTTCCAGCAAACTGCGCCAATCCGGCAACGCCCAGCTGACCATTTCAATGGGTTCCGGTTCATCACCTTCCAGGCGGCTTTCATAGAGGTCTTCCGCCAGGAAAATTTGCATCTTGCTGGCAAAATAGCCCGGTGCCAGACTCAGCTCTTTCAGATGGATCAGTTGACGACAGCCATAACCGATCTCTTCCTGAAGTTCTCTATTGGCAGCCTGCTCCGGAGTCTCACCCGGGTCAATCAGACCTTTGGGGAATCCCAGTTCATATTGTTCAGTTCCTGCGGCATATTCGCGCCCCAGCAATAACCATTGCCGCTGCAGTACCGGAACGATCATTACCGCGCCCCGCGTACCGCCTTTCATGCGTTCATAGAATCGCTCTTGCTGATTGGAAAACCGCAGATGCACTTGTTCAATATGAAACAGTCGGCTTTGGGCGACGGTTTCCTTATGCAGAATTTCCGGCTTTTGCTGCCGTTTACTCATTAAGGCCTCGATTGCCAATTGCAGAAATGTGATATAGGTTACAATGTTATACCAATTGGCAGGAATTAACAGAGGCGGAAATGTTCCCCTGGGCGCAAATCGACACTGTGTTGCTGGATATGGACGGCACGCTACTGGACCTGCATTTTGACAATCATTTCTGGTTGTCACTGGTGCCCGAGACCCTCAGCCAGCAGCGGGGTGTCACCCGTGGTGAAGCCCAACAGTTAGTGCAGCAGGCATATCAACAGGTGGAAGGGACACTCAACTGGTATTGTCTTGATTACTGGGCGCAGGAACTGCAACTGGATATTCTGGCGTTACATTATTCAATTACCGATAAAATTCGCCTACGGCGCGATACCGTGCCGTTTTTATTATCGTTGCAGCAAGCCGGCAAACGGCGCATTTTGCTGACTAATGCCCATCCCGATAGCCTTGAACTCAAGCTGCAACATACCGATTTAGCCAGGCACCTAGACGCGATGCTGTCCAGTCACCAGTTGGGGGTACCGAAGGAGTCGCCGCAATTCTGGCACCAGGTATTTGCACGTTTTCAGCTCGATCCAGCGCGCTGCTTATTTGTGGATGACAGTGAAAAGATCCTCAATGCGGCCAGTCAAGCGGGGGTGGGTTATCTATTGGGGATCAGTAATCCAGACAGTCATCAGCCAACAAAACAGTTTCAGCAGTTTCCGGCAACCGATGATTACGCGCTGGTCACCCAAAACTTATGCATTCAGCAATAATCTTGGCCGACAAAAAAGGCCGGACATCTGCCGACCTTTGGTTGCCAAGAACGCATTACATTCCGGGGATACGCCCGTTGTATTTAATCGGGTAGTTGCCACTCGCATCGGGTTTACCCAACAGTACCAACGACTGTTGCAGATCTTGCGACTGACTATCGGTACGACGCATCCGACCATTCACTTCCATCTGCATTTTATCTTTCAGCAGAACAGTGCCAGCGACGCCAATCGTATTTTTCTCATCATCGGTGGCTAACTGCAACTGCCCCTGAACGCACTGCAAACCGAATTCAATATTTCCTAATGGGTAGTCACCGAACTGGTTTTTCAGATCGAACTGATTCAAAAACAGTTTACCGTTTAAGGCTGCACACCAAGGCAGCCCCTGCTCAGCAATGTCCAGGTTCAAGGAGATATCACCGCTTAATACGGTATGTAACGGTAATTTACTGCCACCCACCAGAAATCCGATTGGGGCATCCAAACGCAGATTTTTGGCACTGACGCCTTTGGCTGACCAACTGACCAAGCCTTTACCATTCACGGCAGAAGCCCGACTGCCAATTTGAATCTGGGCTTTTACGGTACCGGTCAACAATGCCCAAGGACTCAGCTGCCATTGCAGTTGTTCCAGTTGTCTCGGTCCAATATTAACCAGCTGTGCTTGCCCGTTCCAAAGACTGCCACTCACACCACTGAGTTTGATACCTGCTGGCAGGGGTGCCAACGCGGCCGCAATGCGCGCCGGGAATAACACCACCATAAAAATCAGGTAAATCACAATCCCAATTGCTACTTTGCTAATCAGTTTCAAAACTACACCTTATGCCTGAGAGAGCTGAATACGTCTGACTTTCACCATGCCCGGCTGCTCACCAACGGTCACATCCAGATTATCTAATGACAAACCTTGCTTTTGTACCAAATCACCGAGGTAGGATAACAGTGCGTCAAATGGAACATCATCCATCCAGATTTGGATCTGCTTCCCCTGAGGCTGCATTCTGGTGATGGATAGACCATAAGCACTGGCACTTTGGGTCACGACGGTGCTTAAACTGCCAGTAAGCGCCGGACGACTACCGCCGCCAGTTTTGAGCACGGCAATTTTGGCAGCACTCTCTTGCACAAATGTCAGGGTTTGCTGCTGGGCATTTAGTTGTGCTTGCGCCTGGGTTTCTGCATTGCTAATCGGCGTCCATATCCCCCAATACACAATACTGATGGCAATGATGCCCGCCATCACCAGCACCATTTGCCGTTCCCGCTGAGCTAGCGACTCCCACCACTTTTGCAAATTTTCCATGTTATTTGCTCCTCAACGTCAGCGTACTAGTAACCGCCCCATCGATGCTATTCATCGCCCCGGCGTCCAATTGAAAACGGTTACTCGCCAGCTGCTTGAATTTTTCTATCTGGGCATAATCTTTGGCAGTTACCTGCATGCGGATTTCGCCACGAGTGCCGTCAAAGCGCAGATTTTCCGGCTTCAAATCGGGCACTTGTTTAAATGCCTGTTGCAAGCTTCCGAGCATTTCAAACAGTTCGCCGCCAGATCCCTGCCCTTGCAATGAGCGCAGCAGTGCTTCCGTTTGTGAGCGCACGTTAACGATGCGGCTGTTTCCAGCCACCGTGCGATAAATACTTTCGGTCTGAGTTTTCAGTGCGGCGGTCTGGGTATGCAGCTGATAGATGTTCAATCCTTTATTTGCCAGTGCCAGCAGTAATGCCAGCGCCGCCACTGCGGCAACTTTTTTCCACGGCAGCAATTGCTTGCTGTATTCCCGTTTGGGCGTGTAGCGCCCAGTAAGCAAATTAAAAGGCGCGTCTAGATAGCCTTTGGCGAGGACCAACAATGGCAGATCTAGCTGCTGTAATTGGCAATCCACCCCTGCGGCACTGAACTGACTATAACAAGCCACGGTTGGCGGCGTTGCAAGGTCTTCAATTAGTGTTGGCAGCAACACATCAAACCAATCACGGCTGACGCTTAGCCCGTCAGCGATTCCGCGCCGCAGCAGGATCTGACCATTGATCTCTACTAATGCCCAATCACAGCCCTGGAGGGGCAATGCCAGGCAATCTGGCACCAATTTGCGGGGTTTAAGACCGGCGTTGCTTAGCCATTCAAGCCACTCTTGCACGAGTGTGTGCGCCACTATCGCAACGTGCAACGTATCGCCATCGCGCGGACCTGCCACAAAATGCAGTTCATCAACACTTTGCGCCAACGAATCTTCCAACATATAGGGTAGCGCTTTGAGAGCCTGCCGTTGCGCTTTCCCTGGGAGGTTAACTGTGGTCAAACTGATGGCATCACCGGGAACCAGAACATCGACAGGTCGATTACCTGCGCGCTCACTCAGTGTCGAAAGCGCATGGGCATCCGCCAGTTCACCAGAGGCGATGATCTCCTGTTCCTGTTCAGACCAGACCAACCAAGCGCACGGGGCACTGCTGTTGCTGCCTAAACGGATAAATAAGCGTTCACTCACTGTTATTCTCCACCATTCCCAAAAGGTAAAGGCCGTTGCTACTGGCCGCCATACTGGCGTGTCAGCACTTCCAGTTTATTACCACCGATGACATGTAACACACTCTGCATGTGAAATACCGCATCATCCACTTTGGCACGTCCATCCAGCATAAAGAATTTGCTGGACACCGCAAAACTCGACTTCATTTGATCATCCTGACTGGCAATGGATGCCAGCGAGCCTTGCTGCCAAAAGTCATCTACCTTGTCGAAGCCGCTGCTCGCACGCTGGTTAATAATGCTTTCAGCTTCCCCAACTGATATTTTGTTCTCCAGCATCGCCGCTAACAATGCCGCCTGCTCTACCTTGACGGTGTTTACGTTAAGCACCTGGGTGTTATTGCCAGGGATCACACAGACATAGGGCAACAGTTTACGGTAAATTTCCTGGCTATACCCCAACACCGCCCGCAGTTCACTACGATCACTCATCAATGTATTGGCGGCGCGATAGGGCACTTTGCGCGCTTCATAATCATCATCTTCTGCACCATAGGTCCCAATATCCGTATCGGCATCCAGATAATCTTTTAAGGTGTACATCAAGCGTTCAGCATTAAATTCATCGATACCGATATCTTCCAGCAGCGCCTTATACTGTTTCGCCGCCACAGGTAAGGTTTCTACCTGGGTGTTCTTATTGGTGGTGCTGGTCTGACTCAATGAATTCAGATTAAAACAACTACGCAAGTCACTGATCGTTCCACCAATTTGCCCCACCTCTGCCGGAAAAACGGCATTGGACAGCGCCCAATATTGTTGCAGGTGTACCCGACCTTCAGCATCATCCAGATCCTGTTTCAGCACCTTACGCGCTAACTCCTCTGCCGAAATCGCATACCAGTAGGCTTGATCATACTCAGCCATATTAATGGTCCGCCGCACCGATACCTGATTTCGGCCACTAATACTGACAGCCAGCACCGCGATAATGGCAACCACCAGCAACACAACTATCAGGGCAACTCCTCGCTGTTTGCGCTGCATGGTTATTCCTCTTCGCCCCGTTGGCTACTGGTTTTACTGCTGCTAGTTGAACTGGAACTCGCAGTACCATCTGTATCAGTATCATCGGTGGTGTCAGTCTGATTGTCGCTATTACTGTCAGTCGCTTTCTCGTTACTGCCACCAGACGTGCCAGCACCAACAGGCAATAAAAACTTGCGCATGATCGTCCCGCCGTCATCCAACTCCACCTCGATAGCGATTGCGGTTGGCAGGCTGGTAAACTGATACTGATCCGCCTGCTTCCATTTGCCATCAACAAAAAAGGCGTATTTCACTGACCTGACTTTATCGATCAGGACAGTTTTTATCGGCTCGCTCCCAATTTGTGGATCCGGATAAGGGTAATACCAGCGTTGTAATTTATCGTCCTGCAGTACATACGCCAGTGACTGAATATTGCCCCGAGGTAGCATGCCCCCAGGATTCAACCACCCAATACGATAGAACACCAACGCCTGCGCATCTGAATCCAGCAGGTTATTGCCCACCTGCAACACAATGTCGGAATGGCCCCCCGCAGCAGTGCGGAATGTTCGCGCGACCATTTGCCCCATATCGCGTTCGATGGTGCCAAATCCCTGCTGCAGATAACGCAGCTGGGTCGAAAAATCCCGGGTAACCTCGTCATCCTTTAAAACGGTTTGCAACACCGCATTGGTTGCCAGTCCGAGCATGGCGAAAATGCCGATAGCCACCAGCATTTCCAGCAAGGTAAAGCCGCTATTCTTGGTTGAATACATAGCTGCTCACCTTGGTAATGATCCGCTGGTATTTATCGGTATCACTGATACTGATGCGGATCATTCGGAATTTATCATCGGTTGTTTTGACCACTTCTTTACGCCAGTACCAAGTTTTCCCGGCCATATCGACATGGCCTTCTTTGGTACCCAGTGTCGGAAAACTTTCCTGTAACCGCGCCTCAACCATCTGATTGTCGGCCACCCACTGCGCCAGCGTTTTTTCTTCCAGAATTGGTAGGTTGGCCGCTTGATCGCCAATGCTTTTGGTAATGGCAACAGCCGCGACCGCAAAGACCGCCATCGCCACCATCACTTCCAATAGCGTCATGCCTTTAGCGATCTTCATCAAACCTCCCCATCACCAGACGGCCGAGGTTATCGCCACTAACCAGTTGCTGATAGTGTTGCTCGCCACCACTGGCAATGAACGTCAGCTCAAAGCCGGTCATTTCGCCGCTGGGTAACAACATGATTTGCGGCTCGGGATTGTTTTGTTGCTTTGGGTCATCATCGAACGGCTTCTTGTCGTCATCAAATAACGAATCCTTATCTTCGTCTTGATCTAAAGGTAACCCTTCAACTTCAATATCGGTGCTGATCCCTTCCGGCAGCTGATGTTCCGACACTAAATTATCCCGTTGTAACGGTTGCCATTTATCATCAATGTAGATGACATAATGGTAAGCATTCTTGTCAACGACGATGCCGACAAACTGACCACTTAATACTGCTTCATCGGCGACAGCTTCAGTCACCGAAATAAACCGCTGAGCTTCGCGCTTCAGTTGCTGTTGTTGATCTCCGCCACCGATGGACAGAGTGACCGCTGCGGCCATTAACCCCATCAGCAAAATCACCAACATCACTTCTAGCAGGGTAAATCCCTGTAGGCGCAGGCGTCGCATGTTATTGATACTTTTGCAGGTTCCAGTTGCCGATATCATCATCAGTACCAGACTGACCATCTGGACCGGCACTGAAAATATCGACTTTGCCATGCTCACCTGGGCTCAACATCATATAGGCATTGCCCCATGGGTCTTGAGGTAAACGCTTGATGTAACCGCCATCGCGATAATTGCGTGGTTCGGGCGAGATAGACGGCTTTTGCACCAGCGCTTCCAACCCCTGCTCTGTTGAGGGGTAAACACTGTTGTCTAGCTTGTACATATCGAGCTGGTTTTCCAGGGCAACAATGTCAGACACAGCTTTTTGTTGGTCCGCTTTTTCTTTGTTTCCCATGATATTAGGTACCACCATTGCGGCCAGCATCCCAAGGATCACGATCACAACCATCACTTCCAGCAGGGTAAAACCACGTTGTCTGTATTTGCGTTGCATATAGGTTACTTCCTCTTAAAACACGTCAGTGGCTTAGCCGCTGACCATATTGTTGAGCGCCAAAATCGGCTGCAGAATAGCCATCACAATGAACAACACTATCACCGCCATACTGACGACAAGTGCCGGCTCAAAAATCCCCAGCGCGATATTAACGTTTGATTCAAATTCCCGATCCTGGTTGTCGGCAGCTCGTTCTAACATCTGTTCCAATTCACCACTTTTTTCGCCGGATGCAATCATGTAAAGCATCATCGGTGGAAACAGTTTGGTATTGGTTAACGCGGCCCCTAAGCTGGTGCCCTCGCGCACCCGAGCCGTGGCCTCAGTTACAGCTTCCCGCACCCGCACATTCTGCATCACCTCACTGGCAATGCGCATCCCTTCCAGCAACGGTACCGAACTGGCACTGAGAATACTGAGTGTCCGCGCAAAACGCGCCGTGTTCAGCCCTTTACTGACTTTGCCGACGACCGGCATCCGCAGTAAAAAGCTGTCATATTTCATGCGGAAATCGGCTTTGGCGAGCATGCGTTTAAAAAGCACGAGCAACAGAATGATTACACCGAGCACTATCAGTCCGTAATCTTTCAAAAAATCTGAGGAGCTAATCAAAGCTCGGGTAGTCGCCGGGAGTTCCTGTCCCATGTGTTGGAACTGCGCCACCACTTTCGGTACCACAGCAGTCAACAGAATTGAGATGACGGCAATTGCCACTACGGTCAGCACTGCCGGATAGATCATGGCCTGAGTTAACTTGTTCTTCAGCTGTTGACGACGCTCGGTGTAATCGGCCAGACGATTCAGCACCACTTCCAGATGCCCGGATTTTTCGCCGGATGCCACCATCGCCCGGTAGAGATCATCAAACACATGAGGAAATTCGGCCATAGAATCAGCCAGTGAGTAACCTTCGACCACGCGTGAACGCACGGCCATAATCATTGACGACAGCCGATCTTTTTCACACTGTTGCGCCACGGCTTTTAGCGCTTCTTCTACCGGCAAACCGGCAGCAATCAAAGTAGCTAACTGCCGAGTAATTAACGCCAGCTCCGCCACCGAAATACGTTGCCGGCGACTCAACCATCCGGCACTGGCTACTTTTGACTCTTTCTCCGTGACCTGCGTCAGCTCAAGAGGCATCAGCTTTTGTTCCCGCAACTGGCTACGAGCATGCCGTGGGGTATCTGCTTCGATCACCCCTTTGACTTGCTTACCCGCACTGTTGAGGGCTTTATAGTCAAACGCCGCCATAGGTTACTCCTCGCGGGTCACACGCAGCACTTCTTCCAGGGTAGTGATCCCGGCCAGTACTTTTTGCATACCGTCGTGACGGATACTTGGGGTGAATTCGCGGATATATTTTTCAATGGCCAGCTCACCACGACCACCGTGAATCAGCTCCCGAATCTTGTCGTCAACCAACAATAACTCGTGGATACCGGTACGCCCTTTGTAACCATTGAAACCGCAGGCCTTACAACCTTTGGCTCGATAAATAGGGGTTTCGTCTTTTTTGGATAAACCGAGCAATTCCCGCTCCTGCTTGCTTGGCAGATGCGGTTCTTTACATTCATCACATAAAGTACGTACCAGCCGCTGCGCCAGTACGCCCAACAAACTGGAAGACACCAGGAAAGGTTCAACGCCCATATCCTGCAGACGGGTAATGGCTCCGGAGGCGGTATTGGTATGCAGGGTTGATAACACCAGATGTCCGGTTAACGATGCCTGCACCGCAATTTGGGCAGTTTCGAGGTCACGGATTTCCCCAATCATCACCACATCTGGGTCCTGACGCAGAATCGCTCGCAAGCCACGGGCAAAGGTCATGTCCACTTTGGTATTCACCTGCGTCTGACCGATGCCATCAATTTCATATTCGATGGGGTCTTCTACCGTCAGGATGTTGATATCTTTATGATTAATATCGGTTAACCCGGCATACAAGGTGGTACTTTTACCGGAACCTGTAGGACCAGTTACCAAAATAATACCGTGCGGTTTACGGATGAGATCTTCAAACACCACGCGGATATCTTCGGTCATCCCCAACTGCACCAGATCCAGATTACCGGCATTTTTATCCAGCAGACGTAACACCACCCGTTCGCCGTGACTGGAAGGCATAGTAGACACACGCACATCCACGGCCCGACCACCGATGCGTAACGAGATACGACCGTCCTGAGGCACACGTTTTTCGGCAATATCCAGCCGTGCCATGACCTTGATACGCGATACCAGCAATGACGATAACTTGCGGTTGGGCCGCAATACTTCGCGCAGCACCCCATCGACCCGGAAACGCACAACCAGCTGCTTTTCATAGGTTTCAATATGGATATCTGACGCTTCTTCCTTAATGGCTTCGGATAACAGTGCGTTGATCAGGCGGATGATTGGCGCATCATCGTCACCTTCCAACAAATCTTCTGTTTGCGGTAACTCTTCAGCCAGCGTAAACAGGTCCATCTCATTACCGATGTCTTCCATCAGTTGCTGCGCTTCGGAAGAGTTGCTCTGATAAGTCTGGGTGAGGCGCGCTTCAAACGTTGCCTCGTCAACTTTCACTAACGGCAACTCACTGCCAGCATAACGCCGAGCTTCCAGCAATGCAGACATCGGCGCCCGAGTGGTGTAGTACAGCACCAGCTGTTCGCCGTCTTTGCTTAGCACCAGCCCGTAGCGATGAGCAAACGCAAACGGTAACCGTTCACTGCTCTCGGAGTGAAACATCTCATCACTTTCGGACTCGGCCACCAATCCCAGGTCACTGGAGAGCTGGGTCAATTCCTCTGTCTGAGTTTCAATCTCACTCATGGTCACTGCCGTCTTGTTTAGTGTCTTGGTGGCTATCAGATGCTGAAGGATCAGTATTTAACGCTTTACCACTTTTATACTGTTCCAAAAGTTTATTCACTTCTGGTGGGATCTGATCAGCGGGAGTTAACTTATCCATCACCGGCACTTCAGCATCTGGCATCAGGTTCACACCACGTTGCTGCTGCTCCAGCTGCAAGGCCCGGAAATAGTTGTACTTACGACCGGCAATCCCTTCCATCACCACGCCTTCACGGATAATGGTTGGTCGGATAAATACCATCAAATTCTTTTTAACTGTCTTGCTGTTAGAAGAACGGAACAACTGGCCAAGGAGTGGAATATCTCCCAGCAATGGCACTTTTTGCACGCTTTCCTGAGTTTCTTTGTTGATCAGACCACCGAGTACCACGATTTGACCGGAGTCAGCCATAACGGTGGTCGACAACTTACGTGTTGCAAAAGTCACGTCAACGCTGGTATTACCATTCACACCAGAGACTTCCTGCTCAATCGTCAGTTTAACTGAGTTACCTTCGTTAATTTGTGGCACGACTTTCAGCTTCACCCCTACTTCCTTACGCTCTACGGTAGTGAAAGGGTTACTATTGCCGTTTTGAGAACTCTGGGAACCCGTGATGACCGGCACTTCGTCACCGACGATGAACGACGCTTCCTGGTTATCCATGGTGGTAATTGACGGTGTTGCCAACACATTGGAGTTCGTATCGGCAGCAGTCGCCTGAATCAATGCACCAAAATCACCAGAAACTACGGCCCAAGCCATACCTGAGACATTACTTAATGCAGAAGCCAGAGCGGTGGTGTCACCATAGGTGTCTGGTGTGGTAGTGGTTACGACACCACTGCTGGTCGCGGTAGTGGTGGTACTGCCTGACACTGTACGTGCACTCCAGATACCAGCGCCGATATCCGAAATGGTGGAGCCGACGTTATTAAACTGGGTCAGACCTCCAGACAGAGAGCCCATCTGCACCCCAAGACCGATGCTGTCGTTTTCACTCAATTCAACAATAATCGCCTCTACCAGTACCTGGGCTCTGCGGATATCGAGCTGATCAATGACGCTATCCAATGTGCGCATCTGATCCGGTTCGGCACTGATCACCAGTGAGTTGGTCTCTTCATGCGCCATGATCGTAATATTGTTGTTGCGCGCCCCAGCTGCCCCTGCGGCAGAAGGACTGCTGCTAGCCGCACCGCCTTCTTTGCTCTGGAGCTTTTGTGCAAACCCTGTCAACACTTCCACCAAATCTTTGGCTTTCGCATATTTCAGATAACGCACTTTGGTATTTCCGGTGGTTGCCTGCTCAGCATCCAACCGGGAAATCAATTCTACCGCACGTTCACGGCTGCGCTTATCGCCACTGACAACCACGGCATTGGTGCGCTCATCAGCAACCACTTTGGGTGCCTGTCCGGGCATCTGCGCCTGATTGGCCGAAGAGCGATACAGGTTATCAATGATACGCACAATTTCACCGGCAGAAGCATACTTCAGCTGTACCACCTGAGTATCAACATCGCCCTGCTTATCGACCTGCTTAACAATATCAACCAGTTTATTCACGACGGCTGCACGACCGGTGATCATGATGACGTTGGACGGGTCATAGTTAACTACGTTACCGCCACCCGCATTATCGTTTAACTGCCGTAACAAGGGGGCTAGCTGTTTGGCTTCGGTGTTATAGAGTGCGACGATACGGGTCACCATCTCATCCCCTAAACCAGGAGCATTATCATTAGCCAAGCGGATGGAGGAGACTTTGGCGTCTTTATCCTTCACCACTTTGATGACGTTATTATCCATCTCGACGACTGCATAGCCGTATACTTGCAGCACGTTCAGGAAGAACTGGTAGTACTGTTGATCGTTGAGCATGTCATAACTGCGCACATTGATTTTGCCGCGCACGGTCGGATCAACAATGATGGTTTTATTCAGGTTTTTACCAACGATGTTGATAAACTCTTGAATATCTGTGCCTTTGAAGTTGGCCGCATACTGTTCTGACCAAGCGCAAGGTTGCATAAATAAGGCGACCGATGCCACTAACCCCGCGATCAGCTTGGTTCGAATCCGTTTTTTATTCATTCTTCAACTTCCCCTAAACCTGCGTTACTGCGGCAAACTGAACATAATTTCGACGAGCTGACCATCCCGCTCTACGGTGACGGTGATATCCGTCAGGTCAGACAACTGGCCCATAATATCAAGCGCCTGAGACATCTCTGTTAAATCATAGCCGTTAATGGCTTTTGCTAAGTCATTTGCTTTGAATCCGGCCTTTTGGAACAGTTCCGGATTTTTGCCTGGATTAATGCGATACCCCAACATCTGGCCATCTTGTTGTACCGGAGAGATCGCCAAATAGTCACTGATCTTGCCAGGATCAGCGATCAGCTCGTCACGCGATTGCTGAATATCCCGTCCCAAATTTGCGTCACGACGATCAACTTTTAGCGCCGGTTGGCTTCTGGCTTGTTGCAGCTGCTCATTGGCATCACCAGAGGATGTAGTGAATTCCAATCCATCTAACATCAGGGTTTCATAACGGCCAGCGTTGGTGATGATGATACGGTCAGCATAGACCTCTTTGAGCGAGGCCGAGGTCCCCTTGATCTTATCCCCCGGACTGTAGGTATCCTGACTTCCTTGCGATTCAATAACCGCCAGACCACGCTGCTGCGCAGTCGAAGCGACTACGCCGGTGAGAAGAATAGACAATGAGGTTTTTGGCGCATCGGTGATCAGTTCCGGCGCTGTCGCTTTGACTGGCGCGCCGGTTGCGTCGGCTTTGCCAAACAATGCCAGCCCTTTAATGGCCGACAAATCGATGTTCTGTTGCTGAACCTGCCCCATCGGCGCCGCTTTCCAGGCCACTGGCGGAGTGGTGACGGGGATCAGTTTCCAGGTGATTTGCGCAGCCAGATACAACACCAACAGTAACAATAACCAGAATACAGCGTTGCTGGCTGGTTTTGACGGAATAGCCGTTACCTTGGCGATAATCTTATCCAGAGAATCCATAATTTCCCGGGCCTCTCAGTCAGGCACTGTTTCTATATTATTATCTGATTTACTAATTAAATCCTGCGCCATGCTAACCTAGAGCTTAGTTGGCAACAAGAGCACACCGAACCCACAATTGGCTAATATAGCTGGATTATGCTACCTTTTCGCGCCAAAAAAGGGTGTGATGCGCCCCACTCTTTGAAGCCGGTTAATGTTATAAGTTGCCGATATTATTAACACTGTGAAGTCGTCCATCTTCATCTGTACACAGGAGCACCACTATGGTGGAAAGCCATACTGAAGAGGCTGTTCGGTTGGATAAGTGGCTGTGGGCTGCACGTTTTTACAAGACCCGCGCCTTGGCCAAAGAGATGATTAATAGTGGTAAAGTGCACTATAACGGTCAACGGGCCAAATCCAGTAAAATTGCCGAAATTGAGGCCCACATCAAATTACGTCAGGGATATGACGAAAAAGAGATCGTGATCAAAAAAATTTCTGGCGTCCGGCAGAGTGCGATCATTGCGCAGACGTTATATGAGGAAACCGCTGAGAGTATCAGTAAACGGCAAGCAAATGCTGAAGCCAGACGACTGAATATCCTGCTTAACCCGGCACCTGATAGCAAACCGGATAAAAAGCAGCGGCGTCAGCTTATCCGGTTTAAAGAATCCTGATTGTGAGAAAGTGAATGAACCAAGACCAACTTCATCGTTACCTGTTCGACAATGCCGATGTGCGCGGCGAACTGGTGCAGTTGCAACAGAGTTATCAGCAGGTATTGGGAACCCACCAATACCCACCCCGGCTACAAGTGCTGCTGGGCGAACTGCTCGCGGCAACGTCGCTCTTAACCGCCACCTTGAAATTTGATGGCGACATCAGCGTGCAATTGCAAAGCCAAGGGCCGGTATCACTGGCAGTAATTAATGGTACCAATAAGCAACAACTGCGTGGTGTAGCCCGCTGGGAAGGGGAAATTGCCGACGATGCGTCACTGGAACAGCTGTTTCCTCAAGGCTACATGGCTATCACCATCACCCCGGAAGATGGCGAGCGCTATCAAGGAGTCGTGGCCTTAGATAAACCTACGGTCGCACAGTGTTTGGAAGGATACTTTGCCCAGTCGGAGCAGCTGCCCACCGGCATCTGGTTGTTCGCCGACGGCCGTCAGGCCGCAGGCATGATGCTGCAGATTCTTCCCAGTCAACACGCTGAAAACGATGCGTTTGAACATCTAATGCAACTGACAGCCACCATCACCGCCGATGAACTCTATCAGTTATCAGCCCGCGAAGTGTTGCACCGTTTGTATCACCAGGAAGATCTGCGGCTGTTTGATCCTATTGATGTGAGTTTCCGCTGTACCTGTTCTCGTGAACGTTGTGCCGGTGCTATCCGTACCATCGACAAAGCCGAAATCGATAGCATTATTGCAGAACGTGGCGCCGTTGATATGGACTGCGAATATTGCAACAGTCATTATCATTTCGATGCGATCGACATCGAAGCGATTTTCAAAATCAGTAGCGCACCTGAAAGACAACAATAAGTTTTCCTATCAAAAAGCCAGCATCGTACGCTGGCTTTTTTACGGAAAACGTCCGTAACCATTTCTTCCAGCAAAACCACGGTTGCCTCTTGAAAGCGTCGTGAAATTATTGAACCATCAGTGACTGATTTTTCTATCTGTCTTCGGAGTTTCTCATGCGCCTTATCCCGCTGTTGGCCATCTATGCAGCCATGCTGCCGATATCAGCTATGGCACAAACAGCACCCGCTACCACTTATGTCAATGATAACATCCTGCCAGCGGTCCAACCCTGGCATGGTGCAGATGAATCATTGATGCAAGCGCAGGAAAGCGATTGGGCGACACCATTTGAACAAAGCAGTGGAATGCGCAGCCCGAGTTACGGCGACACCATTGCCTGGCTCGATAAACTCATGAGTGACAGCAGCGGGCTGGAGAAAGTGAGCCTCGGCAAGAGCCCGCAGGGACGCGATATCTGGATGTATATCGCCAGCGATGAAGATGCCAAAACTCCACAGCAACTCAAGGCGAACCATAAACCGACAGTACTGGTACAAGCGGGCATCCATGGGGGTGAGATAGATGGCAAAGACGCTGGCATGATGCTGCTGCGCGATATCTTCCAAGGTGAGAAACGACAACTACTGGAACATGTTAACCTGCTGTTTGTGCCGATACTGAACGTCGACGGCCATGAACGCAGTGGCGAATATAATCGGGTGAACCAACGCGGTCCGGTGGAAATGGGATGGCGCAGCAACAGCCAGAACCTGAATCTTAACCGGGATTACGCTAAAGCGGATACCCTGGAAATTCAGGATATTCTCGGAGCCATCAATCGCTGGGATCCACAGTTGTATATTGACGTGCATGTCACTGATGGTCTGGACTATCAATACGATATCACCTTCGGTTACAACACCGCACAAGGGTTTAGCCCAAATGTTTATCAATGGTTTACCCAGCGTTATCGACCACAGATAGAACAGGCACTCACTGCCGCAGGACACACACCAGGGCCCTTGGTATTTACCGTCGACAATACCGATTTATCTAAGGGACTGGAACAATGGCACCCCAGCCAACGCTACTCAGACGGTTATGGCGATGCCCGTCATCTACCCACAGTACTCATTGAAAATCACAGTCTGAAACCTTTTAAACAGCGGGTGTTGGGCACCTATGTGATGCTACAACAAACCTTGGAAACGGTTGGGGCGGAGGCCACCCGCTTGCAGGCGGCGATTGAAAAAGACCGTTATCGTTACCCACAACTGGTGACATTAACTTGGGAACAGCAACCACAACCGCTGACACAAGATTTTAAAGGCATTGACTACACGCTAGCGCCAAGCCCAATTTCTGGTGCTCCCGTCGTACGTTGGAACGGCGAACCTAAATTATACCCCCAGCTTCCGGTGTTCGGTGCCACACAGGAGGGGCAACGCGTCAGTCGTCCTGCCGCCTATTACATTCCGCCACAGTGGCAGACGGTTATTCATCGCCTGATGATCCACGGGATACGCATGAATACACTTGAGCAACCGACCAAGATGTCATTACAGCAATACCAGCTGAGTGAACCGGCGTTCAGCCAAAGCAGTTTTGAAGGCCACCAGCGGGTAACGGCACAGGCGAAATTGACTAAAGTGACACTCACACTACCTGCCGGTACGATGGAAGTTCCCACCGATCAACCCTTAGGCGATTTGGCGATGATGTTATTAGAGCCGCTATCGCCCGATTCATTTTTACAGTGGGGCTTTTTTAACACCATCTTTAACCGCACTGAATACATTGAAGACTATGCGGTCGAGCCGATGGCAGCCCAAATGCTCGCTACGCAGCCAGACCTAAAAAAGGCTTTTGAAGCAGCACTAAAAGATGCGGCATTTGCCGCTGATCCCAAAGCCCGCCTGCGCTGGTTCTATGAACGCAGTCCCTATTATGATCAGCAGTATCTGCGCTACCCGGTTTACCGCAGCCGTTAATGTTGCAAGCGCCACCGGCCGTGGCGCTTTTGTTACTGCACCGGCAACTCACTGGCATCCATGATGATGGTTCGAAGGCGCAGAACTGAAATCGTCGACATCAAGACATCATTGCCCGTCGTCATACTTGGCGGGAAGCGCTGCTTCCTTGCCATATTGTTAATACCTGTCGATTTTGTTACTGCAACCATCCACATAATTGCAATTGACCATTACTGTACCGAGTAGTTTAGTATTCCCATCTGTTTATAATCGTACCGCGACTGAACGTAGTCGGCTTAATGATTAATTCACGCCAATTTTCATCTCGTTGAGCGATACCGTGATGATTTCAGTAAAGTCGTTATTGCCGCAGCGAAAGCCCATCAGTCACGGTCTATTTGACAGTGATGACAGTCTTAGCCCAATGCAAAATCCTCCATGAATTTCTGTCTTGAGCGAGTGAATACCTAAGTTGTGCAGCGTCATGCGCCGTTCTCATCCATGACGTTGGCACAGTTACCAATTGAAACGGCGAGGTAAGTTATGGCAAGTAGTGCATTACAGCATAAGCGGGTTGTGGTCATCGGCGGCAGTTCAGGAATTGGTTTACGAGTCGCCGAACTCTGTGCAGAAGCCGGAGCACAACTGTTGATCGTCGGGCGTAATCAGCAGCGTTTAGCGGCAGCTCAGGACAAATTGTCTGCACTTGGTGCCATTGTTGAAACCGCACAGGTAGATGCTCATGATCATCAGGCACTGGCAGATTTCTTTGCCAATGCTGGCGCGTTCGATCACTTAGTTTCCATGGTGGGCGATGTCATGGGCGGTGGCTTTCTGTCAGCAGATATGGCAGTCATCCGTCATGTACTGGAATCGAAATTTTTCACCAATGTGCGCATTGCTCAGTTAGCGGCCAACCACATCAATCAAGGTGGTAGTCTGGTGTTTACTTCCGGTACTGGTGGCCGGGCGCAGGATGCCTGCGGCAGCTATATTGGCAACCTTGGGATCAATGCATTGGTGGAAGGCTTAGCCGTAGAGCTGGCACCGAAAGCCAGAGTAAATGCAGTATCACCAACCTGGACCGTAACCCCCTTCTGGCGCGATCTGCCAGCCGAACAAGTGGCACAAATCAAAGCGCATTTTGCAACCGCCATCCCGATGAAGCGGACCGCAGAGATTGACGAATTGGCATCAGCTTACCTGTTTCTGATCACCAATGGCTTTATCACCGGACAGCATATTGCGGTCGATGGTGGCATCATGCTGGGAGCATAGACTGTTCGCAGTCAATACATCCCCGACGACGAGGCCTTGGCCTTGCTTGAGTTCCGCATGTTACAACGCAACGACATCATGTAAGCGCTTCGAGATAACTGATGAATCTGTTGACCGCTTAAACAGTAACGACGCGTTGAGTCATGGTTCATGACGGCTGATCAACTTTGCAATGGCGACACTGCTAAACAGTGTCGCTTTTTTATTGCGCTAGCACATTGGAAATATAGTTGATTATATCAACTATTTCCTCTATATTACGATATATCTTAAACAAAGGAGAATATCATGAAACCATTTCATGGAATGTCATCAGACAGACATCACGGCGGCCAATTCTTCACCAAAGGCGCACACACCGGCTCACATGCCAACATAAAAACGCATGCTGAGGAGGAACCACAGCGTCATCGTCGTTTTCATCGCGGCGAATTAAAAGGGTTAGTACTGCATCTTCTCACTCAGTGTCCGGCGCATGGATATGAGCTGATCAAGGCCATTGGCGATCAGGTCGGTGGTGACTATCAACCAAGTCCGGGAGTTATCTATCCAACCTTAAATGCACTGGAAGCAGCAGCGCTTATTTGTGCAGAAGGTGAAGACGGTGGCCAGGAAGGGCGTAAGGCTTATGCGATCACCGAGGCGGGGAAAGCCCATTTGGCAGCTCATGCCGAGCAATTGTCAGTGTTATTGCAACGTCTGGAACAAAAAGCGCTGAAGCAACGCGCGCGCAATAATCCCCAAATAAACGGTGCAATGGAGCAATTAAAGACCGCTTTACGCAACAAGTTTGCCAATAGTGAACTCACCGAGTCGTCAGTGGCTGCAATAGCACAACTCCTAGAGCGCGCTGCTCAAGACATTGAACAATGCTGATCAACCGCATTCGGAGACTTCGCCATGACTCAAACCGAACAGTTGTTGAACCGACACCGGATTAAACCAACTCGTCAGCGTTTGGCGGTAATGGATTTACTCCTAAACAGCAACCAAAGACATTTCACGGCTGAGCAATTGTATCTGCAATTGCAAAATCGGGGTGACGAGTTGGGGCAGGCGACAGTGTATCGGGTGCTCAATGATTTTGCTAAAGCTGGTTTACTGCGTCGTAATCAGCTGACACAGGGTAAAGCTTATTACGAACTTGCTGATGGCCAGCCACATGTACATCTGGTGGATGTTCATCAAGGTGATATTGTCGAAATGCAGGATGAAAGGCTGATGATGCAACTGCGCGGCACCGTACAGCAAATGGGTTATGAGATTATTGATATGCAGTTGAATGTTTATGTGAAGGCCACGTCCTGAGTGTTGCAGCCTATCAGTTGCAACACATCGCGATTAAATTCACGACATACCTTTTCGGAAGCTTGCCGAAAAAAAGCCCCGCTAATTGCGAGGCTTAATTGGAAGACTCTCAGACTTAGAAGAAGCTGGCTTTGAATTCAACACCAACAACACGTGGATCGTTAACGAAACCGGTCAGGTTGTTGAAGTCAATCGCACCGGTAACACGTACGGTGTTAGTGATATTACGACCATAGGCGGCAACTTCGTAATCAGTGCTACCACTGGTCCAGCGATAACCTGCACGCAGGCCGCCTTCCAGCAGTGACTTGCTTTCAAATTCTGTAGATTCATACAGGAAGAATGAAACCTTAGAACGATAAGCCCAGTCAGTGAACACGAACAGTTCACCATCAGCCAGCGGGTAGCTGTAGTTAGCAGTCAGGTTACCAGTCCAGTTGGGTGCCTGAGGCAGTGAGTTGCCATTGATCAGCGCGTTGCCATCAGCATCCAGTGGGTCAGTAACGTTACAACGACGACTACCACAGATCGCGATAGCCAGCTGGTCATCTTTGATTTCAGTGTGGTTATAGCTGACACCCGCGGTAACTAGCAGGTTTTCAGTCACCGCATACTGAGAATCCATTTCGAAACCGTAACCTTCAGTCTTATCAGCATTGATCAGACGGTTATAGTTAACACCACCGCCTACAGCAGTCAGCTGCTGATCTTTTAGCTGATAGTAGAACACGTCAAAGTTAACGCGAGCACGGTTATCCAGCAGGTCGGACTTAATGCCTAATTCGCTGCTGTACATGGTTTCAGAATTGGCAACAGTCACTTCGTCACCCCAGAGCAGACGGCCCTGGATAGATGGTGCCCGGAAGCCCTTGGCAATACGGCCATAGACGTTAGTATCCTGATCGACAGTGTAAACACCGCTCAGATCCCAACTGATTTGACCATCGGAAGGGTCGGCATACAGCTTGTCAGTTGCACCGGCACCGGCGGGAGAAACCAGGCGCTGTGCGACAAAGTCTTTCTTATCATGAGAATAACGAATGCCAGCAGTAACCTTAAAGTCATCGGTCAGGTCATAATCCAAAGAACCAAACCCTGCCCAAGCTTTAGTGTCCTGCTTCTGGTACGCGTAACCATTCTGAGTACCCGTTTCATCGTAGTTAAAGCTGTCGATGTTCAGAGATTCGTCGAAATAGAATAAACCAACCTGGTAGTCCAGACGACCCAGTTCATTGGTCGCCAAACGCAGTTCCTGAGTCCACTGGCTATGATCTGGCAGACCGTCAGCTGATTCAGAAGTGTAAGGAATGAACCCAGGGCCCATAGAAGCCAGGTAAGAGGCACCGTAACCACCATCGATATCACCACGAGAAAATGCCTCAGCAGATTCATAGCCAGTGATAGAGGTCAGAGTGTAATCACCGAAATTGTATTCCAGTTTAGCGCTGCCGCCGTGAGTCTTAACAGTCTGCTCAGCACGGCTGGCGGCATCCTGGTACACAGTGTCACGCTCGAAGCCATCAACCAAATCATTGGTGCCGTCCTTGATGATGTTGGCGCGGAACACGCGAGGAGTGCCATCCAGGTTACGATAGTGAGCGTTAAATAGTGCGCTGAAGTCAGTGTTTGGTTGCCATAACACCTGCAAACGCGCAGCACGGTCATTATAACCTTCTAACTGATCATTGGCTTCATAACCAGGGGCTTTGTTGTCTACCCAGTTGTCACGGTGCTGGTCCAGCACAGACAAACGAGCAGAAACGGTATCAGTCAGACCGCCGCCGACAGCTGCTTCCATGTTCACAGTATTGTATGTGCCATAAGAAACTTTACCGTAAGCACTGAATTCCTGAGTTGGCTTCTTGGTTTCCAGCTTAATGATACCGGCAGTAGTGTTACGACCGAACAGTGACCCCTGTGGACCACGCAGTACTTCTACACGTTCCAGGTCAAAAATCGGGTAACCTTTCAGGATGGCGTTTTCCTGAACCACATCGTCCACCACCAGAGATACTGGCTGAGAAGAGTTCAAATCAAAGTCAGTGTTACCCATGCCACGGATATAGAAACGTGGGAAGGTACGACCGAAAGAAGATTCGATGTTCAAGCTAGGAATACGGGAAGACATAAAGCGGATGTCATCACCAGCAGCACCCATCGCCTGCAGATCATCACTTTTCAGTGCAGAGATAGACATCGGCACATCCTGAGCGTTCTGGACACGCTTCTGTGCGGTGACCATGATCCGCTCTAATTTGCCATCGTCGGTCTTGGTAGATTGCTCGTCCGCGTAGGCCAGCGAACCGCTGGCAATCAACGCTGCGTTGATGCTTAAGAAAAGCGTGGACAGTTTGCTCATCATAGATTACCCGATTGATATATTTAACTATTTAAAATTAAAGGTGTTTCTTATATCTGAAACATCCCCCTGAGTAGTTCGGGCGCGATTTTAACAGTTTGTTGCAATTATGAATTAATTTATTTACGAAATGACTATTCTCAAAATAAAACAAACATCTAAAAGATGTGTTTGCTTTTTTATAGCTGAAATGAATTTATTAATATGTTTTTAAAGAATTTATCTTTAAATATTGAGAACTTTGTTAGCGGATTTTCATTCCAGGAATACTGTCTTAAATCCGATCTCACCTTGCGCAAACTGACAATTGCCTTACATATCGTTAGTCTCAGTGAAAAATGTGAAGTCCAGTTATTTACAATCACACCTTAGTCACGAATTGTCTTTGGGAAATGATTTCGAAGACGCTACAGGCACACGATCACTCGCATATCGTTTGAGTCCTTAACTTCCATCCAAGCAGTGACCGGGTTAGGCTGAGCGTCCAGAAGAAACCATGAGCGAGATAATATGAACCAGCTGCTGATCACCGTTATTGTTGCGGCATTATTGATCTTAATCCTCAAAAGCTATGCCGATCGCCGGGCAAAGCAGTATACGCAACAGCGCTACCCCGATGTCTGGCGTGACATTGCTAAAGCCCGTGGCGGATTGATTGCGGCACTGCATTTATCGCTTAAAGCAGGCCTGCTCAATCAAAAACAAGACCAGTATTTAATCCGTTACCGGCGCCACATCCACTGGCTGAAGGCAGCCGCGCTGTTGTTATTGGCATTCACGGTGGCATTAGGTTTTTATCGATAGTCGCCGACTGAAACATAAACTCACACATTATCCCGAGTTTCGCTAATGAGAAGCTCGGCACATCAAGGTAAACTTGGCCGTTGACGAATTCCCCAGTAATGCAACTCACAAGGGACCATTATGTTTACCAGACTTTTGACTGCAGTGGCGGTCAGTGCTGCCCTTTTGGGCGGTTTAACCGCATGTAATGAACCGTCCACCAAAAGCGAAACTGCCGCAGCAACAAAAACGACCGATGCAGCGCCCAAGACTGACGTAGATATCGGTATCAACCTTAAGGCCATGGACACCGCCATCAAGCCCGGTGATGATTTTTATCAGTACGCCAACGGCAACTGGATGAAATCCACTGAAATTCCGGCAGACCGCTCCAGCACTGGTGCGTTTCTGGTAGCTTTTGAATCCACCGAAAAACATAAAGCTGAGCTGATAGCCAATCTGGTAAATACCCAACATCCCGCAGGCAGCGATGAAGCGCGTATTGCAGATTTCTATAAAGCCTATACTGATACCGCTGCCATTGATGCTGCCGGTCTGCAACCGGTGCAGGCTGATCTGGCACGCTATGCTGCCATTAAAGACAAACAGCAATTAGCTGCCGTGTTGGGCAGTAATCTGCGCGCCGATGTTGATCCGCTAAATGCGACCCATTACGCCACTGAAAACCTGTTTGGGTTATTTGTCACTCAGGGACTGGCAACACCTGGAGAAGTCCTGCCATATATTCTGCAAGGCGGTCTGGGTCTGCCAGAGCGTGAATACTATCTGTCAGATTCACCCAAAATGGTGGACATTCGGAAACAGTATCGCAATTACATTGAAACGCTGCTGACCTCAGCTGGCGTTGAGGATGCTGCCGCCAAGGCCGATCGTATCTTTGCCCTGGAAACCAAAATCGCCACCGCACACGAAACTCGTGAAGAAAGTGAAGACTTTGCCAAGTCCTCTACTGTATGGAGTCGAGCAGACTTTGATACGAAGGCACCAGGTATCGATTGGCAGGCTTTTCTGAATGCAGCACATCTAGGACAACAACCTCGTTTTGCAGCGTATCATGCTGCGGCGATTACGCACCTGGCCGCACTGGTCGCGTCTGAGCCACTGCAGTCCTGGAAGGACTGGCTGGTATTCCATCAGATCAATGCGCACACCGATGTACTGCCAAGCGCGATTGATAACGCCCATTTTGCTTTTTATGGCACCACACTCTCTGGCACCCCGCAGCAGCGTAGTCGTGATAAACGTGCCTTAAGCGCACTGGATGAGTACCTGGGCGATGCCGTAGGTAAAGATTACGTGGAAAAATATTTCCCGGCATCCGCTAAAGCACAAGTCGGCGATATGGTGCAGCAGATCATTCATGCGTTCCACCAGCGAGTCGAAGCGCTGGACTGGATGGCAGCCACCACCAAAAAAGAGGCCTTGGCCAAAGTCGATTCATTGGTTGTCGGCGTGGGTTATCCTGATAGCTGGCCCGATTATAGCCATTATCAGGTATCGGCCACCGATGCCTACAATAACGAAATTGCCGGGGAACAGATCCGTTATCAACAACAGTTGGCTAAAGTTGGCAAGCCACAGGATAAGCATGAATGGTGGATGGTGCCGCAGATTGTCAATGCGGTAAACTTGCCAGTACAAAATGCCCTGAACTTCCCGGCAGGGATCCTACAGCCCCCATTCTTTGATGCCAAAGCCGATGCCGCCTATAACTATGGTGCTATTGGTGCCGTCATCGGCCATGAAATCAGCCATAGTTTTGATAACAACGGTGCCGCATTCGACTCAACCGGGGCAATGCGTAACTGGTGGACCAAGGATGACTTTGCGCGCTTTGCCCAACAAGGGGAAGCATTAGCGGCACAGTTTGATACCTACTACCCGTTCCCGGATCTGCACGTCAATGGCAAGTTAACTCTGGGTGAAAACATCGCCGATGTTGCGGGTTTAGCTGCGTCACTGGATGCTTACCATGCCTCATTAAATGGGAAACCTGCGCCCGTCATTGATGGCTTTACCGGTGATCAACGCTTCTTTATCGGGTTTGCCCAGACTTGGGCGACCAAGATGCGCGATCAGGCGTTGCGTCAACGCATTGCGACTGACGGTCACGCCCCGGGGATGTACCGTGCGCTCACCGTACGCAACTTAGATGCCTGGTATCAAGCATTTAATGTACAGCCAGGTGACAAGCTGTACCTAGCACCGGAGCAACGTGTGAAAGTCTGGTAAACGCACTCTTTCGCTAAAAAGCCTGGCCACAACGTCAGGCTTTTTTATCTGCGATTGCTTCAGGTAACCCCTTATAGCCGTTCGAATTAAATTGCCGAGGCAGCCAACGATGCCCGTATCAAAACACGATACCAATTAAGTTCAGCGTTCAAATCGGCGGCGACAGAGATTGATCCGCCGCAGTACTCGGGTATGGTGACGGTAAGGTTATTAGCCAGAGGATATTTCATGCTTTTAGGCATTCACCATATCGCTGTCATCTGCCACGACTATCAGCGCTCCAAACACTTCTATTGTGAGATTTTAGGCTTGGACGTTATTGCCGAACATTATCGGCAAGCAAGAAATTCCTGGAAGTTGGATTTGCAACTGCCTGATGGCTCGCAACTGGAACTGTTTTCATTCCCTGATGCGCCAACGCGTCCAAGCTTCCCGGAAGCCCAGGGATTACGCCACCTCGCCTTTCGCGTAGTTTCTGTCTCCGACGCGGTTACATGGCTTGCATCCCATGGCATAAACTGCGAACCCATCCGAATCGATGCCTACACGGGTAAACAATTTACCTTTTTCAACGATCCGGATAATCTGCCGTTAGAACTCTATGAAATTTAGCGTATTGGAATATTTGTATGACAGTGTCAGGTTACGAAGTCAGTTGCGATCCTGACAAATTGGACTTCGCAGTAATATGCGGATTTATCGCTAGCAGTTACTGGGCTAAAGGCATACCAGAAGCCGTGATGCGTAAGGCGATTGCTAATTTGCTGTGTTTTGGCGTGTATACCGCAGCGGGTCAGCAAGTGGGATTTGCCCGCATCATCAGTGATCGCGCAACGTTCGCGTACCTCGCTGATGTATTTATTTCGCCAGAACATCGTGGCCTAGGTCTGAGCAAATGGCTGGTTCAGACCATCGTTGCTCACCCCGAGCTACAAGGATTACGGCGCATGATGCTAGCGACGCGCGATGCGCATGGCTTGTACGCTCAATTTGGCTTTAATACCGTAGAAAATCCACAAAGTCTGATGCAGATCTGGCAGCCTGACGTATACCGACTAAAGTAACAGTACCGGTAACCACAGCTGCCACCCTCATGGAGACTGATGATGAATCATATTCAACTGGTCGAAGGGGATATTACTCTCGCATCTGAAGATGCCATCGTTAATGCCGCCAATAGTCGTATGCTTGGTGGTGGTGGCGTGGATGGCGCGATCCATCAAGCCGCAGGGCCACAGTTGTTGGCCGAATGTCTCAAAATCCCTGAAGTAAATGGCATACGTTGCCCGGTAGGTGAAGCCCGCATCACCAGCGCGGGGAACTTGCCGAGTCGTTACGTGATTCACACCGTCGGGCCGATTTATAGCAGCGATGCAGCCCCCGCGCAGCACCTGGCTGCAACCTATCGCTCCTCCTTGCAACTGGCGATGGCGCATGGCTGTCATTCAGTAGCGCTGCCGGCGATCTCCTGTGGTGTTTACGGTTACCCATTGGAGGAAGCGGCAAATATCGCCTTGCAAACCTGTAACGAACCGCAATTCAAACACCTGCACATTGTTTTTTATCTGTTTAATGCTGAGATAGCAAAGGTGTGGCGACAGATGCTGGCACATCTGGACCCGCCCTAACATGGTCAAACCTTGTAAATTGGCTTTGACCTACTCCGCGCATTGTGGGAAAACTAGGACACGGTGACTCGGACGAGGAAAGCAGCGTGATTTACCAGGGAAGTTGCCATTGCCAGGCGGTGCGATTTGAAGTGGAAGCCCCCGCCGAATTAGCGGTCGATTATTGCAACTGTTCCATTTGCCGTAAATCAGGCTATCTCCATCTGATTGTACCCACAAGCAAATTTCGCATTATCCGCGGTGAAGAGATGCTCACCACCTATCGCTTTAACACCGGCGTGGCGCAACATACATTCTGTCGAACTTGTGGCATCAAACCTTTTTATATTCCCCGCTCCAATCCAGATGGCGTCGATGTCAATGTGAACTGCCTGGATACCGAGCCAGCAGCAGTGCATATCACCCAGTTTGATGGCCAACATTGGGAACAACACGCCCAGACCTTGGCGCATAAAAGCCAAGAAAAATAGCATGATAGGTATTTTATGACGGAAAATCTGACGATCCGGATTGATGACCTCGAATCGCCTCAAATACTGGCGTTACTGCAGGCCCATCTTGAAGATATGTATGCAACTTCGCCACCAGAGAGTGTCCATGCCCTGGATATCACCAAGCTGAAGCAACCCGAGATTATCTTCTGGAGTGCCTGGCAGCAGCAACAGTTGCTGGGATGCATTGCCCTAAAATTACATGATAGTCAGCTTGCAGAGATTAAATCGATGCGTACCACTGTTGCCGCCAGACGTCGCGGTATTGCGTCCGCATTGTTAAATCATCTACTACAACATGCCGCGGGTCTCGGCGTGACAAGGCTGTGTTTAGAAACCGGTTCAATGGCATTTTTTGAACCCGCGCGGGCGCTTTACCTAAAATTCGGCTTCAGTGAATGCACACCGTTTGCTGATTATCAGCCCGACCCCAATAGCGTATTTATGGAGAAGTTTTTGCGCTAACCCGCAACCACTCCGCCCAATTGATGAAAGAACATCACCGACTTATCCTGCCAGCGTCATGCTCCGGACAATAGCAGATATACATTTTTGCCAAGATCCTCAAGTGATTGGGAAAATTCGCCATTTTTCGGCGAAGTTCTTATTTCCTCATGTCGAAGAAATATTTTTATCGTTTAATTTCAATTAGATAAATATTGGCGCAATTGCTGCTATAGAGAGTTGTTCTCCGAAAGCCATTCATGGCAACTCCGGGACAACTTCCCGACCGCGGGATTCATTGTAGTGGCCGCATTGTGGTCAATGAATCCCGCTCCTTTTTGAGCGCAACTACGCTGCTGGAGCGTTATTCAATAGCGCGAGCTTCTGTTGCCGACTGAGTTTTTTCACCGCCAGTTCTCGCTTGAGGGCATCACTGCGACTGCCGACCAACTCCTGATAGGCTAACTGCAACGGCCCTCGTCCGCGCAAATATTTAGCAGCGCGCAGACCGCCGCGCTGGTGCTCAGCAAAACGGCGAGGGACATCGGTGGTCACACCGGTATACAGCTCTCCGTCACGACAACGGATGATATACAACGACCACGGGTTCATTTATATCCCAACAAGCCGAGGAAGAAGGCGTACTCTAACGCAGTATCTTCGTAACTGCTGTAACGGCCACTCTTGCCCCCGTGACCCGCCGTCATGTCCATATGCAGCAGTAACAGATGATTATCCGTTTTATAGTCGCGCAGTTTAGCCACCCATTTTGCCGGTTCGAAATACTGCACCTGAGAATCATACAGGCCGCTGGTTACCAGCAGATTGGGATAAGCCTGATGCTGTACATTGTCATAAGGCGAGTAGCTGAGCATGTAGTCGAAATATTTTTTCTGCTGCGGATTACCCCACTCATCGTATTCATTGGTAGTGAGCGGAATCGATTCGTCCAGCATAGTCGTGACGATATCGACAAATGGCACATGAGCCGCGACGGCAAGATACAACTCTGGCGCCTGATTGATCACGCCCCCCATCAGTAACCCACCCGCGCTACCACCTGCAGCCAACACTTTGCCTGGCGCGCCATATTTTTCGTTCAATAACCCCTTAGTGACATCAACAAAATCATTGAAACTATTCTGTTTATGTAACATCTTGCCTTCTTCATACCAGCGCCGTCCCAGCATATCGCTGCCACGCACATGGGCAATGGCATACACAATGCCGCGGTCGAGCAAGCTGATAATGTCATCCTGAAACGCTGGCTCCATCACAATGCCATAGGCCCCATAGCCATAGATGTACAGCGGGTTAGTGCCATCACGTTGGAATTTGTCTTTGCGGTACACCAATGTCACCGGTACCGGAGTGCCATCGCGTGCGGTGATGCGTAATCTTTCTGTGCGATAATTAGCGGCATTAAAGCCGCCTAGCACTTTTTCCTGTTTCAATAGGGTACGACGCCCCGGGAAATCCAGCTGATAGTCATAAATAGATTCAGGGGTTGACGGGCTGGAGTAATACACTCGCAGCTCACGACTGTGCTGATTAGGATTCACATCTAACCCCACCACATACGCCGGGTCATCAAACTGCAGCTCGTAGCCGCGAGTCGTATCTGCATCGGGGTAAATACGTATGTGGCTTAACCCCTGTTCCCGGGTCTGTAACACCAGAAAGTCGTCCAGTAACAGAAAATCTTCCAGCAATACATCCGGATCATGCGGGATCACTGGCTGCCAGTTGTCCTTGTTCGCCGCTTTGTTGATGTTGACTTTCATCAACTGGAAATTCTGCGCCTGCCAGTTGGTCAGGATATAAAGCTCATTGCCCCGTTTCGCGACACTATATTCGATGCCCTCTTCTCGAGGCAGCACCGGCAAAAACTCGCCTAATGGCGCGTTCGCATCGAGCAAGGAGACTTCACTGGTAATGGTGTTTTCATGGGTCAGCACAATCTCGGTTTCGTCGAGGCTTTTACCTAGGTCGAGAAAATAGGAGTCGTCTTTTTCGTGGTAAACCAGCACATCAGCAGACTGCTGAGTCCCCAGTTTGTGACGGAATACCCTATCCCCCAACAGGGTTTGCGGGTCTTTGGCAATATAGAAGACATAACGATTGTCATTGCTCCATACCACGCCACCGTCAACGTCTGTGAGCTTATCGGAGAGTAGTTGACCACCAGACAGATCTTTAAAATAGACGGTATAGATGCGTCGACTCAGGGTATCTTCGGCAAAGGCTAGCAGCTTTTCATCCGGGCTGACATTGACAGCAGCCAAGCGATAAAAGTCATGTCCCGCCGCGCGTTCGTTAGCGTCCAACAGCGACTGCACAGCACCGCTCTGCGTCTGACTACGCACAATAATCGGGTATTCTTTGCCTTCACTGTAGCGCCGTGAGTACCAGTGGTTATGCCAGTGGTAAGGTACTGTGCTTTCGTTAGGCTCGACCCGCGAGGTCAGTTCTTTAAATAGCTGGTTTTCTAACGGCTTGTAAGGGGCTAACTGCGCCTGGGTATAGGCGTTTTCCTGATGCAAATAGTCCAAGACTTGAGGAGCGGTACGGCTGTCATCACGCAGCCAATAATAGTTATCTACTCGCGTTACCCCATGCAGTGTCATTTCATGAGGAATTTTAGTGGCCACTGGCGCAGTGACTTCTACTTTTGCATTCATACTTCCGCATCCGCACAGCACTATGGCTGCGCCTACCAACCCAATAGATGTCAACAGTCTGTTCATGAGCCTTTCCCTGTTAAGTCGCAGCCACTACCGCACCGCGCTCATGGCCGAAACTGCTGGCCGAAAACCCTATAGTGACCGGCAACTTTTATTACCGCAAGTCTCTGATCAGAAATGTGAAGCGGAAGCTTGTTATTTCATAACTGCGGGCGCATGCTATTTTTCGCCTGAGCACCCTCAGGCAGTATTCTCAGGGCGGGGTGTAATTCCCCACCGGTGGTAAATCGCTTTAAGCAGCGAAAGCCCGCGAGCGCCTGATACGATGTCAGGGTCAGCAGATCTGGTGTCCTCACCTTATGTGACTATTCCAGAGCCGACGGTGTTGCCAGTATGTACTGGCTCAGTCCGGATGAAAGAGGATATGACAACTGTTATACCGGCTGTCTTTCAGGCATCTATTACCGCAATGGCGGTAGTTGTGCTATTCCTTTCTTGCCCTGATTCTGGAAAATTCACGTTGTAATTTAAGGACTTTTACCATGAATCAGTCATTATTAGCCGCTTTTGGTACGCCCGCCGAACGGGTCGAAACAGCCTTGCAGACACTGCGCCAAGGCCGCGGCGTATTGGTGGTCGATGACGAAGACCGCGAAAATGAAGGCGACATGATTTTTGCCGCCGAAACCCTTACCAGCGAACAGATGGCACTCTTAATCCGTGAAGGCAGTGGCATTGTCTGTTTGTGTTTGACCGATGAACGGGTCAAAGCACTGGATTTACCGCCGATGGTGACCACTAACACCAGCCAGTACGGCACCCCATTTACCGTCAGTATTGAAGCACGCGATGGTGTCACTACCGGCGTTTCAGCAGCTGATCGGGTAACCACCATCAAAGCAGCCATCGCTGATGATGCTAAACCTGAGCATCTGGTTCGTCCCGGCCATGTTTACCCTTTGCGGGCGCAGCCAGGGGGCGTATTTACCCGTCGTGGCCATACCGAAGCAACGGTTGATCTGATGAAACTTGCAGGGCTAAAACATGCCGGGGTCTTATGTGAAGTGACCAATCCTGACGGTACTATGGCGCGGTTACCGGAGATCATTGAGTTTGGCGACAAGCACCAGATGCCGGTACTGACCATCGAAGATATTGCCGCATATCGCCACTCGTTAATGGCGAATGTTGGTTAATACCGCGTCCAAAGAAAAAGCAGCCACGGCTGCTTTTTTTGTTGGCGACCTAGTTCACTGTTATTGTTCAAATTATCGTTAAAATCAATCGAGAGTTCTGGTGGAAGCTTAGCCTACGGGCTTGCGCGTGGCATAATAACCGCCAGAGAAAAGTTCATTGTCAGATTAAGGTTGCTCTATGTCCATGTCTCAGGACCCTTGTGCTCGCCCGCAATTACTGCATCCCGATGAAGCAGTACCTATGCTGCTAGAGCAGATTCTACCGTTATATGAAACTGAAACAGTACCACTGGCAGAAGCGATCGGCCGCGTTCTGGCAGAAGATCTGCACAGCAGTATTGAACTGCCACCATTCAACAATTCCGGTATGGACGGTTACGCCTATCGTTTTGCCGACTTACCCAGCAAAGGCACATTGACGGTTATCGGCAAATCCTTCGCTGGTCACCCTTTTCAAGGTGAATACCGCCCTGGCAGTTGTGTGCGCATTATGACCGGCGCGACTGTTCCCGATGGTTATGACACCGTACAGATGCAGGAATATGCCGAAGTAGCCGGCGATCAGGTGACGCTTGAACCCTGCAGTGAGCAGTGGGAAAACGTGCGCTTGCGTGGCGGAGAGATGGCGGTCGGCACCAAAGTATTGACCTCTGGCGCCGAAATCCGCGCGGCGGAGATGGGCATTATCGCGACATTAGGTATCAACCACCTACGCGTATTCCGTCGCGCCAAAGTGGCCTTTTTCTCTACTGGCGATGAGTTGCGCCCGATTGGCAGCGAATTAGCTCCTGGACAGATTTATGATTCCAATCGCTACTCCATCAAAGGCTTATTGATTAAAGCCGGCGTCGAATGGATTGACCTCGGTGTTATCAAGGACGACCCAGAAGCCATTCGGCAGGCATTTCGTGAGGCGGCCGCCTGTGCAGATATGGTACTCACTTCTGGAGGAGTCTCTGTTGGTGAAGCAGATTTCACCAAGCAAGTGCTAGATGAAGAAGGCAAAATCACCTTCTGGAAGCTTGCCATGAAACCCGGTAAACCGTTTGCCATGGGTAAGATTGGCGACGCTGTATTCTGTGGCTTACCAGGAAACCCCGTGTCATCCATGGTCACCTTCTACAAACTGGTGTTGCCATTGCTGCGCAAGTTACAAGGGCTTAAACCCGTAGCGCCATTGCAGATTAAAGCGGTACTAAACAGTGCTATCCGTAAAAAGCCTGGGCGAGTCGAATATCAACGCGGCATTCTCAGTCATAACCTCGACGGCACGTTGCAGGTCAGCACTACCGGCTCACAGGATTCATCGCAGTTGAGTTCGATGCATCTGGCTAACTGTTTCATCGTGTTAGAGCAGCAACAAGGCAATACCGGTGCAGGTGAGCTAGTCACCGTTGAGCCTTTTAACAGCGTACTTTGCTGACGGAGAACCGATAATGGAGCAGTTTGACGATATTCTCAGCGACAGTGAAATACTGCGTTACAGCCGCCAGATCTCCATTAAGGGTATGGACATCGAAGGGCAAGAGCAGTTAAAGCTGGCAAAAGTGCTGATGATTGGTGCAGGGGGACTAGGCTGCACGGCATCTCAATATCTGACCGTAGCCGGTATTGGCCAGTTAACCCTGGTAGATTTCGATACCGTGGAACTATCCAATCTGCAACGCCAGGTGCTGCATCTGGACCGTAATGTCGGCCAGCCCAAAGTGGCCTCTGCCAAAGAAACTCTCAACGAACTCAATCCCCATGTGGCCATCCGTACGATTCATCAAGTGCTGGACGATCAGGAGACAGAGGAACTGGTGGCCACGCATACCATTGTGCTCGACTGTACCGACAACGTCGCAGTGCGTGAGCAGCTGAACCGGGCGTGTTTTCATCACAAAGTGCCGTTGGTATCCGCTGCAGCGATCCGCATGGAAGGTGTCGTCACCGTGTTTGGTTATCAGGATGACATGCCTTGCTATCACTGCTTTGCCAGTCTTTTCGGCGAGCAGCAATTGAGCTGTGTAGAGTCCGGTATTCTGGCACCAGTAGTGGGGTTGATGGGGTGCTTACAAGCGACAGAGGCGATCAAGGTGATTACCGGTTTGGGTAAACCCTTATACGGTCGCCTACTGATGGTAGATGCCATGACCATGGAATTTCGCGAAATGAAGCTGCCCAAGCAACCACATTGCGAGGTGTGTCAGTCTGATTGAAACCACTGGTTTTAAAGGGATTATTTCTATATCTTGAGTTGGTACACATTCACGTTATCAGGAATTATTTGCTATGGAACACAGCGTTTTTGACCGTACTAGCACCAATGACAAAGTGATTGGTAATAGTCTGTACAACCTGATTATCGGCATCACCTTATTATGGGGTTTTGCCATTAACTATCTGATGGTCAGCAGCATCGACCCGCAGAGTATTGCTAGTATTAATCCCTTGCTGTTTTTTGGCGGTTACTTTATCAGTTGTTTTGCCGGGATCTATCTGTTTCAGAAATCCGATAATCCCCTGTTCAGCTTTATTGGTTATAACCTAGTCGTTGTACCTTTCGGGCTAATCATCAATCTGGTAGTCAGTCAGTATCAACCGGATTTAGTGGTTGATGCGCTGCGCATCACCACGCTGGTGACGCTCGGAATGATGGTGTTAGGCACACTCTTTCCGGCCTTTTTTGCGCGGATAGCCGGAGCACTGACCATCGCCCTGTTGCTGGTCATCGTAGTGGAATTGATAGAGCTGTTTTTCTTCAAGACCCATCATGGCATTCTCGACTGGATTGTCGTGCTGATTTTCTGTGGTTATATCGGGTACGACTGGGGCCGCGCCAATGCCATTCCCAAAACCGTAGATAACGCCATTGATAGTGCGGCCGCGCTGTATATGGATATCATCAACCTGTTTTTGCGAATTTTGCGAATTCTGGGAAATCGCCGTTAACCACGCCAGTAATCGTCATCGAACAACGGCAACTCAAGCATCATCTAGAGAACAATTCCCATAGAGGCTGTGTGTTTTAGCGCACAGCCTCCATATTCAGCAATTGCTAATTAAAGCTGTTTCAATGTTTGTTACTGAGCAGTTAATCAATTGTAACGGCTTTGCACCGACTTTACCTATTGTTACCTGATACCGCTTCTGGCCCTCTTACTTTAGTGGCAATATTAATGCTAAGAGGCATTAAAAGAGGACCTGCTTATCATGCAAAAATTACTGATTTCCGGATTGACCGCGTTGAGCTTAGTCCTGACGCCAACACTGACTTATGCCCATGGACACGACAATGATGACCACCGCGGTGGTAATCATTACAGCCGCGGAAATGTCATCGTCGTCAACAACCACGATCATCGGCCATCGCCCAAGGTTTATAATTATCACGGTAATGCACTGGCAGATTTAGCCACTTTTGCGGTTTTTGCCGGGATCACCTATGCGATCGTTGGCAATAACTATTACCGGCAGAATGGTGACCAGTACGTATATGTGCAGAATCCACCCGCAGGCAATTACACTGTAGTGAGTGCGCCCAATACTGTGGCCTCCGACACTAGTCTGACCCCAGGAACAGTTGTGGATGTGGTGGCCGGTGTAACCAAAAAAGTCGCTTATGATGGCCGCTTATATTACGTGGCTAATGGTGTCTGGTATTTAGCGTTGGAAGGCGGGAAACAGTTTGTCGTGGTGAAAGCCCCCAACTAATGTGGCACTGAGGCCGGACTGGACCCACGATGCTCCCGTTCAGTTCGGCGCTAGTGTCATATCAGTGTTAGCGCTCCGGTGATTTTGACTGTGGCCAAGGCAGCGACCACGGTTTGTCCCAGAACTGGATTTGCGCCGTTACCGCTGCATTCAGAAACTGTTCGCCGACTATGGGTGGGCACAAAAACTGGCAAAGTCGTCCATTCCAGACAAATTCCAAACCATAGGCATGCAGATAACCGCGCTCAGCAACGGTTGCGGTGGCGCCATAGAGTGTGTCGCCCAGAATCGGCACGCCAATGCTGTTCAGCGCCACCCGCAATTGGTGTGTCTTACCGCTCAACGGCTTTAATAGGTAAAGTCGCAATCCTTCAGCCACCGACTGACTGAAAAACTGGGTGATCGCCGGATTGTCAGTGGTGCGCAGCAGTTTATACATACCTCGGCGCGATTTGGCCATATCACCGATAACCCAACCCTGCTTTTTCTTAGGTTTACCGCCTGCCAGCGCCAGATAATATTTTTGTACCTGATGCTGACTAAACATCGCCGTAAACCGCGCAGCGGCGGCAGATGAACGGGCCAACAACAGTAACCCCGATGTCATAGTATCTAACCTATGTACGGGATAAAGTTTGAGTTTGAGGTCAGCTTCCAACTGTGCCACCAACCCGGCACTGCCATCCTGACTATGAAAATGCACGCCAGGGGCTTTATCCACAACGATAAAATCTGTTTCAGAGGCCAGCAGCCGGTAACTGGGAACGGTGGTCATCGCAGGTATTCTCAGGCAAGCGGGAAATTCAAGGTTACTTTTAATCCCGGCTGATTGTCAGTCAGGGTAATTGTCGCATGATGGCGCGATAAAATCGCCTTGACCATCGATAATCCCAAACCGCTGCCCTGTTCATGGCGACTAGGATCAAGCCGCACCAAGCGTTCAAACACTTTTTCCCGGGCATCTTCGGGGATACCAGGGCCATTATCGCTGATGTCGATACTACTCCCCTGCTGCGAAATGCGAATACTGGCACCCTCGCCCGCATATTTGATGGCATTATCCACCAAATTAAACAATGCCTGAAACAACAGATGCTTATCACCCGAGATCACGCAATCTTCGGTCGTTTCCAGCGTTAATGTCTGGTTTCTGTCTTCCGCTAACGCGTCTGCCATCTCCAGCAGATCGGCACACAGTTCATGCAGACTCACCGGTTGCAATTCCAATGCTTGCTGCCCCTCTTCAATGCGCGTCAGTGACAACATGGCGTTGAAGGTCGCCAGACAATGATCCAGCTCATCGGTCAGTTCGCCACAACGTTCAGGTAATTTCTCCGGGGGCTGATAAGGCAGTTGTTCCAGGCCGATACGCAGATGCGACAAGGGAGTACGCATATCATGGGCAATATTGTCGGTGACGCCGCGCACGGCATGGAGGTTATGCTCCAGCGTATCCAGCACCCGATTGAACTGCGCCGCCAGCAGGTCAAACTCATCCTGCTTACCACTTACCGGCAATCGCGTGTTGTAATAACCTTTTTCGATCCGTTCGCTGAGACGGTTGTAATGTACCAAGCGACTGAGTAAGCCTTTGGAAAACAGGTACCCCACAATCAGTGCCAGCACAATGGTCAGGGCAAGCGCCGTTAACGCCGCACTGACAAATTTATCTATCAATGCTGCTAAATGGTCGGTGCGAGTCGCGATAAGTACCGGACCGTAGCGGGTCATCACCACGCCACCGGTCAAAATATGCAGTTTTTCCGGACCGCCAGTGAAAATGGGAAACTCACGGGTATTCGGCAGTAGCGGCATGTTCTCGGGCATCAAGGTGAGTGAGCCCACCATTTCGACCCCACCTTGCCAGGCAATCAACGCCGTGCGTGAATCAGACGCCCGGATCTGCGCCGCAAATGCGCGACGGTCGACGGTCAATGAGAGTTGTAGATATCGTTGCGCCTCTGACAGCAGATGCTGCCGCACCTGCGTTTGCTGTTCATTGACCAACTGTCGGTAGAGCACCAATAGCAAAGTACCGATGATTAAGGTCACCAGTACCGAAAAGATAATCGTGATGCGCCAAGCGCTGCTTTTAAAAGGCTTAATAACCTTTGCGGAGACGATAGCCGGCACCTCGTATGGTTTCGATCAAATCGCCGTGGCCCAAATCTTCAAACTTGCGCCGCAGTTTCGCAATATGCACATCAATAACATTGGTCCGCGGGTCAAAGTGATAGTCCCAAACCGCTTCAAATAATAAGGTGCGGCTGACGACCTGATTGGCATGCTCCATCAGATATTTCAGCAGCAAGAATTCCTTTGGCTGTAACAATAACTCTTCATCATCCAGCGTTACGCTGCGTGTCAGCAATTCCATACGCAACGGCCCCACTTTCAGATCGGTATTCGCCGGTTGTGATAAACCGCGCTGCATCAATTTTTCTGCGCGCACCAGCAGTTCCGAGAAGGCAAACGGCTTGGTCATATAATCGTCGCCACCAGCACGTAAACCTTTAACGCGCTCATCGACATGACTCAGCGCCGACAGGATCAACACGGGAGTTTGATTGCCAGTTGCCCGCAGCGCCGCCAGCAATTTCAGACCATCGAGTCCCGGCAACATACGATCGAGGATCAGTAAGTCAAACTGACTACTGGTCGCCAATATTAAGCCCTGCTGGCCGTCACCGGCGGTTTCAATGCTATGTCCCTGCTCCAGGAATCCTTTGACGATATATTCCTGGGTGGTGGTGTCGTCTTCGACCAGTAATATTTTCATCCGTTAATCCCATTTCAATAGTGGTAGCTGTCGCTGATGTTCAATATCAAACGCTAATTTGTGGCTGCCATGCTCGTCCAGCACTTTGAGTTCCAGATAGCTGATCCCCAAATCCTGGTCCAACTCGGCTTGTTGCAAATACCCGGAGGTATTGCCTAATGCCAGTTGGGTCAAGGTGGAAAACGACTGCTGGTGCTGTCTTAATTTTAACGCCAGCGCCAATTGCGGTGCGTCATTCGTCAGTGTATGTGCCGTTTTATCAAGCACTTTGCCGTCAGAGCCATCAAGCTTCAGTTTATACAAAGTATGGCTTTGAGGGTCCGCCACCGTAAACTGATATAACAGCTTATCGTCATTGATATCGGCAATAAATTCAATTATTTCACCTAGATGCTTGGCTTCGACATCACTGATAGCTGCGGTTGGGGTGAGGTGTTGACCATCTTCAAACAAACTCAGCAGCGGTGAGGTCGATGCCATGGCCGAAGAACACCACAATAGCAGCGTTGCTAAAATCAGCCTCATGATGCCTCCATCTCAACCGGCCGTAGGCACGGCCAGTGTTTACATACAATTAATGATTATCCAGCCAGTTGCAGACTATCAATTTCAACTTCAGGACCAAACCGGGTATTGGCTACTTTTCCCTTCAAGGTCAAAGGGGTATCACCTTTAACATTAATATCCCGCCACAGGGCATTATCGATTTCGACTTGCAACTCACCACTGGGATCACGGAACAGATAATGTTGATCTCCCAGCGTTTTAATCAGATAACCGTGTAACGTGACCTGGGTATTAATATCTGCTTGCTGGGCAGCTTGTGCACTCGTTACTGCCGGGTCGGTTACAGCCAGTGCAGGAGTTGTCATCAACAACATAGCCAATAACCCGCAAAATCTGTTGGTCATAATGCCTACCTCCTGAATTATTGGGCAATTCAGTATACGAAAGGTTGCTTTAAACCTGCATGGAAACAAGATTAAGTTTTGATCATCTGTGGTGGGGGGTGGAATTGTCGTGTTCCAGCAGATGGATAAGATCAGATTTTAACGCCACTTCCGTCTGTAGCCCTTCACGTAGCGCCAGCTTTTGTACTAAATGTAGCGGGACTTCGGCATGCAGCTGATGTTCAATACCTGCAATGCTCGCCACTAACCGCACCGATTCGCCCATGACCAACAATGACTCAATGGTCACCGATAGCTTGTTATAGCTGCGGCTAAGTCGGCCACTGCTAATAGCGTTAAAGCGTATGCCTTGATTAGGGATCACCCAGCGCACATTATCGCCACCGCGAAAACGCGGATCGGCATCGCAGGCAATTTTCTGCTCGCCAAACTGCAACCACAGCAGTTTCTGGTCTGGGTCATATTGCAGCACTTGTGCATCAAAAATATTGCGCAAGCCCATCTGCCGCGCCACAGATTCATTACGCGGTTTCAACAACACTTGCCGGGGTTCGCCAGCCTGCAGCATCTGCCCTTGACTGATCAACACCAGTTTATCCGCCAGCAATAATGCTTCGTTAATATCATGGGTCACCATGATTACCGGGATCTGCAGCTGGCTTTTAAGGCGGGCTAATTCGATATACAAACGTTCGCGGGTTTCTCTGTCCAGCGCCGAAAAGGGTTCATCCAGCAACAGAACTGATGGCTCGCGCGCTAATGCCCGCGCTAATGCCACGCGTTGTTTCTGGCCGCCCGATAATTGGTGCGGTAACCGCTCTGGCAAGCCATGCAGATTAACCAATTCCAACCACTGCAATGCCCGTGCCCGTCGTTGTGATTTCGGCAGATGATCAAGGCCAGCCACGATATTGGCCTGCGCACTCAGGTTAGGAAATAATCCGTAATGCTGCGGCACATAGCCCAAATGCCGTTGTTGTGGCGTGAGATTAATTCCCTTACCAAACCACACATGCTCGCCACAGCGGATCTCGCCGGTTTGCGGATGATTGAGCCCGGCAATCATTCGCAATAGCGTGGTTTTACCGCCACCCGACGGGCCAACGACCGCGAGCAACTCGCCGGCACAGCAACTAAACTCTGCCTGCAGCGGAATACCGCTGATTTGTGCCACTTTCACATGCAAGTCACCGCGACTATTCATCGACTGCGCTCCATCCGCCGAGATAAAGCGGTGGTCAGTGCCAGCGTAGAAACAGCAAACAACACCAGCAGCAATGACATATTTCCGGCGGCTGAAAAATCAAACGCCTGCACACTGTCGTAAATAGCGATTGAGATGGTCTTGGTTTCACCGGCGATGGAGCCCCCCATCATCAGCACCACCCCAAATTCGCCCAGCACATGGGAAAAACACAATACCAGGGCAGTGACAATCCCCGGCCACGCCAAGGGTAATTCCACGCGTAACAGCTGTTGCAACCGATTCATACCGCAACAAGCACAAGCGTCACGCACTTCTTGGGGGACGGCTTCAAACGAGCGCTGAATTGGCTGTACTGCAAATGGGATATTGACCAGCACCGAGGCAAGCACTAAGCCGGAAAAGTGAAAGACCAGTTGTATATCAAACGACTGCGCCAACATCTGCCCGATCCAGCTTTCACTGCCAAGACTGACGAGCAGGTAGTATCCAATCACCGTTGGTGGCAACACCAGCGGCACCATGATTAGCGCTTCAATCCAGGATTTACCACGAAAGCGCTCATAGGCCAGCGGTCTGGCGATAATCACGGCCAAAGGGATCAGTATCAGTACACTGATGGCAGCCAACTTTATCGACAACCACAGTGACTGCCAGTCCATCAATGTTCCTCTGGGAGGGCAAAACCAAAAGAGCTGAACACCGCTCTGGCCGGTTTGCTTTGCAGGTAATGATAGAAGTCTTTAGTTACTTCACCGGCACTATTGAGTAGCACCATTCGCTGGGTCAGCGGCGTGTACTGTTCCACCGGAAGCGCTAAATAGCGGCCACGTTCACGAAATTGTGGTGCCATCGCCAGCGATAACGCAACTATGCCACCTTGTGTGGAACCGCTGAGGGCAAACTGCGCTGCCTGCGAAACGTTTTCGCCATACACAATAGAGGATTGCATCGCCTGCCACAGACCTTTTTGCTGCAACAGCTGCCGTGCCCGTTCGCCGTAGGGGGCATGTTCCGGGTTGGCAATAGCAAAACGTTTTAACTGTCCGTCGTGCAGTAACTTTGCCACCCCGTCCAGCTTTTCATCCAATGTCAGCGGCGAATTATTTGGCGCCACCAACGCTAGGCGACCATAAGCGTAAATCACGCCATTATCGGCAGTAATGCCGGATGAAGAGAGTGCTTCGACGTATTTTTCATCTGCCGACAGGAACAACTGAAACGGCGCACCATGTTTTATCTGCGCCACAAAGTTACCCGAAGAACCATAAGATACCCGCAGTTGCTGACCGGTCTGTTGCTGGTAGTTTTTAACGATCTGCTCCATGGCAAACTTAATGTTGGCGGCAGCGGCAATATTCGGGATCTCCGCGGCCTGCAGCAGACTCGTCCACGCTAACACTAATACCAGTACACTCCGGCAGATCCAGACTATCATCAGGCGTCCTCTTCCCAGGCTTTAGCCGCTTGCTCATCAGCATCGCGCGCGTCAACCCAACGTTTATCGTCACCGGTACCTTCCAGTTTCCAGAAAGGCGCTTTAGTCTTTAGAAAATCAATCAGGAACTCACAGGCCGCGAAGGCGGCTTTTCGATGGGCACTGCTGACACCGATAAAGACAATCTGCTCACCAAGTGACATGGTGCCGACGCGGTGAATAATAGTGACGAAATTTAACGGCCAGCGCTCACGGGCTTGGGTAGTGATCTGCTGTAACACCGCTTCGGTCATGCCCGGATAGTGTTCCAGCGTCAGATCGGTGACCGCACTGCCATCGTTAAAATCTCGCACCTTACCCACAAAGGTAACGATAGCGCCGTCGCTGTTGTCAGTGGCAATTCGGGCATATTCCGCCGGCACATCAAAATCCGACTGCTGCACCACAATCCGGTCTTGCATCATTAGCCTCCTGTCACCGGAGGAAAGAAGGCGACTTCATCACCATCACGCACCTCAGCATGCCAGTTGCTCAGAGTTTGATTGACTGCCACCAGCAGCTTGTCAGATTCGAGTACCCGCGCCCATTTTTCATTTTTGGCGGCCAGATGCTCACGCAATGCCGCCGCGGTAGCGACATGTTCACCGGCCTCCAACTGAATTGAAGGAGTACCGAGCAGTTCTCGAACCTGGGCAAAAAACAATACGTTAATCATAGGGCTACACCTTAAAATGTCCTGATTTACCGCCGCTTTTTTCCAGCAGACGCACTCCGGTAATATGCATATCTTTCTGTACCGCTTTACACATATCGTAAATGGTCAGCGCTGCCACCGAAGCGGCGGTCAGGGCTTCCATTTCTACGCCGGTTTTACCGGATAACTTGCAGCGACTGGTGATCCACACCCGGTTCTGCTGTGGCTGCGCTTCTAGCTCCACCTCTACCTTGGTCAGCATCAATGGATGACATAACGGAATGAGTTCTGAGGTCTTTTTCGCGGCCATAATGCCTGCGATGCGGGCGGTAGCAAACACATCACCTTTGTGATGTTTACCACTGATGATCATCTCCAACGTGGCTGGGGCCATCTCCACATAAGCTTCGGCACGGGCCTCACGTTCTGTTTCAGACTTGGCGGTAACGTCCACCATGTGGGCGTTACCATCGGCATTGATATGGGTAAATGTTTCGCTCATCAAAAAGCTGCCTTAATTTGTCGTTCAAAATGCGGCGGTTACCGCCAACGGCCTTAACCGCCGATAGAAGCCAGATGCTGAGTTACGCCGGTGATGCCTTGATGCAGGAAGTGTGTTTCCTTTTTCAGTTGCAATTGTTGATGCAACCGCGCAATCAATTCATCCTGCTGAGCGTCCGACTGCAGTAAATCCCTAAGATCGAGACCCTGTTCGGTAAACAGACACAAGTGCAGTTTGCCGATAGCGGAAACCCGTAGACGATTACAACTGGCACAGAAATCTTTGGAATACGGCATGATCAGCCCGATACGCCCCTGATAATCCGGGTGACTGAAATTCTGCGCCGGGCCATCTTCAGCAGTAGGTTGATCATACAGCCACCCTTCTGCCATCAAGCGGCCTTTAATTGACTCGCCCGCCAAATGATGTGCCTGGAAATAGTCATGACCTAAGCCGGTTTCCATCAGCTCAATAAAGCGTAAATCGATGGGCGTGTGTTTGATCCAGTGCAGGAAACGTGGCAAATCTTTATCATTCAGGTCTTTTAGCAACACCGCGTTGATTTTGACACGCTCAAAACCGGCAGAAAGTGCTGCATCAACGCCACGCATCACCTGATCAAACCGATTTTCACCGGTGATCTGATAAAACATCCGTGGGTCCAGGCTATCTACTGAGATATTGATACGCCGCAGACCCGCGTCATACCACTCCTGGGCATTTTTCTCGAGGCGGTAGCCGTTGGTCGTTGTGGCGATCGTATGGATAGCGGGATTGTCCGCCAATAAGCGTACAATATCGGTAAAATCTTTACGTAAGGTCGGTTCACCACCAGTAATGCGCACTTTACGAGTACCCACCTTGGCAAAGGCGGCCACCAGATGCTCAATTTCGCTGAGGGTCAAAAAGGATTGCTTGCCATTGGGATGATAGCCATCCGGCAGGCAATAACTGCATTTAAAATTACAGACATCAGTCACTGACATCCGCAGATAGTGAAACCGTCGACCAAAATTGTCTTGTAACTGCTGGGACATGATCACCTTTCCAAAATAAAGGGGAGGCAAGCGCATTTCTACACTTACCCCGGTGGCAAAATTGCCACGGCTGAAGCCCCTTATCTGTGGTGACGTAGGGACGTCAGCTCGGAGAACCGTCAGTTACTAGTATAAATGCAAATGCCTGATCTCCAAAACCCCTTTAACAGGGCGTGCGTTAGCCAATGCTGGGATCTGTGACTAAAGTCCACTATAGCGGGAACCGGTCAAGTGCTGTGCGCCAACGATTTTTTCGGGTATGGTGGAACCATAAGCCAACATTCCGTTAACACGAGGCGAAGGATAAAGGAACATGATGGAACGCGAATCCATGGAATTCGATGTGGTGATAGTCGGTGCGGGTCCAGCCGGGTTAGCCACCGCCTGTCGTTTGTTGCAGATTTCCAAAGACGCGGAAACGCCGCTTAGTGTCTGTGTGGTGGAAAAAGGTGCCGAGGTCGGTGCCCACGTAATGTCTGGCGCAGTTTTTGAGCCGACCGTGCTGGAAGAGTTATTCGGTGACTGGCAAAGCCTTGGGGCACCGCTGGCGACTGCGGTGAATACAGATGAGTTTTTACTGTTGCAGTCTGGCGAGAGTTCACGGCCGATGCCTCATGCGCTGATCCCAAAAACCATGACTAATGATGGTAATTACATCATCAGCGCCGGAAACCTGTGTCGCTGGTTAGCACAACAGGCGGAAGCCCTCGGTGCCGAAATTTTCCCAGGATTTGCCGCCAGCGAACTGTTGTTTAATGATGACGGCAGTGTAAAAGGTATCCTCACGGGTGATATGGGGGTCAGCAAGGATGGCCGTCACAAAGACAGTTACATGCCCGGGATGGAATTACTGGCAAAATATACCGTCTTCGCTGAGGGCTGCCGTGGCCATCTCGGTAAACAACTCATGCAACATTTCCATCTGGATAATGGCAAAAGCCCGCAACATTATGCACTGGGCTTTAAAGAAATATGGCAAATACCGGCTGAGCAACATCAATTAGGCAAAGTCGTCCATACGGCAGGCTGGCCACTGACAACAGCTTCCGGCGGCGGATATCTTTACCATATTGAAAATCAACAGGTCGCCGTAGGGCTGATAGTCGATCTGAATTACAAAAACCCGCATCTAAGTCCTTTTGATGAGTTTCAACGTTATAAGACCCACCCTCAAATCGCCGCAATATTAAAAGGCGGCGAGCGACGAAGCTATGGTGCCAGAGCGATCGCAAAAGGTGGGCTCAATTCACTGCCCAAAATGAGTTTTCCTGGCGGTTTATTAGTTGGCTGCGATGCTGGTACCTTGAACTTTGCCAAAATCAAAGGGATTCATACCGCCATGAAAAGCGGCATGTTGGCAGCGGAGACGCTAGCCGAAGCGATGTTAGCCGGGGTAGATGCTGGCAAAGATCTCGATTGCTTCCAGACCAGGCTGGAACAGAGTTCGCTATATGAAGAACTGCATCGCGCCCGCAATTTCGGACCGGCATTACACAAGTTTGGAACCCTGCTCGGCGGTGCCTTTAACTTTATCGAGCAGAACTGGTTTGATGGTAAGTTCCCGTTGACACTACGTGATGACAAGGCGGATTTTGCCTGTCTGGGTAGAGCTTGTGACTATCCCCAAATTGATTACCCAGCACCAGATGGCGAGCTCACTTTCGACAGGCTGTCCTCTATCTATCTGACCAACATTGCACATGAAGAAGATCAGCCGTGCCATCTGCAGCTGGAAAATACCTCGGTGCCATTAGCGGTCAATCTGCCGCTGTATGATGAGCCAGCACAGCGCTATTGCCCTGCGGGCGTATACGAAATTACCGAACAGAATGGTGTAAAACGCTTTGTGATCAATGCGCAAAACTGTATTCACTGTAAAACCTGCGATATCAAAGATCCAAGTCAGAATATCAATTGGGTAACGCCAGAAGGTGGTAGTGGCCCTAATTACTCGGGTATGTAGCCAGCAACATCGCTGCATTTTTATGAATCCATGCGATTGCAGCAGCACCGGTGGATAGGGATAATGCCGCGTCTGGTTTGGCAACGCTGCACCGGAATCTATCTGGGCCTTGAGTTAACGGTACTTCAGGTCAACTCCGCATCTCTAAGTTGTAGTTTTAAATGATTAAATTCAATAAATTAACGATTAAACAAAAACTCCTTATTACGATGGTGCTGGCAGTCGTACTGCCATCCGTGTTGCAAGCATTATTGGGGGAAAGCAGTGCTAAGCAAGTGATCAGCCAACGCATGCTCACTTCTGAATTGCCAAACCAGTTGATGCAGATCCGCAACCGTATTGAGCTTGAAATCGGGACCTTGTTAAGCGCATCAGAACAGTTAGCCAAAGATCCCATGCTCGGACAGTGGTTGGCACAGGGACGTCCAGATGCCGAAGAGCCGCTGGTTGAAGCGAAACTGCAACAGCTGACAGAGCAGTACCAGTTATCTCAGGCGTCCTATGCCGATCGCCAGTCTGCCGCCTATTACACACAAAAAGGCTTACTGCGGATCCTGAATCATCAACAAGATGGTTGGTTTTTCGATTACGTCAACAGTGGCAAAGCCAAAATGCTCAAGCTGTACACCGAGCCCGACACCGGTGACGTCAAGCTGTTTGTCAATTACCAGCAAGTGCATGGCAGAGCATTAGTCGGTTTAGGTAAGTCACTAAAAGATATGGTGTCGCTGCTAAACAGCTTTCGCATTGAACAGACAGGCAACGTTTTTCTCACCGATGAAAACGGCCTGATCCAAATTCACCAGAACAAAACCCTGGTGGGCAAAGGCAAACTCAGTGACCTCTATGGCACCGCTGCCAATGCACTGCTGCAACATGATAATTTTAATCTGCAAACTCTAAAAATTGGTGGCACCGACACGCTGGTGGCCAGCAGTTACATCCCGACCCTTGGCTGGTATGTGGTCGCTCAGGTCCCTAAGCAGGAAATTTTTGGGGCGTTAGAACAAACATCCTGGGTGATCCTGCTTTGGACACTACTGATCACTGTCGGATTTATCATTTTGGCGATATTAGTCGCCCGTTCTATCAGTCAGCCCATTGCCAGTGCAGCCACGATGTTCGGTGACCTGAGTAAAGGTGACGGAGATTTGCGTCAACGCTTACCGGAGCATGGGAATGATGAGCTGACTGAGCTGGCGCATGGCTTCAACCGCTTTATTGCGCAAATCCATCATTCGATAAGCGAAGTGGCCAATACCAGTAAGACACTGACAGAGAGCGCCACGATTGGCTCCGTTCATGCCGCAGAGAGTCGACAAGACTATCGCGAACAGAAGGATCGCACCCTGGCAGTTGTCACTGCTGTCAATCAGATGGGTGCGACCGTCAGTGAAATAGCAGCAAATGCCGCTCAGGCCGCCGATGCAGCCAAAAGTGCCAACGATGAGGCCGCTAGCGGTCAACAAGTTGTTGTCCGCGCCCGCGCCACCATCAACCAATTGTCAGACGATGTTGGGCAGATGTCAGAGGTTATCGCTTCACTATCGCAGCATACCGAAGCCATCGGTAGCATTCTCGACGTGATCCGCAGTATTTCTGAGCAGACCAACCTGTTGGCACTGAATGCCGCCATTGAAGCGGCACGCGCCGGTGAAGCCGGGCGTGGATTTTCGGTAGTGGCCGATGAAGTGCGTAATCTGGCATCACGCACCGCCAAGTCCACCAATGAAGTACAACAGATGATTGATAGTCTGCAAACTGAAGCCGCTAACGCAGTAACTGCTATGGAGAAGAGCCGTAGTCGTTCAGCAGAAGGCGTGGTTGCCGCCGATGAAGCCAGTGACGTACTGCAGCAGATTTCGGCACGGATTTCGCTGATAAGCGATATGAACGTCCAGGTTGCTGCGGCCACTGAAGAACAGGCCACGGTAGTACAGGACATCAATCGGAACCTGGAAGAGATCAACGAGGTGTCAAACCGCACCAGCGAGCGCGCGGAGGCGACATCAAATGCCAGCACACAACTCAATCTGTTAGCTGAACGCTTGGACAAGTTAGTATCACGCTTTCGTATCTAAGCAGCGGAATCTTTAAGCGTCAGTACAACCCCCATAACATTTCGGTTCCCGTGGGCACACTGCGCCACGGGAGCAGATCAGTCGCGCTTGCTGCTGCAGACCGCGCTCCAACCAATGAATATTAAGGATCCTGGCCAACATCAGTAATTGCCGTTTCATCGCCGCTGGGATATCCGATTCGCCCCCACGCACGACACATAACTGTTTCAACTCCTGAGACATCGACAGCGCATCCATGCCCTGCGCTTCAATCGCCGGGTTGAGATCGATTCCAGCACATAACACCCGATTATTGCCTGCCAGATCGGTGACTTTGACCGACTCACAACAGTAAATTCTGGGCTGACCATTAACGTCCAGCAATGAAATTTGTGCCGCGCTGCCCTGTCGCGGCTCAGTGATCATCCGAAATACCGACCAATGCTGACAGGGATCTGCCACTTCCCGCATGTTGCCCCACGGCAACGGAATGCCATTGCCGCGATATACAGCTTTGAGCTTTCCCGGAGTATAGGCATCAAAATAGTGCCAATGAGGATAGGGCGATACCACGGTCATCCGGCGCATCGCCACCGATGGTGTCACTCCCGCCAAACGGTGAGCATCGACTTCATAGCCGTAGCGGTCCAACAACTGCCGAAATGGCACTTTGGGACATAACAACGCGCCAGCAAAAAAACTGGCCTCAAATGCCCGCCAGGCTTGCAGGATATCCTGCGCATTCACTGAAGAGCTCGGTTGCGCCGAGTCCACCTCATACGCGCCCGGGCCAAGACTCATCTCGTGCATCAGTCCATCGCTGTTATGCAACACACAGTGACCAATATGTACCGCTAAGTCATATTTCATCCGCGTCGGACTGCTTTTCAACGACTCATTAAGCATTAATTTGCCGGGGGCATCCATAAAGGAAGTCACTAATCGGTGGCTGCCGTCCATATTTTTAGGGGTCTGAAACCACTGAATTTTTAGTCCATGTCGCGCGGCAATATCCAGCATATCTTCCTGTGACAGCGGCAACTGTTTGTTACCGGTCTCTTCCGCGGCCCGTTCCAGATCCGGGAAGTGATTCTGATGATGTTCTTGGTAAGCGCGGATCAGCAATTGGGCAAATTGACGACCGGAAATCCCCGTTTGCGACAACATCTCCGGAATGGCAATTTGCAGAATGTCGCCAGAAAACAGAAAACCGGGTTCTAATGGCATACCGCTGATGCCCCCGCGGCGCCCTTTATCCGGCACAATCGCGTCCTCTTCGGGTGCGTCATCCATAAACCATTCCGGATCTTTTTGAAAGACATCCGCAATCACCCGCAGCATGGCATAGCTTGGCGTGCGCTTGCCGCGTTCAATCATCGACAGGTAAGACACCGATGGTGCCGACTCAGGATCCAACCGAATACACCGGGCAGACAGGTCGTCCATTGTTAAGTGATTACGTTTTCTCAGGTTTCTGATTTTTGTCCCGAGAAAATGTGACTTACGGAGCAGGCTGTTTTCTTGGCGCATTTTGTAAAATTCACAATGTAAAATTTTTATTGTGAAATTCTAGTAGAAAAACAGCTAGTCTACAAAATATACAACGCGGGAATGGTTCCCGGACGGTTGAGATTAGCTGAGATGTGAAAGGGGATCGCCATGAATATGCCACTGAACACTACCAATTTGCAGCGTCAACATCCATGCATTGCTATGGCCGTCGTCAATGTCGAGTCTCTCGCGAAGCGCCATATTTCTGAGAAGCTGACCAACGCCAAACAATTACTCGATATCCTGTTTCCGTTGGCACAGGGGTCACACAACGATGTTACCGGCTATATGGTGTACTATCAGCACCTGCTGGCCTGTTTTGCGGACGCCACCCTTAGCGGTCTGCGACATCCTCGCCAGTTTATTGCACTGTCAGGCCATAAGACCCAACCAGATGCGTTACTGTTAAAGCATGACAGTGGCTGTCACCTGGAAATGAGTTTTAATCACGGCGGATTGATTGGCTGTCATGACCAATCAGGTCTCGATGATCTGCAGCTAGAAGAGGCCCACAATCACGGTAATCGCTGGATCAGTTTGCTGCATGAAAGCATAGACGGTCATACTAGCCCGCAGGAAATGCGAAAGCAGTTTGTCGACCATGAAGGCTTGATATACGCCCTGTAATTACAGTTCCATGTGCTTGTTACTGTCTGACCAAACACGGCAGCCCTATGGCTGCCGTTACGTTTGGTACGGCCCATTTGATTCAATAAAATTTAATCTTTCAATTAAGATTATTTGATTTTTCTTGCGTTATTGTTCTCTCCTATACTGCCACTCTCGTTCACTGTGGAAAAATCTCCCAATGGTTAGCAATTTCAATTTGCAGGAAAGTCACCGTAAGGTGTTGTTTTGCCTTTTAGCCGCGGTGTGCTTGTTACCCGGCATCACCTCGCCGCTGGCATTAATTCTTGGCTTCATCCTGGCAAATCTCGGCTGGTTACCCGCAGAGTGGGAGATTGGCAAATTCACGAAAAAGCTGTTGGCGCTGTCGATTGTCGGACTGGGGTTTGGTATTCCACTGCAACAAGCAATTAGCATCAGCACCCACAACCTGCCGTTAATTCTCGGCAGTATTATTTTTACTATCGCCTTTGGCACCTTGCTCACCAAATTATTGCATCTTGAACAGCGTACCGGCCATTTGATTGCTTGCGGAACCGCTATTTGCGGCGGCAGTGCCATTGCGGCCGTCGCTCCCGCGATCAATGCCAAAAGTGAACAAACTGCCATTGCGTTAGCCTGTGTATTTATCCTTAACTCCATCGCCCTGTTTATATTTCCGGTAATTGGTCATCTGCTGGCCTTAAGCCAACACGAATTTGGGGTCTGGAGTGCAATTGCCATTCACGATACATCTTCGGTAGTGGGGGCAGCATCAGCTTATGGCGAAGAAGCGCTGAAAACCGCCACCACCATTAAACTGGCGCGGGCGTTATGGATTATTCCAGTAGCGGCGCTTAGTGCCATGGCCTTTGGTGGTAAAGGGAAACTGGTGCTCCCCTCTTTTATCATTTATTACTGCCTGGCAATCGCTATCACCAGTCTGTTGCCACAAGGACAAGCACTGTACCAGCTGCTATTTGCGGCGGGGAAAAAGTCTTTAGTGGTGTGTCTGTTTCTGATTGGTTGCGGTATCACGCTGAAGAAATTGCGAACTCACGGGCGAGGTCCGTTGTTGATGGCAACCATTTTGTGGGTGGCTATCGGCAGCGGCTCGTTGCTCAGCGTGTTGTTACTGGAGTGATTGGCCTTATTCAGGCAGCCTGCGCATTGCTTTCTGGAGCAGGCTGAATGAAATCTTCCATAAACCACGCACAGAAACTATGGCGACCGTCAACGCCCGCTTTGGTATAGATAGATGACGCCTGTTGTCTGACGGTCTTTTCCTTGGTGCTGCGAACACCGGAGATTTCTTTAAAGCTCAATCCTTTTAATAGCAACAACGCGACTTCCTGTTCGCTACGAGTCAGCGACCAGAGTTCAAATTGCTGTTGTACCGCTTGAGTATATTCTTGTCTGGCCGCCTGCATCCGGCTGGAGATATTACAGATCCGGGTATCCGCCCGTTTGAGTTGATTGGCCAGCTGTCGGATTTTACGGGTACGGTTTAGCAGATCAGTTCCAATGTACAGTGCTCCCAACGCGGATAACGTCACCAATAATGTTTCCTGAATAATGTGCCAACGGGGCACGCCCAGTTCCAAATCTGACAATACATCCAAGAAATTCAGCACCATTATCACTGTGAGCAGTGTAATCATTAGCCAATCTTTCATTTTCACAACTCCTGAAAATAAATCATTTCCTATCAAACAGTTAACACTATGGTACATATGTACCATAGCAGGCTTTTATGATACAGCTCCCCGAAGAATTCAACACGTTTTTGTGTCAGGCTGGCATCGTTGTTTCCCCCGGTGATCACAGCCTATGAAATTCAGAAAGATTACGTTAGCGCTAGTGCTACTAGTGCCCATTTTGCCATTGTCGGCCGCCCCAGAAAATGCCCGAGAAGCCATGTTGGCTCAGGCACAATCCAGATTACACAATTACGCCGCACAACTCACACCTATTTATCAGAGTGCTGACTGGTTAATTGGTTTACCAACCATCAGTATAAGCCATCTGCAGGGACTGGACAGTCGGCGCAGTTACGAGCAGCAGTTGTCACTGAATCTGCCGTTCAAGTCCCCCGCCATGCATCGACTAGACGAGGCGTTGAAACCCCTCAATCAGCAGTTGATTGTGCAACAGAGTAGGTTGCAACAGCTCTATCTGTCCGGTTTGTTGCGGCAATATTGGTGGCAGCAACAGCTGGCCGACACGGAATTGCAGCAACTGCAGCATAAGCAGCAACTATTGCAACAGTTGCTGGAACGCCAGAAAGCGCTGAGCCTTAGCGGTGAAGCGCCCACCAGCCAGCTATTGGTACTGCAACGCGAATTACTTGACCTCCAGTTAGCGATGCTGACGCCTAAGCAACAACGGGCAAGTGCCGCCGAAGCCTTACGGCGGCTGACCGGCTTAGAACAGCTTCCCTCCCTTGAGGAAAGCAGTCGTTTGTTACCGCAAGATGACGGCATCAACAATCCGTTATGGCAACTGGCGAGTATCCAACTGCAACGACAGAAGTTACTGGGCAAAACCATGGCTGAAGGTGATACCACGCCGTGGATTCTGTCCGTGAATGCCAAAAACACCGCCACGCCGGGGATGGAAGAGCAGGCCATCGGCCTAGCACTGGATATCCCGCTGCCGACCAGCAGTGGCCTCAGCCAACAGGAAGTCGGCACTTTGGTTGAACAGCAACTGCAACTCGAACAACAACAACAGCAACTGATGTTACAGACCAAGCTGCAGCTGGATGAACTGCGCCAACAACTGGCGCAACTGCAACAGCAACAACTGTTGCTACAGCAATCGTTGACACTGAGCCAACAACTGACCGCGTCATTGGCAGCCACAAAACAACAGGGTCTGCCGCAATATCAGGCATGGCTGCGGAGCTATGTGGATACATTAGATACCGAAAGTCGTCTGGCACTTAACCAATTGGCGCAGTCCCAACTGCATTCAAAACAATTGCAAGCCCTTGGAGTTACCTTATGAGATGGAAATCACTGCTCGGCAGCAGTGTTCTGGCACTGTCATGTTCATCAGTTACCGCTCAGGAGCTGTCTGTGGCAGCGCTTGGCAAACTGACATTAAGCTACGCGTCCGTTAAAGCGGTACAGCAACTACCTGCCAGCCCAGTGCCTGCGGAAGTCACCGTTGAACCCGGCAATACCTTCTACCTGAGCGTTCCGGAAACGATTCAGCAGCGCCACTGGTTGGTCGCTGATGGTTCAACAGTCACTGCTGGCCAACCGCTGATCTTATTGCAAGGGGCAGGTATTCATCATTTTCATATGCAGTTTGAAGCTGCCGAAGAAGCCTTTAACCTGGCGCAAAACCGCTACGAACATAACCGCAAATTACACGCCAACGGGACTATCGGTGCCGAAGTGTGGAGCCAAATCAGTATGCAGTACCATGATGCCAAACTGAAGTTTGAGCACATGCACCACTTTATGGAACTGCTACAGGAAGCGCCGGAGGGCTCATTACTGAAAGCCCCAATGGCCGGTATTTTACGTTACGGAGACAATAGCCAACCGCTACCGGATGGTGGCCTGTTGCTCGGCCTAGTCCCTGCCGAAGATATCCGCTTGCACGTCAATCTGCCATTAGCCATTGCTCACGATACAGTGTCAGTCAATACCGGCAGTTGCCAATTGTCTTTGACCCGGCGCGACAACTTCGCTCAGGGAGGCTTCGTCAGTGCCTGGACCGAAACCGTACCCGCGAACTGTGGCTTGACCACCGGTCAGCAATTGCAGGTTATCCCGCTGCGTCAGGTACAAGCGTTGGAAGTGCCCAAACAAAGTGTTTATTCCTGGGGAACCGGCACCCAGGTTCTGCGGCATCAGGGTGACAAACTGCTACCAACCACCGTCACTATTTTGGGCGTGAACGGCAATGATTACCTGCTTCAGCCACTGACTGAACTGCAGAACAGTGAAGTATTGAGCGAGTCCGTGGCCGCAGCCAAAGGCATGCTGCTGGGACTAGGAGGCGAATAACATGCTCAATGCTATCATTCGTTTCTCACTGACTCAGCGGTTGTTTATGCTGATCACCGGGCTGATCCTGGCGGCGGCTGGCAGTTATGCCTGGCTGGGTATTCCGTTGGACGCGTTCCCAGACATTTCGCCCACGCAAGTGAAGATCATTCTGAAAGCCCCGGGAATGACCGCCGAAGAGATTGAGTCGCAGGTGACGGTTCCGGTAGAAACTGAATTGCTGGGGATCCCTAAGCAGGCGATTCTGCGTTCCACCACCAAATATGCCATCACTGCCATCACGCTCGATTTTAACGAAGGAACAGATATTTACTGGGCGCGGCAGCAGGTCAGTGACCGTCTGGCCGCCGTAAAAGACAAGCTACCAGCGAATATTGAGGGTGGCATTGCGCCAATGAGTACCCCGCTCAGTGAAATTTTTATGTTTTCACTGGAAAATCCTTCGATGAGTTTGTTGGAACGCCGACAGATGCTGCAATGGCAAATTCGCCCATTGTTACGTACTGTGGCCGGTGTAGCCGACGTCAACATCCTCGGCGGCTATGCCAAAACGCTGCAAATCACCCCAATCCCCGAAGCGATGGCGCAAGCGGGACTGAGCCAGGACGACCTGATCGCCCGTATCAATGCCAATAATGCTAATACCGGTGCCGGGCGCATTACTGTCGGCACCGATAATTTCACGGTTCGTACTGAAGGCCGTGTCAGCTCCATCGATGCGCTGCGCAATATGGTGATCACCAGTAACGCTCACGGCACTTATCGATTACAGGATCTCGCCGCCGTTGAAATCGGTCACCTCGCCCGCTATGGCGCAGTCACCCGCAATGGCAGTGAAACCGCTGAAGCACTGATTGTCGCGTTGAAGGACTCGAACACGGCCGATGTGGTCAAAGCCGTGAAAGAGAAACTGGCGCAGATAGAGCCGACCTTGCCACCAGGCAGTAAGCTCAATGTGTTTTATGATCGCGCCAATCTGATCAGTACCGCTATCGGTACCATCTCCGAAGCGCTGGTGGAAGCCGTGGTGTTGGTGATTGTGTTGCTGGCGCTATTTCTGGGTAATGTGCGCGCGGCACTGGTGGTGTCGCTGGCATTGCCACTGGCGGCGCTGTCGACCTTTGTATTGATGCGTTACTTCCACCTGTCGGCCAACTTGATGAGTCTGGGGGGGTTAGTGATCGCCATCGGGATGCTGGTGGACTCGTCGGTGGTGGTCGTGGAAAACATGGTGAATCAGTTAGCCGGTGGACAACGCTTGCCCAGACTGCATCTGATCTACCGGGCGACCAAAGACGTGGCTACCCCAGTCGTCTCCGGCACAGTGATTGTGATGATTGTGTTTTCGCCATTGCTGACGTTAAGCGGGCTGGAAGGCAAGATGTTTTCACCAGTCGCCATCACAATTGTCTTTGCCATGCTGTCTGCACTGTTACTGGCGTTAACCATTATCCCAGTGGTGGCCTCTTATCTGGTGAATGAAAAGGCAGTAGAGGAGCCGAAGTTCGTGCACTGGCTAAAGCGCCACTACCTGCAATCGTTGGAATGGGTACTGCACCACGGAAAACGGTTTGTCATTACGGCCGGGATATTATTGGTGATGAGCTTTGGCCTGTTCACCCTCGTCGGTAAAACCTTTATGCCGACCTTGGATGAAGGCGACATTATTCTGCAGTTAGCAAAATCACCTTCTATTTCCTTGCAATCATCATTAGATCTGGACGCGCAGATCGAAAACCATCTGCTGAAAACTGTGCCAGAAATCCGCCAGCTAGTTGCTCGTACCGGCGCCGATGAGTTGGGATTGGACCCTATGGGTCTTAATGAAACCGACGTATTTTTGCAGCTAAAGCCTGCTGACGAATGGCGCTTTAAAACCAAAGAGCAGCTGATTGACGCTATCCGGGCCGAAGTAGTGAAATTCCCCGGTATTGACTTCAACTTTACGCAGCCCATCCAGATGCGTGTTTCTGAGATGCTGACCGGCAGTATCGGCGATGTGGCGATTAAAATTTTTGGTGATGACTTAGCCGCGTTAAACCAACTCGCCGGGCAAATCAGTGACATTACCAGTGCCACTAGCGGCGCTCAGGATGTGAAAACCGCCATGACTGAAGGCAGTCCCTTTATCAATCTGAAACTGAAAGATGGACTGGCCAGTCGTTATGGCATGAATGCTACCGAGTTTGGCAGTTATCTGAAGAGCCAACTCGAAGGCGTTGCGGTCACCGAAGTGATCCAAGGTAAAAAACGCACGCCGGTATTGATTGCCTACCCACGGGACAATATTGCCAGCTTGGCGCAACTACAGCAGCAAGTGATCCTGATGCCTGATGCCAGCCTTAAACCGTTAAGTGAATTGGCTGACATCAATTATCAACAAGGACCAATCCGAATCGACCGCGAACAGGGTAACCGCTTTGCAGTGGTCACAACCAACGTTAGTGGCCGAGATATCGTCAGCTTTGTTGAAGAGCTGAAAGGCAAGTTAGCCCAACAAGTGAAACTGCCGAGTGGTTTCAGCCTCAGTTATGGCGGCGAATTTGAAAACCAGCAACGCGCGACTAACAACCTGCTGCTGGTAGTGCCGGTAGCCATCATGCTGATTAACCTCATTCTGTTTACCACCTTTGGCACGATTTCCAAGGCATTGCTGATTTTAGCCAACGTGCCATTTGCCATGATGGGCGGGATTATCAGTCTCTATCTGTCGGGAGAATACTTGTCGGTACCGGCATCGGTAGGCTTTATTGCCTTGCTGGGGGTAGCGGTACTTAATGGGGTAGTAATGGTGAGTTATTACGAGCAATCGCGACATATGTTTGCCACACTTGAAGAACGGGTAAAACAAGGGGCTGCTCGCCGATTAAGGCCGATCATGATGACCGCAACCACCGCGATGTTCGGTCTGATCCCGCTGGCGTTTGCGACCGGCCCTGGCGCAGAAATTCAACGACCATTGGCAATTGTGGTGATCGGTGGACTTATCACCTCAACCATTACCACTTTGTATCTGTTGCCGCTGTTGTATGAAACTCTGGAGAAACGTAAATGAAACAACTGCTGGTACTGATCGCCCAACACAATATTAAAGATGATATTGTCGATACGCTGATGTCGCTGGACTATCTTTCCGGCTTCAGTCTGGTGGATATCTGTGGATTCAGCCGCGAGCACAGCCAATACAACTTGAAGGAACAGGTGGAAGGTTACCGGGAATTCTATAAGTTTGAGATCATGCATCCACAAGAATTCCAGCAAGAGTTACTGACCATCCTGGCGAAAGTGTGCCAACATAACCCTTGCCGTTACTGGATAGTCCCCATCGCCAGTAACGGAGTGCTGGGCAAGGCGTAACTGGACACGGTGATTAGCTTAAACCCTCGGAACATTATTCCGGGGGTTTTTTACATTGAAACCAGCCCGAAAAATATCCCCACAAACATAAAAATACCGCACATTCCAACAGTGAGCGCCACAGGCCTGTCAGCGACCGATCTACGACTATCAGCGTCGCAATGGCCACAAAAAAAATGACAACAACAGCAATGATGGGCTTCATGGTCTTTCCTTCATCAATAACGCTGTTCATTATTGATGGCGCGTTATTTCCAGACCAATATTTAAAAACAATATCTAATAACTAATTATATTTTAATAATAATAAATTATTAAAAGCCCACTTCGTTGCGATGACAAGCGTTAACCAAAATTCTTGAGATAACCGCTACGGTATTGCGAGATTGTAATTGATTACAATGTGTTATGACTGGCTAAGGGGAACCAGTCCTAATTGCGCTGGAGCGTGCGACCTTTGCCCAGCAGTGCTTGACCCGCAATCGCCAATACGCAATAACCCAGGAAAAACCAGAAACCGCTTTCAAATTTGGCACTGGTACGCACCAGGTCGCCCATACCCGCTGAGGCATCGCCCGCCATATAGGTGATGATCAAAGCCACCACAAACACATCCGCCATCGACCACTTGGCAATCGCATTGGTTACCAACGCAAGATTGCGTTGAGCTCCCGCACGTAAGGGCAAAATTACTGACGCCAGTAACATGAGTAACTTTAATGCCGGAATAACTACAGAAAACAAGGCCACCAGCACCGCAACCAGCAGATTGCCGTGCTGCTGTAATTCTGTCACCGTGCCCCAGATACTGCGACTTTTGTGAAATACCGCCACTTCACCTTGCAGATGATTGAGCCCGAGCAACCCCGCCACCATCCCCAACATATTGCGGGTACGCTGTTGGCCTTCGTCGGAGTCGTTGCTAACGCTTTCGGCGATCATATCCATGCCGGTTGCGGACAGTTTCGCTTTTTCCACATGCCCATCAATCGTTAAGATTGGCATGGTTACTCCAGGCACCAGCAGTGCCAGCGACAACAGTAACAGCAATAAAGCTTTCCAGTTTGACATTCGGCCTCCAACTCAGGGTCTGCTATGTGCAGACTCGCTCAGTCTACCGATTTTGGCTAAGCACGTCAGGTGCTAATAGAAAGGTGTCGGGTCAACCGCCATCGCAGAAGGTGAAATACCACGCTCAATATTGAGATCTGATTTTTTCAAATCGACCAGCACAACGTCGGTGTAATGCTTATGTTTATTCGAATAGAAACATTTCACTACCGGGTGCAACACATCACGGCCTTCGGTTTCCCAAACAATACCTACGCGCCCATCCGACAGCTCGACCAATGAGCCGACCGGGTAAACACCTATACAACGAATAAATTCATACACCAGACTTTCATCAAGGTGAAAGGGCGTCAGACTCAGCAAGATTTTAAACGCTGCGGCCGGGCTCATCGCTTCTTTGTAGCAGCGGGTAGCGGTCAGCGCATCATAAATATCAACAATGCAGCTCATGCGCCCATGCTGCGGCAACTGTTCGCCTTTTAAGCCACGAGGATAACCACGACCATCGAGCTTTTCATGGTGCATCAGGCAAACATCTCGACTCACCTGAGATAGCCCTTGCGCTTCTGACATGATCGGTATGGCGTAGACCTGATGTAACTTCATGTGCTCAAACTCTTCCGGCGTCAGCTTACCCGGTTTATTCAGCACCGAACTGTCGACTTTAATTTTGCCCACGTCATGCAAAATTCCGCCCACCGCAAGTTGCCTGAGCATGTCGCGTTCTAGCCCCAAGTAACGCCCGAAAGTAACCAGCAAAACCGCAACGTTAACCGAGTGCTCCAGCAGATAAGCATCTTTGGTACGTAAGGCCGATACACATTTGAATGCATCAGCGTTGTCCATCACCGACTCAATCATGTTTTCAGCGAGGGCTTCGACTTTGGCAACTTCTATGGCTTTGCCTTCAAAGGTCTCTGACAGCACTTTGCGCACGAGCCCCTTCGCTTCATGAAGCAACTCACTGGCCTGCTTTTGCGCTTGTTCGCGATTTTTTATAGTGGGTGGTGAAATGGCCGCACGGCTATTTGCCGGGACTTTTTCGGCAGTAAACGTACTGCGGGCAGGATCAATCCAGACGAACTGCACACCTTTGCTTTTTAGCTTGGTCACCAGATCCAGCTGAGTAATGCGTCCAGCGTTCGCAACCGTGAGCTGTTGGCTGTTTTCAATAGCCGACACAAACATACCCACTTCCAAACTGGAAACTGGCAGTTTGATCAGATCGGCTTTTCGCAAAGTCTCAGTCATGCAGTTGCTCCGACAATAGGCTGGCGCATCCATTGCGACCCTCGCACCTGAGCACAGGCTAACTTGTCCAACGGGTCAAATTTCGACAGCACTATATTATAGATAAATTTACGTTTTACCTATGGTCGGATTCAACTTCTACTTTTTTCTTGTCGGTTTGATCGCAAGGCATTGAAAACTTGACGGAGTCCACCTTCTGAAGACGCAGTTATGACAACTGCGAACAACATCATCTATCTGTTCATCTTCATCATCTTCGGCAAACGCCTGGCAATTGGCGGCCTGAGCTCGCGCGGCTGTGACGTTTTCGCGTCCGGCACGAAATACCCAACGGTCTTCCTGCAATTCAAATCCTGCAAGTTCGCTCATCAGTAGTCCTTAAGCTGCTGCTTGGTAGCATTGTGCCAGTCACCGTTTTGCTGGGATACCAATAGCGCAAAGCGCCCTTGCGCCATCACCGCTTTAACCTTACCACTTAGCCAGACTTGAGTTTCAGGTGCTAACCAATCACCGTCGGTTGTTAGCACACCGTCCAAGGCCCCCTGTTGTAAAATATCAGCGACACTGAAGGGCTGAGGCGTCTCGCCTTGCCCAAATTTCAGCTGACCTTTCACACGGCCATCATTGCCAGACAAACGTAATCCTAGCCCCGCTAAAGCCCCAATCACACCCTGCCCCGTGCCGCCGTGTTCACTCAAATCGATTTGTAGCTCGCGGGCCAGTTCGTACGCCGCCGCTTTAGTGAGTACCTGTTGCTTCGCTGACTGACCAAACGCTTGCAACGCCAACGCATTTTTCAGGTGCGGCAGATAGACGAAGGCCAAGCCGGGATCTGCCGCTGCCGCACTTTCCTGACACAGATGTGCCACGGCGATGGCCTTGATCTCCTCGCCAGACAGCGGGCCCTCATACGCAAAACACATGGCACTGTTGTGGGACGTATAAGGAATATCTTCATGTACAAATAACTGGTGACGCGTTACCAATGACGCAGAACCACCATGAACTTGCAATAAGTCCGCAATTTCACCGGCAATTTCACCCGTCCCTTTGGTGCCAATATCATCCGTGTCATCAATACAAATTAACCATTGAGCCATATATTACCTACTTGATGAGGGTTTCTTTATAAAGCAAATCATGCGCTTTTAGGCGACGGATCACCGGGATCACCAGTAACGCCCCGGCAACGGAAAACAGCGCGCCCATAAGAAATTTGAGACCAAAACGTACTAACGCTACCTGCTGGCTCATCCCTATCAGCAAATCTTCTACCAGTCCTTTGGCTGACCAGGCCAAGCAGCCCACCAATGCCACAATGACAAAGCGCCAACGCAAGGTGAGCAAAGTACCTAAAACGATTAAGGCTAAATCCATCGATAATGCAGGAATGAAAAATTTAAGAAAAATTAACGGTCCACCTTTTCCTATCCCAAGAATGGCCGCGACCGCCCCCGCCAGCGCGCCACAGGTGGTAATCGCGCCTTTTCGACCGACAGCACCGTAGCAAATGAGATAAAAAAAGCTCATCAGCAACATGGAATGGCCCGACAATCCCAGCTTTATCCGTAACATCCCTTTTAATGCCACCAGCAAGGTCGCGCAAAAGCCGATAAACAATGCATCCTGCAACTGAAAACCTAATTTGTTATCTGTCTGTGTCATGTGGACTCCGCGGCTCACGCCAATATGTCACCTGCGGCTGACTGCCGAAATGGCGACTACGCGCAGCAGTAGCGGTTTGCTGCGCCAGCTTTAGCAATTGCACAAATAAAGGGAAAATCACGCAGTATGCCAGTTCATACCAGTTCAACGGATTCAACAGTTGTCGAGGTGCGATTCTGGCGCCGCGCAATAACTGCAGCTGGTAAATATCGCGCAGTTCATTAGTCATAAAGGGCAATAGATTAATCGACGCTGCAACCACAAATGCCCATTTTGCCGGCATCACTTTGGCCAGAACCACACCAATCAATTGCGGCTTAATCACCACCGTAAGCCACCAGCCCGGTAATAGAGCCAACAGCATTCTGGCAACGGCCCACGCCCCTTGATTCATCTGCTTGCCGCCATGAATTAACGCATAAAGCAGTAACGTGAAACCTAATTGCAGCACGATATAACGGATAATACCGCGAATATCACCGCGCTTGATGAGTCCATGAACCAGCAACAACAAATTGATAAACGCCAAATACAGCAAACTTGATTGTGGAGCCAAAAATGCGGCGGAAGACAGTAAGGTAACTAACAACATTGCGGCCGCGGTTAACCATAGGTCACCGTCAACAGCCGCATTGGCGCTCATGAATGCTTGTAGACGCTTAGCCCGCATAGCGTTGCTCCGAGGATAATGCGCTCACGTGCAACGCTTGCTGGGTAAGCTGCCATTCCTGCGTCACTGATGCCAGCGACAACGCACGGTGACTGCTGAGGATTACCGTGCCACCAATAGAACGTAAATAGTTGATCATAAACCATAATTTGTCTAAATGCGCACCATCCAACCCTGCTAACGGATCATCTAACAACAACAGTGATGGGCGATAACATACTAAAGAAGCCAAGGCCACCAAATGCTGTTGGCCGTAGGACAAGGTATGGGGAGACCGCTGTGCCAGAGACAACAGATCCAGTTGCTGTAGCAGCTCACTGGCGAAAGAAACCGGCAAACCGAAACGCCGCAGACTGAAGCTCATCTCATCAATAACCGTTGATTCAAATAGCTGTCGATTGGGACGCTGCATGAGCAATCCCAGTTGTCCGCCAAACACGCCAGTTTTGGGACGCTGACCAAACACTTTAACAGGTAACGGGTTAACGTTGGACTGGATACCCGCGATGGCTTTGAGCAAACTACTTTTGCCAGCACCGTTATCACCACACAACATCACTAGCTCACCATCACGAACCGTCAATGGTTGCTTACTGCGAAACAACACATTGTCACCCTGATAACGAAACTCGAATGGTTCCGCACTCAAGATCACCTCATGACCAGGCTTTACTTCTGTCACCGTCAGTTGATGACCACAGTGGAACTGCCCGGGTACTAAATGCCCGGCGTGCAGTTGCCAGTAATGGCTGACAATATCCGCAAATGCGCCAGGGTTATGCTCTGACATCACCACGGCAATGTCTTCTGCCAGTAAACTACGAATGACGGCTTGTAGTTCTTCGACGCCAGAATTATCCAATTGTGCCCAAGGTTCATCGAGGAGCAAGACGGCTGGCTCACTCACCAACTGCGCGGCAATCATCAAACGGTATTTCTGCCCGAGCGACAGATTCCCGATAGGACAATCGAGACTGACAAATAGTCCGACGCGACGCAATGCCTTCTGCACTCTGGGGATCATTGCCTCAGTGTCAACGCCGATGTTTTCCAATGCAAAGGCAACTTCGGCGCCTACGGTTTGTCGCAGCAACTGAACCTGCGGATCTTGCATCACTAGACCGCAGAGTAGTTGACTACGTCGATAAACCCCACCTTCAAACGGACGCGTCTGCAGTCCAGATAACAGCCGCAGCAACGTCGACTTACCGGAGCCCGTTGGCCCACTGATACAGTGACAACTTCCAGATTCTACTGACATGGTCAGATCCCTGAAGATCCAGGGTTCCAAACTGCCATAGTTAAAACAGACGCCGTCGAGCTCCAGTAATCTCATGGTCAGATCTGCCAGTTAACCCCAACAAATACCTGCCGACCTGGTTGCGGTAATGAATCGGCTTGGTAGTAATTCTCATCCAGCAGGTTAGTGGCACGCAGGTAGAACTCTACCCCGGTACCAATCACCGGCTGAGTCAAATTAACATCCACTACGGTGAAATTACCCAGCGAGAATTCAGTCAGCGTCTTAACGTTGTTGACCTTCACATTCTGATAGTAAACCTGGTCAATGATCCGTTCGACATTCAGATGGAAGCGGGTGTTAGTAGGTAACTGATAACCCAATTCAAAGCGGATCTGGTGTTTTGGTCGGTAATTGAGACCGTCATTTTTGGTGTCATCCGCAGTTTTGTCTTTAGAATCGAGATAACTGTACGCCAGACTCAAATTCAGTTTATCGATACTGTGGTTGCTTAATACGGTATCAAAGCCCTGGAAGCGGTAATCGCCAAGGTTCTGGGAAATACTGTTGCTATCTTTGGCGATGAAATTGTCGGTATCGGTATGGAACAGATGGATTTCAAAATCGGTGTCCATGCCCAAGCCCTGGTTCAGGCCGAGTTCAATAGTTTTAGACACTTCGGTTTTCAAATCTTCGTTGCCGGACGACAGGTCATACAGATCTGACATGGAAGGGAAACGAATTTTGCGGGCAGCACTCAAGGTTAGTTTAGTGCTATCCAGTGGCTGCCAATAGCTCGAGGCCATAGCAGAGTAATCGTTGTCAGAATTTTTCTCACGGTCCATGTCGTGGTATGCCGCACCTAGGGTATAGCCCCAGTTGCTAGCTGCCTGATACTGGTATTCAGCAGCGCCGCTATATACCCAGGCTGAATCATTGAAGGAATCGACTGTACTGCTGGAACTGCTGCCTGAGCCTGAGCCAGAACCTGAACCACTGCCAGAACCAGAGCCTGAGCCTGAGCCTGAACCGGAACCACTGCCAGACGAAGTCGTGCTAAAAGTCCCAGAAACCGCTTCCCAGCTCTGCTTCTCGGCAATGACCGAAGTCGTCAGAATGCCCAGATCATTGAAATCGGCAATTAGCTGAACATTGGCCCCCTGCGTTTTAGAGGTACCGTCTTGATATTCACTGAGGGTGTCATAGCTTGCGTCAGTATAAACGGAGTCATAGGTTGCCGCTTCGTTGTAATAACCAAAGCCGCGCAATGTCAGTAACTCATTGAATTTATGTGCCAAACCTAACTGATAGGTTTTAGCGTCGTAATCATCAACCCGCTCATACTTAACCGTACCAGTGCCACTGCCATCACGCGGTGGTTTACCCCAATCACCGGAACGTATTGCCATATTGGCGATCAACTGCGTATCGTCGTTAAACCAGTAGCTACCCTGCGCGTAAAAATTGCGCAATGTTTTATCAGAGTTAAGACGAACACCTTCATCCTGAATAGCCGTTGCTTGGTAATCAGAAGACAGGTCATATCCATCAGTGGTCTGGTAGCTACCGCTGACAAATCCCTGCCAGTTGGCACCTGAACCGGCAGCACTGACATCTCCTTTGTAAGTATCGTTGCTACTGGCTTCAATGTTGCCGGCTAAGGCTGGCGCACTATTGCCCTGCTTGGTGATGATGTTGATAACACCGCCGGCCCCACCAGGACCATACAGCACTGAGGTAGGACCGACAGAAACTTCAATTGAAGCAATCTGGCTGGTCGGAATAATACTTGGGTCAAACTGACCGTCATCGGCACCGTTGGCCGGGACACCGTTGATCAACAGCATGACATGGCGGGTTTTGAACCCCCGGATATCAACACGAGGAGACCCCTCACCACCATAACGCACATAAACACCGGGAACAGTTTTCAACACTTCATCCAGGCTTTGCGCCCCCAGGGCCTGGATCTCATCTTCCGTGATGTACCATTGTGTAGTGGAGTTTTTGACTGCGCTACCGCGTTCGCCATGAACAACCATGACTTCATTAATGTTTAACAGCGGATCCTTAGCAGTTTCTTCTGCTTGTGCGGTTATGCCATATCCCATAGCCGCCATCGCTAGCGCAACAGCTGAAATTTTCAGTGGTACTCGTGACATTTTTATGCCTTATTGGTAGTGAAGTATTTGCTTATTTTCGCGATGCCTGTAAAAGGCTCAACAAATGCCAAGCAAAAAACTGACCAGGATCGACTATTACGGAGAAACACCGTAGCGGATATGTTAAATGCTGGCCAAAATGTCTCACATGTGCGATGTATCACGTAAATATGTCCATATTTTTCAAATCGAAAATAAGTAAAAACTGATAAAGATCACGCAAAAATTCACGCCGAAATACGCCATAACTTGACAGTGTTGGCTGCTGACTTTAGTTTGTGTCGCATATTCCTATCGTCGGTGTCGTTGTGCCGATCCAGGTTGTTGTAAAACCATCCGGAGCACCATTTGTCTGTACTACCCCTGTCGAAGGCTGTCAGCTCCTTAAGCGACAGACTTTCCCAGTTATTTGACCATTCCCAAACCGCGGGCATTCTGCAGCTGGTAGAGGAAGTGAGTCTGCCGCCGCTGATGTCATGGCTGGCTGCACAGCAGCAATTTCCCAAAATTTACTGGCAAGGTCGCGATCGCTATGAGGAAGTTGCAGGCGTAGGTAGTTGTCTGGATCTGCAGTTTGCCGAGGCGGTTGATGACGAAAAACTGCTGCAATTTTACCAACAACAAAGATCACTACCGCGCACTGCTGATGTGCGTTTTTATGGCGGGGTAGCATTCGATCGTCGGTTAGAATCCTGGCCCGAATTCGGTCGCGCGCGTTTTTTGGTGCCTCGCATAGAATTGCGCCGTTGCGACGATAAAGGGTTGTTGATTGTTAATCTCAACCTCAGCGCACAACCACTTTCCGAGCAAATTTCCAGTGCCCAAGAGGCGTTGGCGGCGTTGCAAGCTGCACAACCCTTACCGCCACCGATAAAAACTGATGTGCAGACGCGGGTGGATATTCCCGATTTTGCGCGCTGGTCAGAACTAGTGACCGAGGTAACGTCACCAGACTTCAATCGGGACACGCCCAAAGTGGTGTTATCACGGCAAACCAAACTGCAAGTAGCGCAGACGCCCGATCCCTGGACGGTGCTGGCATGCTGGCAGGGGCGCAATCCCACCAGTTTTCAGTTTGGGTTTCAGTTCAGTCCGGAACGCAGTTTCATCTCCTGTACTCCGGAACGTTTATATCGTCGGCAGCTGAACGAATTGGTTACCGAGGCACTGGCAGGTACGACCGTCCGGGGGTTAACCGAAGAAGAAGATGAACAGTTAGCACAACAGCTGCTGGATGATCATAAGAACAGTCATGAAAATCAGTTTGTTGGCACCCATATTGAGTCAGAATTGCGGCCACTCAGTGCACAGGTCTTTGCCGATGAACCGCTAAAAATCTTTAAGTTGAACCACATCCAACATCTGCATCGGGTGATCAAGGCACGTTTGCGCGCGGAGGTCAGTGACTTTCAATTGTTGCAGGCATTGCATCCGACGCCAGCGGTGGGTGGTTTTCCTAAGGCATCCGCCTTGCAATATATTGCCAGCCATGAGGGCTATACTCGGGGTTGGTACGCCGGGGCCTGTGGTTTCCTCAGTTCCCAACTCAGTGAGTTCGCTGTGGCAATTCGCAGCGCACTGCTAGAGCCGGGTTGCATTAATCTGTACGCTGGCGCCGGGATCCTCACCGGTTCCGATCCAGTGCTAGAGTGGCAGGAACTGGAAAACAAATTAGCGACCATCATGTCGATTCTGGTGGATTTCTAGCAGCGCTTGTAATCTGCATATCGCCGACTATAATGTGCGCCGCCCGGGCAATTCGGGCAGCGGGTTCCCTCACCCCGCGTAACTAACCAAAAAGGTCACAAGATGCTTTTGTTAACTCCAGCGCAAGTAAAACGCGCTTTATGGCTATTAGTCAGCTTCCATATTCTGATCATCAGTGCCAGTAACTATCTGGTGCAGCTACCGTTTCAAATTTTCGGTTGGCATACCACTTGGGGCGCTTTCAGTTTTCCATTCGTCTATCTTGCTACCGATTTAACAGTGCGCATTTTTGGTCAGCAACCCGCACGACGTATTATCTTTTTTGCCATGCTTCCGGCGTTAGTGGTGTCTTACGCCATTGGAGTGTTGTTCCACGATGGGCAATTTCAGGGCTTAGCGGCGTTGGCATCAACCAATGACGTTGTCTTTCGCATCGCCTTTGCCAGTTTTGCCGCTTATCTGATGGGGCAACTGATGGACATCAAAGTGTTTGCGGCCATTCGCGCTAAATGTGCCTGGTGGGTAGCCCCTTCAGCATCCACTATTTTCGGCAATCTGATTGATACCCTGATATTTTTCAGTGTGGCGTTCTATGCATCCAGTAACGCCTTTATGGCAGCTAATTGGCCAGAAATTGCCACGGTGGATTACAGCTTTAAACTGCTGATCAGCTTTGCGCTGTTTCTGCCCGCTTATGGGGTGTTGTTACGTTATTTACAGGACTGGATCCTGGATACGGGGACGCAGACCCAGTTATCCTGAACCCGCCAAAGCCTCAGTTAAGTTGAATGGCCGGTACCCCGTCATTCAACTTATTAATGAGCCTGATCCCCGTTTATCTTGCCAATGATAAGAGTGGCTCGGCAAGATATCGGCCTTGCCAGCACACCACGACGCTATGCGTTATACCAATGCCTCTCTGAGCTTAGTACCCCAAGCGGCAACCTCGGCACCATCACAAACATATTGATCGGCTTTGCATTTACTTTGTTTTTCATCGTCAAAATGCACAAAATCAGGCTTTTCCAGCAGTTCATCGGCCTTATAGCGGAACAGTACCTGATAAACAAAGTCGATAAAAATAATATATTTACGTGGCAAGTAAGCCCGTTTTGGAAAAGATACCCCCAGCACATTATGTTCCATAGGGAAATCTTCTAACAAAGGCACCAATTCGCCGCTCTTAATCGCTTCTTCGACAATCATCGGCGGCAATGCTGCAATACCCAACCCGGCAATTGCCACTTCCCGGGCTAAAGTAATGTTGTTTACTCTGAATTGAATTTTCGGCGTAATACTCTGCCATTGCTGACCATCAAAAATACGGATCTGCCCTTCTGACGGCAACTTCGCTAGGGAGGTGTACAGGTCAATATATTTATGTTGCCACAGCTCCTCCGGCTGCTGCGGATGGCCGAAGCGTTTCAGATAACTAGGACTAGCAACTAACACCGTAGAGGTATTGAACAGTCGGTAAGTTTGCAATCTAGAATCTTCCACCATCCCCACATGGAACAGAATGTCCACGCCTTCGGCGATAAGATCCACATTGCGGTTGCTTAATTCGGTGTCAATACGGATATCGGGATAGGACTCCAAGAAACACGCAAATACCGGCCCCATGAATAACTGACCCATCTCAAATGGACACACCACATGGAGATTACCTTTTACTCGCTGTTGGCTGGCACTCAGTTGTGCCTCGGCATTTTCCAGATCCAACAGAATCTTAGTAATTTTGTTGTAATATTCCGCACCAGCTTCAGTCAGGCGCAATGCCCGTGTGGTACGAAATAACAGCTGTACACCGGTTTGCTTTTCCAACTCGGCCACTTTGCGGCTGACAGTGGTTTTGGTCAATCCCAACGCATTAGCTGCCCCAGTGAAACTTCCTTGCTCCACTACCTGGGCAAAAATTTGTACCCGATTCAGATCCATTAATTGTTTCGCCTATGCAACAGTGAGTGAATTATTAAACTACTAATAAAATTTTTGGCACAGTTGTAGAATAACCTACCCTGAAGAAGTGAACCAGTTGCTTTTTCTAGTCGCGCGCAAATGATGCAATGCGGTATGTAATGACTGCGACGAACATAGTGCACGGCGTCGAAGGGCCTGAATGCCTGGCGACATTCAAGGATCTATAGGATATGGAAGTAAGCGGATTACCACGAAATGAGTGGTAATAAACTGACACTTTAATGAAATTTTACCATTTTAAATTTTCCCTTTTATTCGCACTTGTTAATAATGATTGCCTATACACTGATTTCGGCAGTCATGGAATTCAATTGCCTGTATCAGGATATGGGATGACCGGACGGTCTCTCAAACAAGTCGATTATTGATAGGAGTTCTCATGCGGCAGATATTGAAAGTTGCCTCAGTTGTAAGCATGGCACTATGGCTTAACGCCTGCGGTGCAGAAAAGGAGCCAGTGAAAGGACAACAGACGGCACCAGCCACTGAAGTGGGGATCATTCCTGTCAAAACAGCGTCTCAGGAACTCACCACGGTGTTGCCCGGTCGCAGCGTCGCCTATCTGGAAGCTGAAGTGCGGCCGCAGGTGAGTGGCATCATTTTGAAGCGCAGTTTTACTGAAGGCGGCTATGTGAAAAAGGGACAGTCCCTCTATCAGATAGACCCAGCCACTTACAAAGCTAGCGTCCAGAGTGCTGAAGCCGCGTTAGCAAATGCAGACGCCAGCCTCCAATCGGCAACGGCCACTTATCAGCGTTATCAAAAATTGTTAAAGACAGACTTCATCAGTAAAGAAGATTTCGATACTGCGGAAGCCGCCTACAAACAAGCCAAAGCGACTGTATTAACAGCCAAAGCCGCACTGAATACCGCTAAAATTAATCTGGAATATACCGAAGTGCGGGCACCGATTTCTGGCCACGTCGGCAAGTCCAGCGTTACCCCAGGGGCGCTCGTCACCGCCAATCAGACAACTGCCCTGGCTACGATTCAGCAGTTGGACCCCATCAACGTAGATATCGTGCAGTCCAGCACCCAGATGCTGCAACTGAAGAGCAGTCTCAAGGCCGGTCAATTAAAAGCGGCGGATAATGCCAAAGTGAAATTAATGCTGGAAGATGGCAGCCAATATAGCCATGAAGGTACGCTGAAATTTTCTGAAGTCAGTGTTGACGAAAGCACCGGTTCAGTCACCATGCGCGCCGAGTTTCCCAATCCCGAAGGATTGTTGTTACCTGGAATGTATGTCCGTGCGGTGTTAAGCACTGGCATCGACCCCAACGCGATTTTGGTGCCGCAAAAAGCGATCAGCCGTAACTCCAAGGGGCAAGCCGTGGCAATGGTGGTCAATCCGCAGAATCAAGTCGAAGCTCGCATTGTGACTACCGCAGAAGTTATCGGTAATCAATGGCGCATCACCAGTGGTCTCCACGCTGGCGATAAGCTGATTGTCGAAGGCTTGCAAAAAATTCGTCCGGGGGCCCCAGTCACTCCGAAAGAGCTTTCAAACCAGCAATAACAGGGCGGAACTTATGGCACGTTTCTTTATCGATCGCCCCATCTTTGCGTGGGTGATCGCAATATTATTGATGTTAGCTGGGGTGCTGGCGATTAAGTCATTGCCAGTCTCCCAATACCCGAAAATTGCGCCGCCAACCGTGGTGATTTCTGCAACTTATCCTGGCGCTTCTGCCAAGACAGTAGAAGATTCGGTCACGCAGATCATTGAACAGAGCATGACTGGTCTTGACCACATGCGCTATATCACCTCTACCAGCGACAGTTTCGGGAATGCGCAGGTAACCATTACCTTTAACGCTGAGGCAGATCCTGACATTGCTCAGGTGCAAGTGCAGAACAAACTGCAGACTGCGATGACACTGTTACCGCAGGAGGTACAGCAGCAAGGGGTCAGCGTTAACAAGTCGACCTCAGGATTCTTGATGGTGGTAGGTTTTATCTCCACCGATGGCTCCATGAATAAAGCCGATATTGCCGATTTCATTGGTTCAAGTATCAAAGATCCCCTCAGCCGTGTACCCGGCGTGGGGGAAACCCGCTTGTTTGGTGCCCAGTACGCCATGCGTATATGGCTCGATCCCCTCAAGCTTACCCAATATGATTTGACGACTGCCGATGTTGTTTCTGCCATTAGTTCGCAAAACGCACAGGTGGCGGCGGGCCAGTTCGGCGGTGCACCTGCGGTAAAAGGCCAGGAACTGAACGCCACCATTACCGCACAGAGCCGGTTACAGACACCAGAACAGTTCCGTAAGATCATTCTGAAGTCGAACAGCAGCGGCGCAAATGTGTATTTGTCAGACGTAGCCCGCGTAGAACTGGGAGCGCAGAACTACAACATCTCCTCGCTCTACAACGGACAACCCTCCAGTGGTCTGGCGATCAGCCTGGCATCAGGAGCCAACGCTCTGGATACCGCCGCGGCCGTGAGAGCAAAGTTAGCAGAGTTACAACCGATTTTTCCTGAGGGGTTAAAGGTTATTTACCCTTATGACACCACTCCATTCGTCGAAAAGTCGATTGAAGGCGTAGTACATACGCTGCTGGAAGCCATCGTACTGGTGTTCGTCATCATGTACCTGTTCTTGCAGAACTTCCGTGCCACATTAATTCCTACCATTGCCGTTCCAGTCGTGTTGCTGGGTACCTTTGCCATCCTGTCATTTGCCGGTTACTCCATTAACACCTTGACGATGTTCGCCATGGTACTGGCGATTGGTTTGCTGGTAGACGATGCCATTGTGGTGGTAGAAAACGTCGAACGTGTGATGTCGGAAGAGGGACTTAGCCCTAAAGAAGCCACCAAGAAATCGATGGGACAGATCACCGGCGCCTTGATTGGTATCGGTGCCACGCTGTCTGCGGTGTTTGTGCCGATGGCATTTATGTCAGGTTCAACCGGGGTTATTTACCGACAGTTCTCTATCACTATCGTCTCGGCCATGGCGTTGTCAGTTATCGTGGCAATCGTGCTAACACCGGCACTTTGTGCCACCATGCTGAAGCCAATCCACCAAGGCGAAGGACATGAAAAGCGTGGATTTTTTGGTTGGTTCAACCGTGGCTTTGAACGCTTCACCTCTGGCTATCAATCTTCAGTGGCGAAAATCCTTAAACGTTCTTTCCGGATGCTGATTATTTACGTGGCGCTGGTGGGTGTGGTTGCCTGGATGTTTACGCGGATGCCAACTGCCTTCCTACCTGATGAAGATCAGGGGATTGCAGTATCTATGGTGATATTGCCGCCAAACTCCACTCAGGAAAGTACCGAAAAAGTACTGAAAAAGGTCTCAGATCAGTTCCAGAAAGAATCGGTTGTAAAATCGGTGTTTACCGTTGCGGGCTTCAGTTTCGCCGGTCAGGGACAGAACATGGGGATGGCCTTCGTTAACCTGAAGGACTGGTCAGAACGTACCGGACCGGGACAAAGTGTCCAGGCGGTAGTCGGCAGAGCCATGGGGGCATTTTCTCAGTTTAAAGACGCGATGGTGTTTGCGTTTGTGCCACCAGCGGTGATTGAACTAGGTACAGCGAATGGCTTCGATATGTATCTGCAAGATTTGACCGGACAAGGCCATGACAAACTGATCCAGGCACGTAATCAGTTGTTGGGAATGGCAGCACAGAATCCTAAGCTGATGGCTGTACGACCTAACGGCCAGGAAGATGCGCCGATGTACAAACTGGATATCGATTACGAGAAGCTGAAAGCACTTGGCGTCGAGATCAGTACCGTCAACAGTACCTTAGCCACCGCCTGGGGCGGTTCATACGTCAACGACTTTATTGATCGCGGCCGGGTGAAGAAAGTCTATGTGCAGGGTGAAGCCAAGTACCGTATGCAACCTGACGATCTCGACAAGTGGTATGTGCGTAACAGCAGTGGCGACATGGTACCGTTCTCGGCCTTTGCCAAGGGCTACTGGGAGTACGGTTCACCACGACTGGAACGTTTTAACGGCTTGTCAGCAGTGAACATTCAGGGTTCAGCAGCGCCCGGATACAGTACCGGCGAGGCCATAGAAACCATGAAGCAATTAGCCAGCCAGTTACCACCTGGATTCGGGATTTCCTGGAATGGGGTCTCATACGAGGAACAACTCTCCGGTAACCAGGCACCTGGCTTATATGCCCTGTCACTGTTGGTGGTGTTCCTGGTATTGGCAGCCTTGTATGAAAGCTGGTCAGTACCCATCGCGGTGATCTTGGTGGTACCACTAGGAGTAATCGGTGCACTCCTGGCAATGAATGGCCGAGGATTGTCTAACGACGTGTTCTTCCAAGTCGGTCTGTTGACTACTGTGGGGCTAGCCACTAAGAACGCGATTCTTATTGTGGAATTCGCCAAAGACTTCTATGAGAAAGGTGCCGGCTTAATCGAAGCAACACTGCATGCCGTTCGCGTGAGGCTTCGGCCTATTCTGATGACATCCCTGGCTTTCGGCCTTGGGGTGGTACCGTTAACCGTCAGCAATGGCGCAGGTTCCGGTAGTCAGCACGCCATTGGCACAGGTGTCTTAGGGGGGATGATGAGTTCAACCTTCTTGGGTATCTTCTTCATTCCGGTATTTTTCGTCGTCGTTGAGCGGCTGTTCAGCAAACGAGAAGAATCGGGAACTGACCAGTAGAAACTTACTAGTAAAAAAGGCCACTCTTATCGGGTGGCTTAATGTGATGGTCCGCCTCCCTTCTCAGCGACTATGCTGAGATTAGGCTAGACAGGAGGTAGACCATCCTGTTTATTCAAGTACTTGGTATCGATTTAGGCAAGTCAAACTTTCATCTTGTAGGCCATGACCGTGCAGGTAAAACGGTTGTGCGTAAGAAGCTTTCCCGTAAACAACTCATTGTTTTTCTTCAGCAACTACCATCTACCACTATCGCCTTTGAAGCTTGTGGTGGTGCTCATTGGCTCGGGCGTCTTTGTCAGCAGTTTGAGCATCACGTCAAACTCATCCCACCGCAGTATGTAAAGCCGTACGTCAAAGGCAACAAGAATGATTTTATTGATGCCGATGCGATAGCTGAAGCTGCCGGACGGCCATCGATGCGCTTTGTGGAAGTGAAATCCGAGGAAGCGCAGATAATTTCGGCTATCCATCGTGTACGTCAGGGCTATATCAAAGAACGTACGGCTTGTATGTCCCGGGTGGGCGCGTTACTGCTGGAGTTTGGGATAAGTTTTCCTAAAGGCCACAGCGTGATGAAGCGGTTATTTCAGTGGCTGGATGAGCATGCCCAACCTTTACCAGAGATGTTGATGACAGAGTTGAAAGGGCTCCATGACTATTACGACTATCTGTCAGCCCGGATAAGTGAGCAAGAGGTGAAGCTGCAACACCATTTGGCACAACATGAAGATGCACAATTGCTGAAATCCATTCCGGGGATTGGAGATATCACGGCCAGTTAGTGTGTAACGGAACTAGGTTCAGCAAAGCAATTCAGTAATGGCCGAAATTTAGCTGCCTGGTTAGGCTTGGTGCCTCATCAACACTCCACCGGAGGTAAGCCCCGATTACTCGGGATAAGCAAACGTGGTAACAAGCATCTACGCACGTTACTCATTCACGGTGCAAGAGCGATTTTATCGAGACCCGAGAAGACGGGCGCGGTGTTTGGCGAATGGCTGATAAAGCTCAGGGCAACCAAGCCATTCAATGTGGCGTGTGTGGCGTTGGCAAACAAACTGGCGCGCATCGTGTGGTCAGTGTTAAGAACAAAAGCGCAATTTAACGCAGCAAAGCTGCAACCTGAGTTTGCATGAATAGAGTGAAGATGACGAAAACGGTAGTACCACCGGGGTAAAACCTGACATAAAAAACAGCAGTAAAATGCTTTAGCTTTTTTGAGGATATTCCGGCGCGGAACTCATCGTGGAGCGGTAGGCGAGAGCCTCCAGCAGAGACTCCGAATACATTAGCGCAGACCCACCTCGTTATTGAATTTTATGCTTGCAACAACGAGGCGGACCATACATTTTTTATGGGCTTTATTGGGGATTACATGGCGGCGCTGATTGCCCTCAGGCTGAAAATCAGGCAAAAAAAAAGACCCGGAGAGGGTCTGAAAAGGCAAACTATTGAACTAATCGCTTTCGCCTAAACCATGTACAGATTCAATTTAAACCTAAAAGACTGAATAAAAGCTGAACAGTGAGTCCAGAAAAGTTAAGCAAAACGCATGAGAATAATAAAAACACCAGTTTTTTTACATTTATGCCTACGGTTTTAACTAAGAATTGTTAATGATAATTTTAATAGCAGCACATTAAACACACTAAAATAATATATTTTTATCAAAATTTTCAGACAATTATGAAACTCAACAGCACTTAAATGATAGAAATAAGATATCGCGACCTAAATATGCAAACAAAATGTTAAAAATGATAGTTATCTTAATATTTTTGTGCGGTTTTTTAAGCGGATAATTATAAAAATGTTTGATATTTAATCATTAATTAAACTGTTTGTATGATGCGTATCGATACATTTGAATAACATTTGCTAAGATGAAGGCACTTTGAGCGCAATAACGGAGCCTAACGTTGAAGCACCTGCTGATTTTTGTCGCTACCTTGCTGGTAATTACGCTCGTGCATGCGGAAACAAACCCGCCAAAACGTAAGATTATTGCCCATTACTCGGCGCAGGGTACTAGTCAGCAATTGCAGCAGGAAAAAGTCTATCGTTCCTCCCATGATGGCATCACGGTGTTCAGTGATCGCATCCCCAGCAACGACAATTATGAAGTATTGCTGTTTGACTGTTATGCCTGTAATCCGAGCTCAACCATTAACTGGCGCACCACCCCGCTATTTCGCAGCAGCTACAAAACCGAAATCGCTAAAGCGGCTAAAGCCTACCAATTAGACCCAGCACTGATCCGCGCCGTAATCCATGCCGAGTCGGCATTTAATAGCGCCGCCGAATCCCGTACGGGTGCCATAGGCTTGATGCAACTGATGCCCAAAACCGCTAAAGCGCTTGGCGTCGCTAACGCTTTCTCTGCGCCAGAAAATATTGATGCTGGCAGTCGTTATTTGGCACAGATGTTACAGCGGTTTAATGGCAATATCTCACTGGCGTGCGCCGCCTATAATGCAGGACCCACGACGGTCAGCAATTACAACGGCATTCCGCCTTACCCGGAAACTAAAGCCTATGTCGAGCGGGTGGGGATTCTTCTACAACGTTATCGTGCGCTGTAAGCTACTCGCCGACTTCCCAGACAACGCGATAACTCCCCGGTTCTGCGTCTGAAGCCAACAAAGGCTGCAAGGTAGCCAACATCTCCTTGGCAATCTCATCCAACTGCCAGGGCGGATTAATAATCCACAATCCGGCGGCAGTCATCCCAAACTCTTCACTGTCAGGCTTGATGGCTTGTTCAATGCGTAATTGCCGTCGAATGCCACTTTCTTTCAAACGCGACAACATCGCTTCAGTCTGCTGACGATGCACAACCGGATACCACAACATATAAACGCCGGTAGCAAATTTGCGATAAGCCTTAATCAGAGTTTCTGCCACCAGTTCATAATCACTTTTAATTTCGTAACTGGGATCAATCAATACCAGCCCTCGGCGCTCCTTGGGAGGCACGGCGGCCAGTAGCCCATGCAGACCATCACCTTCGATACATTTTACCTGAGGATCTTTACCGAAATACTCTGTGAGCAACTGTTGATCCGAAGGATGCAATTCATGGATCAACATTCTGTCCTGGGGGCGCAAATTCATATCCACCAGCGCTGGCGAACCAGGATAGAAACCGAGTTCATCATGGCTTTCATTGAAATGACGGACATTCTCGAGATATAGCTGCAGACTTTCCGGTAAATCGTCGCGCTGCCACAAACGACCAATACCATCGCGAAATTCTCCGGTTTTTTCGGAAAACTCGTCACTCAGACTATAGCCACCCGCCCCCGCATGAGTGTCGATATAGACCAGTCCTTTATCTTTTTTCTGTAATAAGGTCAGCGCCTGCAACAACACTGCATGTTTCAGTACATCGGCGTAGTTGCCGGCATGGTATCCGTGACGATAGCTGAGCATAAGGGCTTCCAACAGTCTTCTGAGGGCGGCATTATAAGATTCATTGCACTAAAAAGCACCCGAGCGGCTGTATCTGTTACATGCCGGCTTTGGCATAATGTGGCTAACGCGGTTTAAAGCCAGAGTACGCTTTTGAAATCTCCCGAACCCACAATTTACTTTGACCAACAGCAGCCTCAGCTCGTCGAATTAATGGCGCGCTATCCGCTGCAATATGCGACCGATTCACCGTTTGAAATGGCACTGGTTGACGGTATGCTTAATCTCTTTAAACGGGATGAACCCAAGCTCGGCGGTATTCACGTAGATTTTACTGGTGGCGCGGTGGCACACCGGCGCAAATTTGGTGGCGGACGCGGTCAGGAAATCGCCAAAGCTGCCGGTCTCAAACAAGGCGCTTGTCCGACAGTGCTCGACGCGACTGCCGGGCTCGGACGTGACGCATTTGTATTAGCCAGCTTAGGTTGTAAAGTGTGGATGATTGAACGACACCCGGTAGTGGCCGCATTATTGGCAGATGGCTTACGCCGTGCTTATGCAGATGCCGAAATTGGCGAGTGGATGCAGCAGCGGATGCAGTTGCTTCCTTGGGGCACCACCCTGATGAGTGAAGCCTTGCCGCAATTAGCAATTGAAGTGGTGTATCTCGACCCCATGTATCCACATCGCGACAAATCAGCGCTGGTGAAAAAGGAGATGCGGGTATTTCAGCAATTAGTCGGTGCCGATGACGATGCCGCACAGCTACTCGAGCCCGCATTAGCCTTGGCAAGCAAACGCGTAGTCGTTAAACGGCCTGATTATGCAGAAGATCTTGCAGGGAAAGTGCCCACACTGGTGATGGCCTGTAAGAAAAATCGTTTTGACGTATATGTAAAAGCCGCCATGATTTAACCATCTGCGGGTATGGAGGTGATAATGCTGAAAATGCTACGAGATTATCTGCGCCTGCTGCTGTTCTTCACAGGAACTTTAGCCGGACTACAGGTGCCAGGTTTTGTTGATCAATATGGCAAAAGTCTGCAGGCACACTTGGCCGAAGCAAAACAGCAGCTAGCAGGCTTTCAACAGGATGCCGATCGCTATTTCGGCGGCAACCTCGAACAGCTCATCGCTCATTACGCTGCCAGTCCAGACCCGATATTCAGTGCTGGCGGTAATAATGTGAGTACGATGGCACAACGTCAATACGTGTTACAGGATGCCTGGCAACGTTTCAATAAAGCGATTTACACGCCATATACTGAAATCTTGTTACACCCATTACCCGATATCCGCCAAGAAGTTTGGCAACACTATAGCCACAATGTGTTACTGAAACCCGATGCGATGGCTTTTGGACTGGTGTCCGGGTTACTGCTGGCGATGCTGACTGAAGCGTTGCTCAGTCTCATTTGGCTATTGTGTCGGTTGCCATTCAGAAGACGGCTGTCTGCATAAATTCAATCACTTAACAAGGACTCTCGATATGATTACTCAAGGTCAGCGTTTACCAGAAGGCAAGCTCAGCGAACTTACCGCTGAAGGTGTCGTCGAACATCAGATCCGAGAGCTGTTTGCCAAGAAAAAAGTGGTCATGTTTGCCGTCCCCGGCGCCTTCACCCCCACCTGTTCTAATGCCCACCTACCCGGCTTTGTGGCACTGGCAGATGAGATAAAAGCCAAAGGCGTCGATTTAATCATCTGCCTTGCGGTCAATGATGCATTTGTGATGAAAGCCTGGGGTGAAGCGCAAAATGCCACAGAAATTATGATGGCTGCTGATGGCGATGCCGCATTTACAACGGCATTGGGTCTGAATTTTGATACTGGTCATTTCGGTGGCATACGCTCGCGTCGCTACGCCATGATCGTAGACGATGGCGTGGTGACACTCCTGAATGTCGATGAGCCCAAAGTGTTTAAAGTCAGCGATGCGCGCACCATTCTGGCGGCACTGTAATTAGTCTCGCGGTAATCTGATGGTGGCGCGCAAGCCACCTTCACGGCGATTATCCAGTATTATCTGCCCCTGATGGCGTTCAATGATCCGCTTGATAATGGCCAAGCCGAGTCCGGAGCCGACACTGCCACGTGCGCTGTCACCTTGGGTAAAAGGTTGAAACAACGTTTTAACCTGTTCCGGCAAAATGCCCGGGCCGTTGTCTTCCACGCAGAAGCGGACCCAATCCCGATCCCAGCCGGATGAGATGCGGATCCAGCCATTACCGTAACGGCGCGCATTTTCCACCAGATTGGCCAATACCCGTTTTATGGCAATCACGTTAATATTGATGACCGGGCAATCGGGACTTAATACCATCTCAATCCCTTCAGTACGTTTACCTTCAAGTTGCACTAGGTCTTCAATCAGCTGATTAATCTGTGCCGGTTCATGCGCCTGCTGATCCTGACGGATGTATGCAATGAATTGGTTGATGATGGCATCCATATCCTCAATATCTTTGATGATCCCTTCCTGCAGGTAGGCATCTTCCGGTGCCATCATCTCCGAGGCCAAACGGATGCGAGTTAACGGCGTACGCAGATCGTGTGAAATCCCGGCCATCAACAGCGCCCGGTCCTGTTCCAACTGCCGCATACTCTGCGCCATCTGGTTAAAGGTGCTGGTGACTTCGATAATTTCCGATGATCCGGTCAGCGGTAACGGTTCGGGGAAGTCGCCGCGGGATACGGCTACGGCAGCCTTCTGCAAACGTCGCAATGGGCGGTTTTGCTGGCGGGCAAACCACCAACCACCGGCGACACTCAAGGCACCAATTACCAGCAGATACAGATTTAGGGGCGAGAGCGCGTTTTCATTCCAGCTATTAAGTGGCACCTTGATCCACACTGAGGGCGCCTGCGGTGGTCGGATCCAGATCTGCAAGCCTCTATCATGCTGCGAGATCCTTACTTCAGCATCGCCGCCCAGATATTGGGACATCTGGCTCGACAGAAAGCCGTAATAGGTCGTGTGTTCAATTCCGGCTGCACGCGCCTGCTGCTGGTTATAAACCTGCATCTCGTCGCTATGCACTTTGGCATTCAAGGCATCAACCATGGTCAAATGCTCACGACCGATATCGACACCATCGGCAAACAACAGATTGATCTGCCGCGCAATCAACTGGTTGATTTGCTGGTAACTGGGCTTGATGAAATAGACCGTAACCGTCAGATAGGACACCAACTGATTGATCAACAGCAGGCAGCCTATCAGCATCACCGTCTGGCTGAAGGCGCTACGCGGCAGCAGCCGCTGCCACCAGCGAAGTTTCATTTCCGTTGCGCACCATCCGGCACGAAGACATATCCCAGTCCCCAGACCGTCTGGATATAGCGTGGATTGGCTGGGTCTTTTTCAATCAAACGGCGCAGACGCGACACCTGAACGTCAATGGACCGCTCCAGCGCAGAATAATCACGACCACGTGCCAGATTCATCAGTTTATCGCGGGATAAAGGTTCTCGCGGATGAGTCACTAATACTTTCAAAACGGCGAATTCGCCGCTGGTCAACGCGATAGACTCATCATTGTGGTACATCTCGCGAGTCGCAAGATTCAGGCTGAATTCGCCAAATTCGACTAACTCTTCCTGTTGTGATGGCGCACCGGGGATGTCCTGCGTCTGACGGCGCATGACCGCTTTGATACGCGCTAATAATTCACGCGGATTGAAGGGCTTGGGCAGGTAATCATCGGCACCGAGTTCAAGGCCGATAATTCGGTCAACTTCATCACCTTTGGCGGTCAGCATCACGATTGGCAACACACTGCCTTGCTGGCGCAAACGGCGGCAAATCGACAGGCCGTCTTCGCCGGGCAACATCAAATCCAGCACTAGCAGGTGAAAATTTTCCCGCTCCAGCAACCGATCCATCTGTTCAGCATTGGCAGCACTGCGCACCTGGAACCCTTGCTCTACCAGATAACGCTCCAATAAGGCTCTTAGCCTCATATCATCGTCAACCACCAGAATCTTGGAAGTTTCTTGTCCCATGCGAGTGTTCCTTAAAGCAAACGGAAAGCCGCTACGCGGCGTATGGCCTGATTTTGCACCATAGTAACCGAAAAGTGGAAAGTCCGGCCAAAATTTAGCGAGTTAACCCGCAAAAAGCCACCCGATACTTTGTAACAGGAATTTAAGATAGCCGCGTCAAGTTCATTAATTTTATGCAGATTTTAATGCTTAAAAAATTACGAATGGGCAATATCAGCCTCGGTAAGGCTGACCCCTTTGATTTGTGCAAACAATTCGGTCCCCGGCTTGAGAGCCAACTCATCCAGCGACCAGCGGGTAATGTTAGCCCACAACGGCATATTGGATAGCGACAAACGCAGCTGCACGTAATCGCTGTTGGCCGTAGTATTAATCTGTGCAACGGTGACCGGCAGGATATTACGAATACTGCTTCCCACCGGCATAGTCGTGCACACGGACACCTGATTGCTATGTACCCGCACCCGGATCCGTTCGCCGGGTTCCCGATGCGTCTGGCTCACCCAGAGGCTAGCACCATTGTCCAGCTGTAATCGGGTCATGGCGTAATCTGCATGTGTTTCTGCTACCGTCGCCAGCAGCAGTGAACTTTGCTCCTGCTGACTCAGCCAAGGCCGCAATTCATCACTGTCCCAGACAGTTTCTAATGGGCCACTGATCACCGTTTTACCTTTGTCGATCACCAGCATGTAATCCGCCAGTTGCAGAATTTCATCCAGGCTGTGACTGACATAGACGATTGGCAATTTCAGCTCTCGCGTCAATCGTTGCAGGTAGGGTAACAACTCGCGTTTGCGCGGTAGATCCAGCGATGCCAACGGTTCGTCCATCAGCAGAATCTCCGGATTAGTCAGCAGCGCACGGCCGATTGCCACACGCTGCTTTTCTCCCCCGGACAGGCTTGTTGGATAGCGCTCCAGCAAATGCTCCAATCCTAACAGTTGCACCACGGCGTCAAACTGCGCCACCGATTTATTGCCTTTACGACCATAATTGAGATTGCCACGCACCCGATAATGCGGAAACAACCGGGCATCTTGGAAGACAAATCCCGCATTGCGTTGTTCGGGTCGTAAATTGATATGTTTGCCGGAATGGTAAAGCCAGCGCTCCCCGAGTCTGACTTCACCGCTGTCCGGCGCAGCTAACCCACCTAAGATATTCACTAATGAGGTTTTACCCGCACCACTGCGACCAAACACCGCACTGACGCCCTGTAATGGCAAGGCCACGTCCACATCCAGCAGTGTTTCGCCCAACTGCCGCTTTACCTTGATAGTTAGCATTGTCCGTGTGCCCTCTGTTGGGCTTTTTTACCCAGCCATTGTGACGCTACCAACGATAACAGTGAGATAATGATGGCGATAACACACAGGCGTCCGGCTTGCGCTTCAGCACCCGGGGTTTCAATAAACGAATACATCGCCAATGGCAGCGTACGCGTTTCTCCCGGGATATTAGACACAAAGGTGATGGTCGAACCGAATTCGCCAAGACTGCGGGCGAAAGCCAATACCATACCGGAAACGATCCCCGGTGCCGTCAATGGCAGGCTAATGGTAAAAAACACCCTTAACCGTCCGGCGCCCAAGGTGCGAGCGGCTTGTTCCAGTCGAGTATCTACAGCCTCAAACGCTTGTCGTATTGCGCGTACCATCAAGGGAAACGAAACCACGGCTGCCGCCAATGCCGCACCGCGCCAGCTAAAGGCGAAACTGATGCCAAAGGTTTCATACAGCCAGTGACCAAGCCAGCCCGAGCGTCCCATGGAGATCAACAACAGATACCCGACGACCACCGGCGGCAGCACCAAAGGCAGATGGATCACGCCGTCCAATAGCGATTTACCGGGAAAATCGAAGCGCGCCAGCACCCAAGCAATCAAAATCCCCGCTGGCAGACTGCAACAAACCGCTGTCAGCGAGACTTTCAGGCTTAATAATAAAGCGGCGACTTCATACTCTGTCAGTAACGCCAAGGCTCAATATCCTTTACTTGATAACAAAACCGTACTTAACAAAAACTGCTTTGGCCGCATCAGTTTGCAGGTAGTCATAAAATGCTTTTGCGGTAGCGCTGGGTTTACTGCTTACCAACGCTAACGGATAACTGATCGGTTTGTGACTGCTTTCGGGGAATACGCCTAGAGTCTTCACATCTTTAGAAATCAGCGCGTCAGTGGCATAGACAATGCCTAGCTGTGCTTCTCCACGTTCCACCAGTGCCAGCGCCGCTCTCACGTTGTTAGCGCGCGCCAATAGCGGTTCTGCCTGCGGCCACAATCCCAGATTTTCCAGCGACTGTTTGGCATAACGTCCGGCTGGCACATGGTCAGGATCGCCTACGGCTAAACGGCTGTCCGCCACGGCGGCGTTCAGGTCCCAAGATGCAGAAATGGTTACGTCCTTTGCAGCACTGGTTTTGGGAGCGATCAGCACCAGGGCATTGTGCAACAAGGTTACCCGACTGCTGCTGTCAACGGCCTTGTTATCAACCAGATAGTCCATCCATTTCTGATTAGCAGATAAAAACAATTCTGCCGGAGCGCCTTCCGCGATTTGCCGGGCTAATGTTGAGGAAGAGGCAAACGAGAAGACGGTTTCGCTCCCGTGTGCTTTATCAAAATTCTGACCAATATCTGTCAACGCGTTGGTCAATGACGCGGCCGCAAACACGGTCAACTTCTCTTTGGCACTGACGCCAAAGCTCAATACCAGCCCCAGCGCCGAGGCGAGTAATACACGCACCAGTGATTTCATTTTTTATCCTTAATCGAGCAATCAGTGTAGAAAAACGGGTCTAAACCTATTCGATATATACATCACTATATATCGATAAACAACAGATTCGACAAGTTTCGTGATCTGAGGTGGTTTTTCGTGCGGGTTTGAACGAAAATACGGTCAACACCAAGCCGGTAAAAAGAAGATGAATCTCAAAGCCCTACTGACACTGAATGATCAACAGCAGCTGTTTGCGAATCCGCGCCGGATTAAGTTATTACAGCAAATCCGCGATACCGGCTCTATCAGCCAGGGAGCGCGTGAAGCCGGTATCAGTTATAAAGCCGCCTGGGATGCGGTGAACGATATGAACTTGCAAGCAGATATGCCTCTGGTTAGCAGTGAAAAAGGCGGCAAAGGCGGTGGTGGCGCGCAGTTGACCCCTTTCGGCCATCGATTGCTTAAAGTGTATGACTTAATGGATCAGATGCAGGATATGGCGCTGGAAGCCTTGCTTGATGAAGCCGTCCCCATGGATAACTTGCTGGAGCTCATGGCACATTTTTCGCTCAAAACCAGCGCTCGTAATCAATTGTCAGGAGAAATCGTGGGTCTGCAAGGTGACACCTTAAGTGACAATGTGTTGGTACAGCTCAGCAGCGGGCAGCAGGTACACGCCGCGATAACCCATGCCAGCACCGATCGACTGGGATTGCATCCAGGGAAAAAGGTACTACTACTGGTAAAAGCACCAACGGTATTAATCCATAAGCAAGCCGTGAAAAATGGTAACTGTTTGCAGGGACAATTGCTGAATATCAAACGCAATCAGGATAAGAGTGAAATCACTCTCGACATTGGCAATGGCGAAAAGGTGTATGCTTCAGTCGCAAATGAATTACTACAAGACATCGAACTGCAACTGGGTGATTATTTCTACGCCGGCTTCAGTCCAGAAAACACCATTATCGCCACGATGAATTAACACATGACGTATCGCAGGATTAGCACGAACCTCAATGAGTAATGCACATCTGATCACCCGCAAGGGATGGGAAGCGCTGGATCGGGAACTGAAATATCTCTGGAAACAGTATCGCCCTGAAATTACGCTAAAAGTTCAGGAAGCTGCCGCACAAGGTGATCGCTCAGAGAACGCCGATTACACCTACAATAAGCGTCTTTTGCGACAAATTGATCGCCGGGTACGTTACCTGGCTAAACGTCTGGACGAACTGACCATCGTTGATTACTCCCCCAAACAGGAAGGCAAAATCTTTTTTGGTGCCTGGGTCGAGTTGGAGAATGACGCGGGCACAGTCGTGCAGTACCGGATTGTTGGCAAAGACGAGATCGACACCAAGAAGGGCTACATCACTATCGATTCCCCGATGGCCAGAGCGCTTATTGGTAAACAGGTAGATGATGAAGTCAGAGTTCAGACGCCATCGGGCCTAAAAGAATGGTATGTTAATGCAATTCAATACCAGCCCTTTAAACCAGAAGAGGAGTGATGCCGTATTAACAACGCAATCAACGATAGCCATTATCGCCAAGGGTTAAGTTAATTACCCTAGGCCAGCGGCTATCGCAGTAGAACAATTGCGCCTGACATCAAATCAACACCTGCGAGCATTGCCGTAATATCAGTACCCGCTGTTTTCGGTCAAAATACTAAGGGAAATCAATAATTTTAATTGGCTTTATCAAAGACTTGAAACCAGGATTTCACTAATGCCAATCACTGAATATCGTTTTAATCTGAGCGGTAAGGTTAAAACCATATTAAGCATCACGCTGTTACTGGGGATCTGCCACAACAGCCTGGCTGCACCTGTCGATGACGGTAGCTTTATCGCCGATCGCAAATGTCCGTTATATCAATCGAAAAACAAGCACACCAACCCTAACAACCTGTTCAGTACGCCTGGACAAGAGTTTATTGTTAAAGAAGTGCTTGGAACGCCGAACCCACACTGGTTTAGGGTAACAACCGAGTCGCCTCAAGCGCCTTTACGCTGGATTGCCGCTGAATGCGGTCATCTCAAGACCCCGGCGATTGTTGCAGCCCCAGTCGCTAACAAATGTAATCTGCAGCAGCACTTCGACAGTCAGGTATTAGCCCTATCCTGGCAAAGTGCTTTTTGTGAGTTACATGGCAGCAATAAGCCGGAATGCAAAGCGATATCTCGCAAGAGTTATGCCGCGGGACATTTCACGCTGCACGGCTTATGGCCCAATAACAGCAATTGTGGCAACAGCTATGGTTATTGTGGTGCGGTCAAACAGCAACCGAAAAATTTCTGCGATTATCCAGCACTGCCTCTCGATGACAAAACATCTTCGACGTTAAAACAGCTGATGCCCAGCTATGCTTACGGCAGCTGTCTGGAACGACATGAGTATTGGAAACACGGTAGTTGCCGCGATGAACAGCCCAATCACTATTTCCAACTCGCCACCGAGCTCGCCCAACAGGTCAATGATGCGACACCACTTATCAGTTTCATCAGTTATCACCTCGGCGGCACAGTGAAAAAGCAGGATTTTATCAACGCCTGGAAACAAGCTTTTGGCGAAGGAAGTGAACATAAGCTGACACTGAAATGTGATAACCAGATGTTGACTGAAATCCGCATCTCACTGCCAGCAACCATTGCGGATGACGTCCCACTGGCACAATTATTGACTGAAGCTGCAGCAGTTCGCCCAGGCAATTGTGGCCGGAAATTCCGTATCGATCGTCCTTAGAGCACTGGCGACAAACGGATAATGGCAAAAGTTGCGCCGCTTGGGTCGTTGAGCACAGCGAATCGCCCCACCTCCGGGATGTCATTGGGAGGCACCAATATCGTGCCTCCCATCTCCGATGCGACTTCCACAGTGGCATCACAATCGTCAACCGCAAAATACAGCATCCAATAAGGCGCCATCGCCCCCCATTCCCGCGGCATTTGCATCATACCGCCTAGGCTCACATCGGCCAACTGCCACTCGGTATAGTCAAAATCAGGATTGCTACTGATACGCGGCAGCCAGCCAAAAATCTGCGGATAAAAATCACGGGCAGTCTTTGGATTTTTGCACACCAACTCGACCCAACACAAACTGTTGGTTTCATCAAAGCGTCCTGCGCCAGGATGATTGTTGGCCTGCCATACCGCAAATTTGGCGCCGTCTGGATCGGTAAACATCGCCATGCGCCCCGCGTCCCCCACTTGATGTGGTCCCAGTAATAACTGACCACCAGCCGCATGTACCGCCGTTATCGTTGCATCCACACTATCTACGGCGAAATAGGCGATCCATTGGCTCGGCATGTTTTGCTGCGCTTGTTGTTGATAAATAGCACCGACATCCTCACCATGCAGACTGGCAATAGCATATGCCCCTTGCGGTAATGGCATATCCTGATACTGCCAATTAAAGAGACGCTGGTAAAACACCTTAGCTTGCTCGTACTGGGTACTGGCCAGTTCACTCCAGCAGGGGTATCCCTGTTCATAATGTGCAATCTTCATAACGCAATCCTGCTTGGCTGAGTCGCATTTTTATTAAAGCAGAAGATAGCGCTAACGCACGCATGAGTGAGGAAATATCAAGAGAAATCGATTGGAGCGGGTGAAGGGAATCGAACCCTCGTATGCAGCTTGGGAAGCTGCCGTTCTACCATTGAACTACACCCGCAAATGACGTGACTGCATCGCAGTGGCACCATAAATTACTGACTTTAAGCACAAAGTCAAGCGGCTTGCCATCACACTGACAAGCCGTACCGACAACCGCTCAAATTATCCGCGTTATCCGCGAAATTGCGGCAAAATATCCGCCATCACCAACAGATGACATGCTGCGGTTAATACGCCAAACGCGACGATTACCACAATTAACGCGGTGCCACCAGGTACCTGGAAACGTTTAGCTTCGGCAAACATCTGCCGAGAACGGTAAGCCATCAGCGCTGGCACTATCACAGCCCAGATAGTGGCCGCGAGCGCTGCGAAACCGATTGCGATCAGGAAGCCGTTCGGAAACAACACCCCCATAACTGTTGGGGGAATAAAGGTGACCAACGCGGTTTTAATCCGACCAATGCGGCTATCATCGAAGCCAAACAGATCTGCCACATAATCGAACAAGCCCAGCGTTACTCCTAGGAAAGACGATGCAACCGCCAGGTTTGCGAATAAGGTCAACATGGTATCCAGCATTCCGGAGGGCATAGTTTTACTCAATGCCGCCACCAGTACGCCCATGTTGCCACCCTGCTCAATAATTGCCGAAAAAGCACTACGTTGCAGGTTCCCCATGGTCGCCACCAGCCACCCAAGATAGATAACCAAGGCGATGAAGGTCCCGATAAACAGTGCCTTAACGATCAATGCTGGACGATGGCCGTAATACTTCACCAAAGATGGGACGTTGCCGTGATAACCGAAGCTTGCCAGCCCGAACGGAATGGCTGCCCACAGGTAAGGTGTAAAGTGTTGTGGTCCGTCAGGCTGCCACAATTTCACACTGTCTACCCCGGAAAATAGATGACCAATCGCCAACAGGAAACTAATCACCATGCCGCCGATCATAATGGAGGTCACGCGATCAACGGCTTTGGTACTGATAAATACAATTACCGACAACACCAGCGCAAACATCAGCGCTGCGGCGCTCTGCGGCAGACTCACCCCAGAGCCGGCGAGATAGTGATTGACGATAGAACCGCCGCCGCTGATATAGGCATAAGTCAGGATGTATAGCACAAAGGCAATGGAGGCCCCATTCAGGACCCGCCAGAACTGTCCGAGGGTCTTGCGGGTCAGGGTGTCAAAGCTGGCGCCGGGTTCAAAATGCAGGTTAGTTTCCAGCAGTAACAGCCCGGACATTAACATGCAGAACCACACCACCAGCAACATGACGACCGAATAACCAAACCACATACCGGCGCCAACCACTGGCAGAGAAAACATGCCGGCACCGACAGTGGTACCCGCAATAATCATTGCACCGCCAAGCAGGGAGGGGGCTTTGGCGCTGACATCCTGAGTGTTCATCAAGACTCCTGTCTTATCTGGATACTATCCTCAATGGTTTTACGGATCTCTGGCCGCAACAGCAGATTGGTGTAATCCCGCATCTGGTGGATTGCCTGCTGGTTGTCAGAGCCGCATAAATACCCCAGCTCCTTCAAACGGATGCTGAGCATGGCATAAAGCTTCTTATCGTAAAACTCTGGCGCAGTGATACCGTGCAAAGCCCCCAAACGACTGGCTAGCAGATGACTCTCGCTTTCCAAATCGCCCCGCTCAATTTCCGGATGCGCCGATAATAAATTAAAAATAATGGCATAACGCTGTAAGGTCTCGCCCATTGTCTCGGCAAGCAAGCCTAAGGTGTTAATACCGCTTTCGGTTACCTTTAACGTCCCCGGTGTCAGGTAACCGGCTGCTTCAAAACGTTGTAATATCGCATCGATATAATGCGGCAACGCCTTTTGTCCCATGAACAGTTCCGCCTGCAGTAACGCGAAAAACTTCGGCAAAACGTCCCGTAGCTGTTCCCGACTGCTCAGTTCTGCACGCAGCAAACAGCTGGCAACCAATGCCGGGATCGCAAACAAATGCAGCACGTTGTTGCGATAATAAGTCATGGTAATTGCGACTTTTTCGTCAATCGAAACAATATCACCAAGTCCATCATTATCTACACAAAATTTATTCAGCTCTATGCCCTGGCGCAATAATTCATGACCATCGCCTTCGGCCACCGAACCATAACTGGTATAAGGCACCTGCTGCAGCAGATCCAAATAGAAATCCAGTTGCGCTTCTAACGTCTTACGCGCTAAGGCATGTTGCTTGGTGGACAACAACACCAGACTAATCAGGGCAACCGACGTGGCCGCAGCCGCATCGTTGATATGTGTCATCACTCGACTGGCAAGATTATTCACCATCGGGGTCAGCCATACGGGCTTTTGATCCGGCTCAGCGGACATTTCATCACGCCAATCAGGAGCCGCAGCGGTTAAAAAGCTTTGCAGGTTAATCGGTTCGCCAAAGTTCACATATACCCGGCCAAAGTTACCTAATTTACGCACAGCACCGAGGACCTGCCATACTGACTCTTTTTGCTTCTTCCGTCCGCTAAGCTCTTTCAGATAGGTCGCCACTTCCATCACATGGTCATAGCCCAGATAAACCGGGACTAAGGTTACAGGCCGATCAATGCCACGCAGTACAGAATTGACCGTCATCGCCAGCATCCCGGTTTTAGGTGACAGCAATCTGCCAGTGCGGGAACGGCCACCTTCGGTGAAATACTCTACCGAGTAGCCCTTAGCAAACAGTTGATCGAGATATTCTTTAAATACGGCGGTATAGAGCTTATTGCCATTGAAACTCCGCCGAATGAAGAATGCCCCACCCCGTCGGAATAACGGCCCGGCCGGCCAAAAATTGAGGTTAATCCCTGCGGCAATATGCGGTGGCACCATGCCTTCGAAATACAGCAAGTAAGACAGCAACAGATAATCCATGTGGCTACGATGGCACGGTACATAGACAATTTCATGGCCATCATGATGCAGTTGCCGCACATGCTCCGCGCCTCGAATAGAAATCCCGCGATAGAGCTTGTGCCACAACAGCGTGAGTAGTCGTTTGGAGACGCGAATGAGACTATCAGAATAGTCAGCGGCGATTTCGTCCAGATAAGCTTCGGCCTGAGAACGCGCTTCTATTTCGGTGCTCTTCTTGCTGTCCGCTTCCTCTTTGATTGCCTTGATCAGATTTTCTGACTGCAGCAGGTCGGCAAACAGTGCCTGCCGATTGGGCAATACCGGACCGGTCATCACTTTACGCTGACGGCGGAAATGTACCCGAGCCACCCGCGATAATTTATGTGCAATCGCTTGGTCGGTGCCATGTTCATCCGCCATGAAGCGCAATGACACCGCATTGGAAAACTGCACAAAGTTGTCACGGCCAAGAAAAAGGATCATCAGAAACTTACGCAGCCAGGTAGGGTTCTCCCGCTCAAATACCGCAGCGCGCATCGAGTCGTCTTCTTTGCCAGGGGTACGTCCCCAATAAAGGCTTACCGGCACCAGCTGGATATCCAGTGAACGGTCAGATTTATGCAGATTTAACAGTTGGGTAAAGCTGTTAAGAAACGGCAGTATACCTTTGCGGCTCCCGAACAGCGGTTTAGCCCCTTCCAGGCAAACCACACGTGGCAAGTGTTCATCACCCACCACGAGAGGAGCGTACGGACTTGGCAATCCCAGCTTATCGGTGACATCTGCTAATGCAGCAATATCACTGAGGGATTCGGTTTTCACCACATACGCCATTGGTTTTGATGGATCCAGATTCAAGTCAGTGAATGGATCCTGCGGCACAACCACTGTGTGCACCAGCTGCCGCTGCAGCCAACGCAGCGATGTGCGCCAGATTGAGTCTTGTTTGGACATCGTGTTGTTAGAATCTAAACCTCGGTCAATGACCCCGTAGAATACCAGAATACGCTAAGGCTTAGCCAACAGTCTGATAACTGGTTAATACTTGCGCTATCAAAAATACTGTATATACTAACAGTTACTGTATGAAAAAACAGGAATCAATATGAGACCACTGACACCACGACAAGCGCAAATACTGGAGCTGATTAAGCACAATATTGCCGAGACCGGTATGCCGCCAACACGGGCCGAAATTGCCAGTCGTTTAGGCTTTAAAAGCGCAAACGCGGCAGAAGAACACCTTAAAGCACTGGCAAAAAAGGGGTGTATTGAAATCATGCCGGGTACCTCCCGCGGTATCCGATTACCTATAGATGAAACCGCTCAAGAAGAAACCGGCTTGCCGCTAATTGGCCAGGTAGCCGCTGGTGAACCTATTCTGGCGCAGCAACACGTAGAGCAATATTACCAGGTGGATCCGGCCATGTTTCATCCCAGTGCCGATTTTCTGTTACGCGTACGCGGTGACAGTATGAAAAACATCGGCATTCTTGAAGGCGATCTGCTTGCCGTGCACAAAGTGCAAGAAGCGCGTAATGGACAAGTTGTGGTTGCCCGCGTTGAAGATGATGTCACCGTTAAGCGGTTTGAAAAGAAAGGCAACATCGTTTTACTACATCCTGAAAATGATGATTATCAACCGATTAGAGTGGACCTCACCTGTCAGCCACTGACCATTGAAGGTCTGGCCGTAGGCGTAATTCGTAATGGAGACTGGCTATGAGCATTGTGATGGGTAACGCCCCCAGACATCCGGGGTTATGGCAGGAAGCGATTTATCCGACTGATAGCGCCTGGCAGCAAATGGGGATTGCCAATTTAACGACACGCAGTCATGGACGTCAGGAATTACAGCAGCTGAGTGCACAATTGGCACAATTAAGTCAGCAGGGCCGCTGGATTGTGCTGATTAATCCTGAGAATGCCATAGGTTACAAAGAACTGCTCGCGCGGGCTGGAGTGAGGATGGATCGCGTATTGCAGGTTCGCGCCCGCGACGAAGTTGAAGCCTTGTGGGCCACAGAAAAAGCACTGACCAGCGGCACTTCCAGTGCGGTGATCAGTTGGGTCGAACAGCTGGATCACAAAGATAAACGTCGATTGCAGCTTGTTGCCAAAAGTGCACGGGCCATGGGAATTGTGCTAGAAACCAGTTCCTGTGCGGATAATGCAACTCCACTTCCCCGATTGCAGGCCGTGCATTAACCGCACCTATTAATTTGATTCCTCATACAGCAATAAAAAACCGCAGATGTCACTGCGGTTTTTTATTGCCTGTCATCTCACTGATAGTCCACTTATTCTGCCATCCATTTTCCCGGACGCTCAGTATGATAAATCTCAACGCGCTCAGGTTCAGGACATGTCGGCAGCAACGCGTCCGCGCCCAACAAGTACCAATCGATACGATGAGCTGTGCCCATATTTTGCCCTTTCGACATATCAAAACACTGCAATTTGTCATCACCAGGTAGCAGCAAATAACGTTTATCACCCTGTTGCATCCAACGCCAGGCGTTACGTTCTTGCTCAGATAGCGGTGCCAGATAACTGAAATGCGTAATGTCGAGCGGTGAAAACAAAATGAACTGCTCTTTAAAATGGAGCAAACCGAGTTGGGCGTCGTTACCTATGACTTCAGCCGTATGCTGCAACACCGCTTTGGGTGTACGAACTGAATCTAATAGCTGATAACCCCAGGTAGCAAACAACATCCAACCAACAAATGTCATGGCTCCGGCGCGGATTAGGGAAAATGAACGGCGTGCCCATCCCAGTATCACCAACCATAGCACGGCCATCACTATGAGGAAGTAACCAAACGCCGCTAGGTTGTCAGTGTACTCATCCAATTTGTTCAGCAGCCAGGGCATTTCCATCACGGCCATCACGCCCAGTGCCAGGGTTAACCCACTGACCAGCCACAGCAGTCCGGTCACTAGCCATTCAAACCAGCGTCTTTGTCCCACACCTTGCAATGCAGCAGCAACGGCCAGAGAGGCGATAGGTAGTGCCGGTAAAATATAAAGGTTACGTTTACCTGGACTGATACTAAAAAACAGCACGACCAGCGCTACCCAAGCCAACAGAATGACAATCTGCGGATCAGCCTTTATTTTTGCAACAAACGTCTTCCAGTGCGCGACCGCGAGAAATGGCAGCGGAAACCATAACCAAGGGATCACACTGACAATAAAGAAATACCACGGTTTAATATGGTGCCAGGCATTAGCGTAACGATGACCGGTTTGCTTAAACAGAATATTGTTCATGTAAGCGGTGTATTCCGGCGAGCCATTGTGTAACACCGTCAACACCATTGGCACCAACCAAGCAGCAATAACAGCCAACATGACCAAAGGCCCTAATGCCGCCCGCCACTTCCAACTAGGGCGATAAAGTTGTTGGCGCCAAGCATAGAACCCTAAAGGCAACAACATCAATAATGGCAGAAAGCCAACCCCTTTGGTGATGACGCCAAGGCCCATAAACGCCCAAGAAACAAAATACCACCGCCAATTCGGACCAAGCATAAAGTGACGGATCAGTCCGTAACAACCTACGGTAATCCAACACATCACCATGGCATCTATCTGGGCACTTTTCACTTGCACCAGAAACTGTGGTACCAATAACAGCAACAATGCAGCGTTGCGTCCGGTGCGAACATTCCACAATTTGGCACCAAGGTCATACACCAGCATCACGGTCAGTAAGCCACAAAATGCGTTGGGTAACAGGAAAGCTAATTTGAGGTTTCCTAAAATCAGATAACAAAGCGCAATGGCCCACATGAATACCGGTGGTTTGTCCGGATAAAATTCACCACCGCGACTGGGAAACAGCCACTGGCCATTAGCCACCATTTCACGGGCTGCTTCTACGAATCTCGGTTCATCAGCTGGCCAAGGAGAGCGCAGACCGACACCGATCAGCATGACCACGAGGGTCAGCCAGAACAGGGCCCAGAACACTCGGCGATAGTCGTCTGAGTCAAACGGTTTGAACAGGAAATTCATTTAACAGTCTCTTTATCTTCGGTAATCAGCTCGTCTACCTGATGTTGTAAACGACTGCGATATAGATAGGCGCCGATAATACTGGACACTAAAAACAGCACGATGCTGATGCTTAGTTGAATATGATCCGATAACCCCAACCCGGCACCTGCAAAGGAAAAAATCAGCATCTGCGGTAAATAGCCGATGGTACTGCCAACCATAAAGCCTCTGGCGGGTACGTGGGTAGCTCCCGCGAACAGGTTAGTCAACAAATTGCTGCCGACCGGTAACAAGCGGATCATCAAGACTTTGAGCCAGGTATTGCGGATCACCAGATTTTCAAACTTTTGCAGTCTGCGACCAAAACGACGTTGCAGACTACTGCGGAAGGTCAGTCGTGCCACATAGAAACTGATGGCACATCCCAGCAAAGCCGCTAACGTGGAATATAGCGCGCCTTGCCAGCCTCCGATGGCAAAGCCAAAGACAAAGGCAATGACCTGACGTGGGCCGCCAACTGCGGTGAAAAAGCCGCCGGCGAGTAATAGAATACCCCAGCCGTAAAGCCCATTAGTTTTCACAAAGCGTGCGACCCAGTTACTATCGGTCAGGTGTTCAAACCACCCTTCTTTTACCGCCCAGGTCAGTAACAATAAAATGATAACGACGACACCGGCCTTAGCCAGCCGCTTGAGTCCATTATTGGGTGCTATCAATGCGTTTAATCTCTGCTATTTTTGCTCTGCGGATAAGCCACATCACCCCCAGAATGTCGACAATGCCAACCCACATTCTATTCCAGGCGGTGTACTTGGAAACACCGACGCCACGATCACGATGATGCACTACCGAGATATAGACTTCGCCACCAAGACGTCTTACCAATGCAGGAATATAACGGTGCATGTGATTAAAATATGGCAACCTTAAAAAAGTCTCGCGCGGAAACAGTTTCAGACCACAACCGGTGTCTGGCACCCCGTCGTGCAACATGGCATCGCGAACTTTGTTAGCAAATCGAGATTGGAAGCGTTTCCAGGCAGTATCTTTGCGGTTTTTACGATAGCCAGCGATACAAAAATGTTCAGCAGTAATATTTTCGGTCAATTTCAGCATCGCCGGGATATCAGCGGGATCATTTTGGCCATCGGCATCCAGCGTCACAATATACTTCCCAGATGCCTGGCGAACCCCGGTAGCGACAGCGGTACTCTGTCCGGTACTACGGTTATGAACAATCGCCTTGGCACTGCAATGATTTTTATTCGCGGTGTCGATAACTTCCTGAGCAGTACCGTCACTGCTGCCATCATCGACCACCAGAATTTCAAAATCGCACAGACCATTCAGTGATTGACATATTTCATCCATTAGCGGACCGATGTTGCCAGCTTCATCTTTGGCAGGTATTACTACAGAAATCAACGATATACTCCCGAACCTTAACAATAGGTCTCTGACATTTCGCCGCTCAGCATAATGGCCAATTATTAGCGAAATATTATGATCTGCATATGATGCCTAAAACCCGCACGTTGGAGCAAGTCTTAAGCCGCCATCCTATCGCCGTTTTATGACGCTTTCCCGATAATTGGGTCATTAATAACAATCAGGTAATTGCAATCTGGTTATTCCGCTAACCACTGTCCCCGATCATCCGGCCGGACCCACGCTTGCGAAAACCAGTAATAACCGCTCCCCTGCTTGCTGGGTACGGTACAGTTATAACGCGAGCGACCTGCTGGCAGAGGGTTCTGTGCCTGGATCATAAAGGTATCGTTGGTTAACCATTGCGGTGCAGTAGCGGGCTGCCCCGGCAAATAACATAACATCTGCGATGGATTGATATCATCGAGTTTTAAGGTTACACGCAATTGCGGTTGCCATTGACCCGCGGCCAGTTCTGGATTGGTTGGAGAACTGCTGACCACCGGCATATTGCGTGCAAGCAGTTTAACCTTTAGCGTATTCATTTCGGCATAGACTCCCGCGGCGGGAAATCTTGGTAACGCGGTCAACTCTGAATAAGGGCCCGCTGCACCGGATTGCTGACCAAAGCCAACATAGCCTAATTGGGTCAACAGTTGTTGCAATGCGGTATTGTACTCACCGTAGGGATAGGCCAGCATTTTGACATCCTGCCCGGTTCTGGCTTTCAACTCAGCTTCAGTATCAAGAATATTTTGCTTCACTCGGGCGAGCCACTGCGACTCGGTTTCACCGGGGAGTTTACGAATAAGATGTTCATGACCATAGCTATGGTTAGCAATGGTTACCCCCTCTTTCGCGAGTTGCTGCAATTGTTGCCAGCTCATCATTTCACGGTAACCTTTTGCGGTGGGTGCTATCGACACAAACAAAGTATAAGGAAATCCATAAGATTTAAGGATTGGACGCGCGGTTTCAAAAATACTCCGATAACCATCGTCGAAGGTAATGGCCACGGTTTTGACCGGCAAATCCTCACCTTTTTTAATGGTGTCAACAACCGTTGTTAACGGTACAACCTTGAATCCATTCTCTGCCAGATACTGCATCTGCTGTTTGAATTGCGCCGGAGTCACGCTGGTGACTTTAGGTGTGGTTTCTGAAACATGATGGTACTGTAGAATGACCACCGCCTGACACAAGGGTGCGGCAAGCATTAGCGCCAAAGCAACTAACACACGTTTACCACTTAACATTTACCAACCTCCGGGGAATTATGCTGTTCAGCCTGTTTGATCGACAAAAAAACCGACGCTTGTTGGCGCTGGCTGTGCCAATGATTTTGTCCAACATTACCGTGCCACTACTGGGACTGGTAGATACTGCCGTTATCGGTCATCTGAGTGATGCCTGGTTTCTTGGCGGCGTGGCATTAGGGTCGACCATTATAACATTGCTGTTCTGGTTATTGGCATTTCTCCGCATGGCAACCACTGGCCTGACGGCTCACGCCTTTGGTGCCGGTGATAGCAGTAAACAGCAGCTAGTGTTATTGCAGTCCGGACTGCTGGCGTTGGGGTTAGGGATGCTACTGTTGGTGCTACAAAATCCTATCTGGGCCTTGGCTGATTACCTGAATAATGCCAGTCCAGAAGTCGCCAGCTATGCCAAGAGCTATTTTCTGATCCGCATCTGGTCCGCACCATTTGCCTTACTCAACCTTGTGTTACTCGGCTGGCTGCTAGGGCGGCAGCGACCCAAGGCGGCGATGTGGCAACTTATCATTGCTAACCTCGCGAATATTTTGCTGGACTTATTCCTGGTACTCGGACTCAATCTGGGCGTCGCTGGGGCCGCATTGGCATCGGTAGCATCGGATCTGCTCGCCTGTGGCGTGGCAGTTTATGTGGTGATCTGCGAATTGAAGCAGATGCCATCTATCGCGCTAACCTCAATTTTGGAACGGCTTAATCTTCAGGGATTCGCCCAGCTATTAAGACTTAATCGGGACATTTTCATTCGTAGTCTCTGTCTCCAGGGAACCTTTGCCTTTATGACCTTCAAGGGGGCGGGGATCAGTGATGAAATCGTCGCCGCTAACGCAGTGTTGCTGAATTTACTGTTGCTGATCGCATACGCCCTTGACGGTATAGCATATTACGCCGAGGCCGAAGTCGGTCAGGCGAGTGGTAAAGGCCGAGACGATGAGGTGAAAGCCGCGGTATCACTCGCATTTGGCTGGTCACTGGTGGTTGCCTGTGGCTTTTGCTTAGTGTTTATGGTCGGCGGGGTGCAACTGGTCGCCTTACTTACCAATATTGCCAGTGTACGCGACACTGCGGATAGCTACCTGCCCTGGCTGACATTTATGCCGTTGTTGGCATTTGGCTGTTATCTGTTTGATGGCGTCTATATTGGTGCCGCTAAAGGCGCGGTAATGCGCAACAGTATGTTAACGGCATCGCTCGGAGTATTTTTACCGATTTGGTGGTTATTACAACACTGGGGCAATCATGGTTTATGGGCTGCACTTAGCGGATTTATGTTGGCGCGCACACTGACACTCGGTGGTCATTATTGGGTCAACCGCGACCACTTTATCAGTGGTAAGCTCGTCAGGCAGCGATCCTAGATTATCCCGCGTAACCACAGCCTGGCCGAATAAAAATGGCGCCCTTGGGCGCCATTTTTATTCGGCAGCATGTTACTGATAGGAATGAGAGCCGTGCTGATGTTCAGTCACGTCCTGCACGCCAGTCAGTTCACCAGGGAAACGCTCCAGCATCTGAGTTTCGATGCCATCTTTCAGCGTGACGTCGACCATGGAACAACCGTTACAACCACCGCCGAACTGCAATACCGCAATCCCGTCATCAGTGATTTCCACCAGCATAATATGACCACCATGACTGGCCAGTTGTGGATTGATTTCTGACTGGATTAGATACTCCACCCGCTCCCGCAGCGGCGCATCATCAGCGACTTTACGCATTTTAGCGTTAGGGGCTTTCAGGGTTAACTGTGAACCCAACTGATCAGTTACCAGATCGATGCTGGCATCTTCCAGAAATGGAGCGCTTTTTTCATCAACCATTGCGTTGAAGCCATTGAACTCCAGTTCAATATCATCGCTTTCAATGGCATCTGGCGGGCAGTATGAAACGCCACACTCGGCCTGTGGGGTACCAGGACTGATAACAAATACACGGATGTTAGTGCCTTCCGGCTGATCGGCCAGCAGTTTGACAAAGTGGGCCTGTGCTGATTCAGAAATGCTAATCATGAAAAACCTGCTCCGTCAGGATAAACCTGAGTGAATTGGTAAGAATTAGGCTTATGATACTCCTGATGAAGCCAGCTTTGTAGTCCCCCCATCTACAGGTTAAGTTTTTAAGGTGGCGGTTTAAATTATCTTGGCATCTGGATCACATTCCCGGGGCTTCTGCTCGCGCCAGACACCAGACCTGCAAATCAGGGGTCCAAGGTGAAAGTGAACGTGCAAGTTCATTGATTGTGGTTCCGGTAGTGACCACATCATCGATCAGCGCAATCCGCTGCCACGACACCGCCTGTGTCACCAGGAACGCTCCCTGCAAATTGCTTCGGCGCGCCTGCCCGTCCAACCCGGCTTGCGGTAATGTTTCAGTTTGCCGCTGCACAAGTTGTTCGTCCACTGGCAACTGTAAGTACTGTCCCAATAATTTGGCAATCACGGTGGCCTGATTAAAGCCACGCTGACGTAACCGATGCGGATGCAGTGGCACAGGCACTAGCACTTGCGGCAAGATGATCAACTCATCGCTTAGCGCTTGTGTTACACGGTCTGCCAGTGCCTTCACCAACGGTGGCAATGCGGCGAACTGAGCGTGATATTTGATTTGTGGAATTAACGGTCCCAACAATGAGTGATAGCTCGCAGGAGCCACCACCGGTATTGGCTGTGTGGACAGACAACTGCCACAGTAGCGGCAGGGGGTTGTTAATGGCAGACCACAGCCCAGACAAACCGGCGTCTGATACAGACAACTTTGCAGGCAGACGTCGCAGATACCGGAGCTTGCAGACAGCAGCCGCTGATGACACAGCAGACAACGATTAGGTAAACTGGCGGCTAATAACGCCCGGCATCCTGCCAGGAAAGGGCTAAATTTGTTCACTTTATTGAATTCAGGCTGTGATTAATGACATCGTCCCTGTTTTGCCACATAGCTGGTGATGGTCAACCTCTGGTATGGCTTCATGGTTGGGGAGTTAACGGCAGTGTGTTCCTGCCAACGGTGACGCAACTTCCCCAGTATAGAAGTTACTGTGTTGATTTGCCGGGATTTGGTGACAGCCAACCTCAGTTCGGCACTTTGGATGATTGGGCGGAGAGATTAATTGCCGAACTGCCCGCCGATGCCATCTGGATCGGTTGGTCGCTGGGTGGCTTATTGGCGACACGCGTTGCTCAGCGATGGCCAGACAAAGTCAAAGCGCTAGTAACGGTAGCCTCTTCACCCTGTTTTATGGCGCGTCCCGATAATGCGTGGCCAGGCATTGCACCCTCAGTACTGCAACAGTTTGAAGCGCAACTGCAGCAGGATCTGCAACGCACCGTAGAACGCTTTTTAGCGATCCAGGCGATGGGTAGCGACACAGCGCGCGAAGATATTCGCCATCTCAAGGAATTGGTGCTATCCAAGCCATTGCCCGACGCTTTCGCCCTCGCTCAGGGGCTTTCTATGCTCAAACAGGTCGACCTGCGTGACAGCTTATCCTCTTTAACATTACCGTGGTTAAGGGTTTGGGGGCGACTGGACGGCTTAGTACCGCAAAAAATTGTGCCGTTGTTGCCGGTGACACCGCAAATCGAAGACGTAATATTACCCAAGTCGTCTCACGCGCCTTTTATTTCCCATCCGGAGGATTTTTTACAGTATTTGCGTAGCTGGTTGTACGAAAAGGGGTTTAATTCCAGCCGATAGTTGCTTACAATTTGTGCAATGACCAAAAGGATTTGCCATGCAACTTGTTTCCAATTATCCACAAGTGCCACTTGCAACCAGCAACCCAGCGACAGATGCTGCAAGGGTTGAGGGTCAGCAACGGCCGCCGGTCATCCCGCCACAAGAGCCCGCTAAAGGCCATGAAGAAAGAGCCTTTAACGCGCAAAATGAACGAACAGCAGATGCCGCGCAACAAAATGCCAAGCAAGCAACGCTGGTACATGAACAGCAACAATCAAATCAGCAACAGCAGCAGAGTTCCCAGCAACAAAAGCAGCAGGGGAAATCTCTATTAGCGGCGGTCTTTATCAAACCGGCATTGGATCGCAAAGATATCCGTAATCGGGTAGACCCAACGCCGCTGAACAACCGCCAAACCGCTACATCAGACAGTAGTGAACATCCAATGCCCGATGAATCTGACGATTTTTACCGGGCGTTGGGTAACCGTATTGCGGAATATTACCAACAGCAAACCTCGCCATTGACTACCGCAAGTTTAGAGGCATTGGCATGACAGCGGTCAAAAAGCCGAAGTATTTACTTCGGCTTTGGGTTGCTGAACTATTTTTTAAGTTTGGCAAATGCCTCAGCAAAAGCGTTTCCCATCGCCGCATTTAACGGCTTAGCTTTTTCCTGTGCTTTATGTGCAGGAGCCTTATTGGCTTTCGCGGCAGGTTTATGCACGGGCGGCTGCGAATTGGCTTTTGGCTGCACCACTTTAGGTTCGGCCTTCTCATCGAGGCGCATGGTAAGACTAATGCGTTTGCGCGGTACGTCTACTTCCAGCACCTTCACTTTGACCACATCACCGGCTTTCACAACTGTGTGTGGATCGCTCACAAATTTATCCGTGAGCGACGAGATATGTACCAGTCCATCCTGATGCACCCCGATATCCACAAACGCACCAAAGTTAGTCACATTGGTGACAACCCCTTCCAGCACCATTTCTGGATTTAGATCGGTGATAGCTTCAACACCATCTTTAAAGCTCGCGGTTTTAAATTCTCCGCGCGGGTCACGACCCGGTTTATCCAGCTCTTTGAGGATATCGGTAACCGTTGGCAGCCCAAAATCTGCAGTCGTGAAATCCTGTGGGTTCAGACTGGCTAGCAGTGCGGAGTTACCGATGATCGCTGCTAATGGCGTGCTTTTGGCTTGCGAGATATTTTCCACCAGCATATAGGCTTCAGGATGCACAGCGGACTCATCCAATGGATTATCGCCACCATGAATACGCAAGAAGCCAGCCGCCTGCTCGAACGCTTTCGGCCCAAGGCGAGGCACGTTAAGTAACGCTTTACGATTATTGAAGCGGCCATTTTCATCGCGATAATCGACGATATTTTTTGCCAATGTGCGGTTAAGTCCTGCCACCTGGCTCAATAATGGAACCGACGCCATATTCACGTCTACACCGACACTGTTTACACAGTCTTCTACCACCGCTTCCAGTGACGTGGACAACTGACTTTGGCTGACATCATGCTGATACTGACCCACCCCAATTGATTTGGGTTCAATTTTTACCAGTTCGGCAAGCGGGTCCTGCAAACGGCGGGCAATAGACACCGCGCCCCGCAGTGACACGTCTAAATCCGGGAATTCATTGGCCGCAAATTCGGAAGCTGAATACACCGAAGCCCCGGCTTCACTCACCACCACTTTGGTCAGATGTGGGCGCTGTTCTTTAACTGCGGCGATAACATCTGCCGCCAATTTATCCGTTTCCCGAGAAGCAGTGCCATTACCGATAGCGATCAACTCCACCTGATGCATGTTAGCCAGCGTTGCCAAGGTTCTTACCGACTTGTCCCACTGGTTTTGTGGCGCATGTGGGAAAATGGTGGTGTGAGCCACCAGCTTACCGGTATCGTTCACTACAGCCACTTTCACACCGGTACGCAAACCGGGATCTAATCCCATTGTCGCTTTGGCACCTGCCGGCGCTGCCATCAACAAATCGCCAAGATTACGGGCGAACACTTTGATAGCTTCCGTTTCCGCAGCTTCACGCATCTGCGCGATAAATTCGGTTTCCATCTGCAGTGCAATTTTAATGCGCCAGGTTGCAGTCACTACAGTTCGTAACCAACGATCAACCGCGCAGTCAGATAATTGCCAACCCAGATGCGCGGCAATTATCTGCTCACAGTAACTGCCTTCTTTAGCCTCAGTGCCGGGATCAGCATTTAGTGCCAAACTGAGCACACCTTCATTGCGACCGCGTAGCATCGCCAGCGCGCGATGTGAGGGCACCTGACTGACGGGTTCGCTATGTTCAAAATAATCGCGGAATTTAGCCCCTTCCTGCTCCTTACCGCTGATCACTTTACTTTCCAGCAACGCATTTTCTGTCAAATAGCGTCTTACTTTCGCGAGTAGATCTGCATCTTCTGCAAAACGTTCCATCAGGATATAGCGGGCACCATCCAGTACCGCCTTCTCGTCAGAAAAGCCAGCGTCAGCATTAAGGTATGCGCTGCTTAATTGCTCTGGGTCGAGATGGTTATCCCCCACAGCCGCAAACAATTGCTCAGCCAGCGGTTCAATACCGGCTTCAATCGCAATCTGTCCTTTGGTTCGGCGTTTAGGCTTAAAGGGCAGGTAAAGATCTTCGAGGCGAGTTTTGGTATCCGCGTCATGCAACGCTTTTTCCAATTCCGGCGTCATCTTGCCCTGCTCGCTAATTGACTTCAGAATGACTTCGCGGCGCTCATTCAGTTCCCGCAAATAACCGAGGCGGCTATAAAGGGTACGCAACTGGGTATCGTCCAGGCCTCCGGTAACTTCCTTACGGTAACGGGCAATAAATGGCACCGTAGAACCTTCATCCAGCAGCGTTATGGTTGCTGCTACCTGTTGCTCACGAACATCCAGTTCCTGAGCGATGATTTGAGCAATATTGTGCATAAATCCAACAATCAGTTTGTTCACTAGCGTTAAATGCGCCAACAATACCACAGAGCGCCATAAAGGTTTATGACCTGTTAGCCTACAAGGTGTTGGCTTTTAGTCGATAACGACATAAAAAAAGCCGGTGCGCTGCACCGGCTTTCAATGAAGAGCGACGATTACTTAGCCCTTTGGATAGAAATGCGCTACACCCTTGTGGCAATCCACACAAGTTTTACGCTTATCCGGATCTTTCTTGAAGTTCATGCTGTGCATGGTTACCGCAATCTTCTTCATAGATTCAGGCTGATTTTCGAAAATACGAGTATGGCAGTGCTGACAGTTTTCAGAATCATTGGCGCGGAAGTCAGCCAGAGCTTTATCTGCCTGTTCTTTACGGTTTGCGTCCAACCATGCCTGAGTATTAAAACCATCGATAGTCAGGAAGCCATACAGATCCTTAGATACCACGATCTTTTTCATCAGGTATTTGATAGGGTTATGTGGCAAGTGACAATCTTCACAGGTCACGGTGATACCCTGAGGGTTGCTGCCGTGAGGCGATGCCATCAACTCTTTCTGAATAGAATGGTGGCTGTGGCAGCTCATACAGAAAGCATCTGAGCTAGTAAAATGTAATGTCTGCTGTGTGGCAAAGTAACCAATGACACCGATCACTACACCGACAATCAACAGTGAAACGATGGAATACTTTGCGCTGGGTTTGAATAGTGCACGCCAATTCATCACTCTTCTCCAATATGGAATATGCAATTTCTTTTTTTAGTATTTAACAATACCTTTTTCCGAAACGGATTATAAACCAACTTTATTTAATTAATCTGACCTTAATAAGCTAAAATGCGACGGAGGTCTAACTCTGCTTAATCAACTTAGCTAATTTAGCGCATCTATTGCTGCCCACTATTTTTTTATTTTGGCAATTCTGCGCAAATGGCTTAATCGCAAAATTATTCCTTGATCCTGCTCAATTTAATCCCGGTTAAGGTTTTTTCTTCAATGCAACTTTTTCCGATACAACGCCTCTTAATAACAGGTTTGTCATACTGACATCATGCCAATAATGCGAAATTTGCTGTTAACCATCACTGTACTGATGATGCTGTTCAGTCAGGCGCTTTCGCCGCGACAAGCGGTGGCGATGCCAGTGGCTCAGCACGCATTTGCCCAAATGTTAGTTGAACCGCAGACAATGAAGCATTGCTGTCAGGGACAAATGCACGGCCGGCAATGCAGTGCCGTTACAGCCAACTGTAGCCCGGCAGGAACCTGTGTGACTCACTGTGCTAATTTGATATCGGCACCACTCCCCATTGGCTTAGCGACGCTAGATGATACGGCTACTCAAGCCATTTCCCATAATAGCTGGAGTGTGCAAACCGTTATCAACGGCCTAAAAACTCCGCCTCCAGATTCGCTGTAATCATCAATAACGCGTATCTAAGTCTAAACGACTTCATCACATCTTATTTTGGTTACCGATATTTTGGAGTAATGACTATGTTTACGAAAGTCTCCTTAACAGTGACTGTCGCCGCCTTCCTCGCGACATCAACCGTATTTATCGCCACACAACTGCAAGCGGCACAACTCTCATGGCCCGAGGTTTTACAACTTGACGGCGTTGATGGTCACCCCAATACAAACCACAGCGACAGGCTACAACTGACCAAAGGTTCGCATCTCCTGGTGGTACCGTAATTTATTTCGTTACAGCGCAGATGACGCCAGCACTTGGGTAACGTCAGAACCGCTGCATTTACAGGTAAACGTTGGGGATCAAAAAGCAGGTCTCACTAAACTTACCCACCTGAATGATGCAGCGACAACAAAAGCCTACCTGCGACGACCATTCGTTAACGCCATCGATATCAATAACAATATCAACAATTTATCGCCACAACGCGAAGCTGGCATTATCGCCGACTAGCTGACCACTCAAGGTCAATTATTGAGGAACCATGAGGATAGGCGTTGAGATTGCCTGAAGTTTTAGAATAGATTCAGATAATTGTGAATTTAATCAAGTTAGTCTGTTTAGGACGTGTTAAAATTTAGGCGATCATTATTTTGGGACATCTTATGCAACGGCTGCGTCGTCATATGGGATTGATACTCACCATGCTCGCGTTTATCGGGCAGGGGTTGCTATCTAATGACCATTGGATGATTCCATCTGCTAATGCTACAGAACCCACAATTATGATGTCGGCGACAAGTAGCCAGCCAATGGCTGCTTCAATGGATTGTCACACTCAAAAGACTATGACTCCCGACTGTTGTGATGGGCACCATGTTGCACAAGTGCTTCCCGACACTGCAACCCATCACTGCTGTGACGGCAAGGGACTCTGTAAAGGTGGTCATTGTTTAGTGATATCCGTGACAGGTACTCTTCTGGCAGCCGTTTCCTGGCCGACAGCCAAGCAGCCTGAAGTTGCCGTTGCAACCCCTATGCCTCATTTCCACTCTGTTGACGTTAATCCCAGCTTAAAACCCCCCATTGCATAACTGCTACGGCACACCTGTGCCCGAAATCTACTAAACACAAGCTGAATTAATTTTTGGGTCTGTTACTGATGTCTTAGCGATCTCAGTCTTGCCCGCTATGGAGTGACTTATGAAAATCCTTTTTACCCTGTTTTTTGCCCTAATGTTAAGTCTTGGCCTAACCAGCTACAGTTACGCTGGTGAAGCCGTTCAACAAACTAAAGCTGCTGACACAGCCGAGGTTTATCACTGCCCAATGCATCCGGAAGTGACCGGACACAAAGGCGATTCCTGCCCGAAATGTGGCATGAAGCTAGTGAAAGCCAAAGCTGATGCTGTGGTGTATCACTGCCCAATGCATCCAGAAGTGACTGGACATAAAGGCGACAGCTGCCCGAAATGTGGTATGAAGCTGGTGCCAGCACAATCGCAGGGTGACAGTGCTATGCACGCGATGCACATGCAGCAACAATAAATTTAGGCGCAGGTGGAGATGAGGCATATGAGTACTAAACAAACACGTCGAAACCTGGCTTGCGTCCTCAGTCTGGCGCTGGCCACGGGGTCACAGTGGAGTCTACAAGCCCTGGCGGTTACCGATGAGCACCAAGATCACCAGCACCAGACAACGACGGCTGCTCAGGGAGCATATTATTGCCCAATGCATCCGCAAGAACGCAGCGACAAACCGGGGCGCTGTCCTATATGCGGCATGTTTCTGGTAAAGGACGAAGCAACTGAACCCAAACAATCACCGGCCAAGCCGAGTGCTACAACTACAGCAGAGCACCAGAAAACCTATGTCTGTCCCATGCACCCACAAATCGTGAGTCATGAGCCGGGACGCTGTCCGATTTGCGGTATGTTTCTGGTCGAAAAGGACGCTGATGCAGATGCCAAACCTCAAATGGACATGGCACAACCACAGACCTCGGCCCCAGCAGATCCCGATGATCATGCCAAGATGCAGATGGACATGTCACAGGGCAAGGATAAAACTGCGACGATGGATATGTCCGTAAAGCCAACAACTGCCAAACAAGCGGCCAATGTGCAAAAGGTCTTCAGTAGTGTCGACAAAGCGCAGCCCTCTCACGGTGGCACCATTAAATATGTCTGCCCGATGCATCCACAGATTGTCAGTGATACCCCCGGAACCTGTCCTATCTGCGGCATGACCCTAGAAAAAGTGGAGATGGGGGGACATCAGGATACGGTTCAAGTCAACGTCTCCGGCCAGATGCAGCAAGCGCTGGCACTCAAAGTCGCCAAAGCCACCCGACAAACCATGTGGCGCTTTGTCGATAC
>NZ_JARFTS010000012.1:0-111294 GCF_029167175.1 Shewanella sp. A32
CCCATCGATACTGAGTACCTGCAGGTCATCTGGCAAAGAGACTTGCGCGGCCTGAGTGAGTGGTGCAACGAACAGAGTGGACAAAGATAAAGCGGATGCAGCAATAGTTGCTAAAGTAGTTTTTGAGAACATGACCGTACTCCTAAAATTCTATAAACAGTAGTTACTTAGGCATTAAGCCTTTAAAACAAAATGTTAAAAAGAATTACAGGTAGTTAGGCGGTGGTGTTTGGACGCCAACAGTAGCAGTCTGTACACTCCATGTAGGACAAGAAATTTCTTGAGCCAACATAGGTTGTGACTGTAAAGCGGTGATAGGGGTGATGACAGAGATTAAATTACTGCAGTGATTGGCACAATTTCCTACCTGACCACAGTTATCTGCCGCTGAATTACAATGTTTACAATCCATTTTCCCCTGACAGCAGGCCATAGTGGCATGAGCTTCTTGGGTATGGGATTGAGCGAACATTTGCTGTGACACAGGCATAGCAGCAACCAGTCTTGGCGCGAGCGCCTGACTGATCAGCATCATTGCCAGTGTTGTTATTAACAGCAAGTTTCGCATAGCTGAAGTTCTATACCTCAATGGAATTGGTACTAAATATACTATTCGTAGAACAACAATCAAGAACTAATGATTCAAGCACACTAGATTGTGATCATTGTCCATTATTGATTGCTGAATTACCTTGCTCGTGTACTTTTTTTCAATCAACTCTATGATTTTCAGATGATCACGAATGAAATTCATCAGTCACGCCGATACTTTTATTTACGTGGCGGCATTTTATTGCAACAGTGCGCCTCAAGATTTGCATTGTCCTTGATGTTTTGGTCAATTTGACGTTGCCAACCCAGTTTAGTCCGGCTCCACCAGCTATTAAATAAGGCAGCACCGTACTTTTTTATGATGGCAATCATCTCATCAATATCATGATGAGATGCGTCATAGGCAAGCTTAATGGTTTGCTTTGCTTCATTCAGCGTAACTGAGTCCATGTAGGGGAGTTCCTCAAGTTCCCTAACGATCAATATCGTATTCTGTTGATTTAACCCGCTAAGCTGCAAGGTATGCGTAGTCAGGAACCCTGGATTTACATTTGAATGATGCTCGTTCATCGCCTTACTCCTTATACGGGTAACAGCAATTTACTCCTTCGCTTATACATTTAGACTCTCCATGAGGTACATGTTCGTAAAAATCAGCGATATAAAGTTTATCGACAATAGTCTTCATCATCGTCTATTGGCTATTTCACTATAATTTCGCCGCGATACATCTGCATCTGGCAATGAAATGCGTACGCCCCCGATTTTAATGCCGGTAACCGAATGGATTTCAGCTTATTGAGCGGTAAAGTGTCACTGATTTGTAAGTCAGGAATGAGTAGGATTTCAGAACAAGGGGATTGATCCTTGCGCATAAATTTAAGTTCAACCGGTTCACCAGCAGGGACTTTAATTCGCGAAGGTGAATAAGTGCCGTTTTCCACTGTGATCACTAGGTCATTTTCTCCGACCGTTGCCTCTTTAGCCTTGTAAAGCCAAAACCACCAAATGATGGTCGCAATCAGAACAATGCCGGCAATATTGATCAATAGCATGTCTATTCTCCTAACTTACAGGTGCTGTCGGAATAGCCATTAATGTTCCTGAGCCTTGAACAAGCGCAGACGATTGGCATTGGTGACAACGGTCAATGACGAAAATGCCATCGCAGCACCGGCTATGACAGGACTTAGTAATAAACCGAAAAACGGGTATAACAGCCCAGCTGCGAAAGGGATCCCGGCAGCGTTGTAAATAAATGCACCAAACAAGTTCTGTTTGATGTTGCGCAGCGTGGCTCTACTTACCGCAATTGCATCAGCGAGTCCATGCAGTGATCCTCTCATCAACGTTATATCGGCGCTCTCAATAGCAACGTCGGTACCTGTGCCGATGGCAAAACCCACGTTGGCCATCGCCAGCGCTGGTGCATCGTTGATACCGTCCCCGGTCATGCCGACGACTTCTCCTTCCATCTGCAGTTCCTGAACCTTTTTGGATTTATCCTCCGGTAACACTTCGGCGAAGAACTCTTTGATGCCTGCTTTTTCAGCGACGGCTTTTGCAGTGGCACGGTTGTCGCCGGTCAGCATCACGACGCGAATACCGTTATGCTGCAATCGTTTGATTGCGGCGATAGAGTCTTCCTTGATGGGATCGGCTACAGCGATAATTGCTGAAAGCTGGTTATTCACGGCAAAATACATTGGAGTTTTTGCGGCGGCGGCCAGCGTTTGTGCTTTTTCAACAAAACCACCAAGTTCAATATTGCGCTCTCGCATCAATTGTTCATTGCCGAACAACAGCGTTTTACCATCTACATCCGCCTGTACCCCGCGGCCAGTAATGGCATTAAAATTGGAGACCTTACCAATTTCGATACCTTTTTCTTGAGCGGACTCCACAATTGCCAGTGCCAATGGATGCTCAGAACCGGCTTCGAGGGTTGCCGCTAGTCGCAGGATTGTGTCTTCATTTTGCTCGCCTGCCACTAATATATCGGTGACCTTTGGTGCTCCTAAGGTGATGGTACCGGTCTTATCAAGGACCATTGCAGTAATCTTTGAGGTGGTTTGCAACGCTTCACCATTGCGGATCAGCACGCCAGCCTCCGCGGCCTTGCGTACCCCCACCATAACCGACATAGGTGTCGCCAGACCTAAGGCACAGGGACAGGCAATAATTAATACCGTTGTGGCTGATACGATGGCAAATGCTACCGTCGGCTCTGGGCCAAAGTTGAGCCAAATGAGCGCACTGGCGACAGCAATAATCATCACTACAGGAACAAAATACGCAGAAATTACATCTGCGATCCGGCTAATTGGAGGTTTGGCGTTTTGTGCACGCTTAACCATATTAATGATCTGCGCCAGCGCGGTGTCTTTACCAACACGGGTTGCTGTAAACAAAATGGAACCACTCTTATTGATGGTGCCTGCAGCTACCTTATCGCCCACGTTTTTTTCTACGGGCATAGGTTCGCCAGTTAACATGGACTCATCAATGGTGGTATGACCCTCGAAGACTTCACCATCAACGGCAATTTTTTCACCGGGACGAACACGCACCACGTCGTCCATCTGCACCTGTGTGATTGCGACATCCAATTCTTTGCTATCGCGGATCACCCGAGCGGTCTTGGCCTGCAGACCGATAAGACGCTTAATGGCTTCTGATGTTCGTCCACGGGCTTTGAGTTCGAGTGCCAGACCCAAATCAATCAAACCAATAATCATAGCCGTGGCTTCAAAATAAACATGGCGCGCCATTTCAGGGACTGCATTTGGTACAAAGATGATCACCATGGAGTAAATCCATGCAGTCCCTGTCCCCAATGCAATCAGAGTATCCATATTGGCAGAATGATTTTTAAAGGATTGCCAAGCTCCTATATAAAAGTGCTTGCCGGAAAAAAACATGACGCCAAAGGTTAATAGTCCAACAACTAGCCAGACAATACGTTCGATTGTCGTGGTGACTGTTATTTCGCCCACAATAACGCTGTAGATCATTAAGGGTATACCCAGTGATAATGCGATGGTCATCTCACGCATTAATCGCTTGTAGTAAACCCAATCGGCGTGTTCTTTTTCAGCCAGCGTATCATCTTCGCTCTCAGAGACCGTAACCTTTGCGTTGTAGCCAGCTTTTTCTACAGCTTTCATCAACGTGTCTGCCTGCGCAGTTCCTTTCACGCTTACCGTACGCTGAGCAAAATTCATCTCCGCCGTAACCACACCTGGCACAGCTCTTAACGCCGATTCGATTTTATCTACACAGCTGGTACAGCTTGCACCCTCAATAATGAGTTCCTGCGACACTGGGGGTGTAGCTTGAACCTGATGGTGTGACTTACGTTTGTGATGTTTGTGGGATGGGAATGTCTTCTCACCATTATGAGAGTTGGTACCAATTCTGGGGCTTTTTAAACTCATAACACTGCTCCTAGTCGAGCTGGCGACAATGAACTGGTTATTGATGCTTCAGCGTTTCATGATGCGAGCATTAACGTGATGTCCTAAGCCGTTTTACAGTCCTAAAATGGCCACACAAAATGACCCTTCTGATCAAAGTGTAGAAAATCCTCTGGATTGGGTGAAATATCTAATCTGGCTTAATCTTTCAGTTAGTTAATCACGATCATTGTTCCGACTTATGAATCGTTGAAACGAAGACTCTTATCACCATCAATGCCATTAATAAAAATCAGCAAATTTAAATGGATATCTGCTGGTGGAGTAAAAAGCCCCGAAACAGTGAGTGGTTTCGGCGGTAACATATGGAAGCGCCTTGGACACAAAGAAAAGTGGACGCTGCATGACCTACGGCGAACACTTGCCACTCGCTTAAATGATTTAGGTGTGTATTACCACACGTGGTGGAGCATCTGCTTGGGCATACAGTTAGTGGCGTCGCTGGCATCTACAATCGCAGTCAATATATGAATGAAAAACGTGCAGCATTGGATATGTGGTTACGGACAATTTCACCTGACAGCTGGGATGGTTATCGTGCTTTTGGTTAATGGCAGGTTATACACCAATAGCCTTACCAATATTTCATCCAAACAATGTTAGCCATATAGATAACAATTACTTCATTAACTGTCATGTTAGCCATATAGCTAATAATTGGTGGCGTTGATATGGCAAGCGATAGGTAAGACAGTAAGCCAATACCCCAAAGCGCTCGGTTTAACGCAGAAGCACCTTTCAGAGCTCACAGGTATGCATAAAGTTACTATCTCAGAAATTAAGAATGGTCGTTTTACTGGCTCATTCGACATCTTTGAGCGCTTGCTTGATGCGGTTGGTTTAGAGTGTGAAATGACACCTAAGCGCCATGAGCTACCGGGTTGGGACGAGATTGAGAGCTTGTTTTCGGTGGACAATTAAAAGGCCTTACAGGCTCGCTTACTCCCAAAAATTGTATATTAAATGCCATATATGCCTCATAAAAGCTTTGTATATTTTCTATACTGAAGTAGTATTTTGAGTAGTTAGTTACTCATTATTTGTTTATTTATGAAATAATGAGTATTTTATTACTCATTATCTGTTTTGGAGCTCTTATGGAACATTTGACCATTCAGGCGTTCATCAATGGCCGGTGGAGAGATATTGCACAGCTCTCTTTTCCTGAGAGTGAACAAGGTAATTATCGGCTCACCTCGTTAGATTACGAGCAAGCATACGCTTTGGCTGAGCTAGATAAAGACGACATGCACGCCGTCTCTCTAAACCACCCCGTGAGTCTGTTTTTTGATGAGCCGGGATGGCTTTGCTTCCTTGATGACATTATGCCGAGCGGTGCCAGCCGTCGCTATTGGTTGAATTATCTCGATATTGCTGATCTGAGTGTCGACGAGCAAAATTTTGTGTTGCTGAAATATGGCACCATTGCGCCCATAGGCAATTTGCGGGTTAAGGAATCGTTGCCCGAGCGCACGGCTATCGCAGATAAACTGACCTTCACTGTTGACGATGTTAAGGATCGAGCAGCTGACTTTTTGGATTATGCGCAACATCGAGGTGCTGCCGCTGGTGGTGCAACAGGGGCTGGTGGTGAAGCGCCGAAGCTGTTGCTACGTTGCGACGATGGGCAAAATATCTGGATTGATAGCTATCAAGACGAACCGCAAAACCGAGACCTTCATTATTTGGTGAAATATCCGAGAGGTGCTCGGTCACCCGTTGACTGCGATATCTTACGCGCTGAATACCACTATTATCATGAATTGGTTGAAATGGGCTTTGAGACAATCCCTACGGCCAATATGCGGCTCGAAGAAGGCCATTCCTACCCGTCGCTATGGTTGCCGCGTTTTGACATTTATTTCAGCGAGCGAGGCCAGCAACGTCATGCGATGGAGTCGGTCTATTCGATTCTTGGCAAAGGTGCGGGTGTGACCTTAGATCACGAGCAAACCATAAGAACGCTGATCGATAAAATCACTCACAGCCATATGGTCTTAGAGCTAGGCTATCAGTTTGACGTACGCGCGTTTGTGCTTGAGTGGGTGCAGCGAGACTTTCTCAATATCCTATTTGGCAACAGTGATAATCACGGGCGCAATACCGCGTTTCTTAGAGGCGATGGTTGGATAAAGCTTGCGCCTATCTATGACTTTGCACCAATGAAAGCTGACCCTGAAGGCGTGGTCAGAACCACCAAATGGGAAGCACCGCTCGAAGTCGGGGGTGAGTATGACTTTCAGGGCATTGCTGACACATTAGCTGATTTAGTGCCCGCTCAGGCGCTGATGACAGAGTTAAAGCTCACTGCCCAGCAATGCCTAGGCTTGAAGCAACGTTTAATTGAACGCGGTGTACCTGAGCGGATCATCGACATGCCTGCTATTGGCTTTACTTATATTGAACAAAAGCTTGCTCGTTGGGGGCTGCTATGAGTGATAAACCATATACTGCTGAAACGGCCAAAGAAACCATTGCTCGTCTTAGAGCTAATCGGCAGCAACGGAGTGAGGTTGCCACTGAAGCGTTGAAGCGTCAGCAATCTGAAAATGTTGTAGAAGCGCCAATACAAGCCCCTAAGCGAGCATCCAAGCAATCAAGCGGTGTTAGCACTATCGAACGGAAAAATGCGATTCATGCCATTACACAAAGGCTTATACGGGGAGAACTAACCCAGGGGCAAGCCCTTAAAACTCTTCGAGTTGAGGTATTAGGCCTGACGCAAGACGAGTATGCTGACTTGGCTAAAGTGTCTCGTAAGACCCTTTCTGATGTGGAGAATGACCGGGGTAGTTATAAGACAGATATCCTGAATCGATTGTTTAAGCCCTTTGGCCTTAAGGTGGGGATAGTGCCGATCTCCAGCGGCGTAACATGGTTTCTCTGATAGTGCTTCAGAGATCAACGCAAAAATGGATAAACATCCCCATTTTGCAGACTGGAGACTTGTATGAATAAGTTGACCAAATCTCAATACCGATGATGTCTGTCGTTCGAAAGAGTGGCCACCCGATTAGGTACTTTCAATCGGGGTTTATTCAATGAAAAACATGTCTCGCGCTTGAAGGCATAGAGGTATCAGAACAATTTATGGCTATACTTTTTAACGGTTATAGCGTGTAATATCATTATTAACGGTTATAGCGTATAAATATTGATTTAACGGTTTTGGCGTGTAAATGTGGTCTCAATGGTTGTGTCGCTTATTGCTGCTTTTATAAGGATTTGTTGATGAAAGTTACTACCCCCCAACAATTAAGTGCCTACCTAAAAGATGTACGGCTCAGTGACAAAAAATCACAGGCAGATGTCGCTAACAAAGTTGGGATTCGGCAAGACACGGTATCTAGCTTTGAGCGGTCGCCTGAGTCCACCAAGTTGGAGACATTTTTCAAATTACTGTCAGCCTTAGAGCTTGAGTTGTCCATCCAGCCTCGCAACTCTTCAACGGGGCAAGATAACGCAACTGCGTGGAAGGAAGAATGGTAATGCCTTCACTTGATGTTTATATGAATGGTTATATGGTTGGAGTGTTATCTAAGCTCACCAATGGCGCCCATCATTTTAAATATGATACACAATGGCTCGCTACCGCAGGCACTCGCCCGATCTCGATGGCAATGCCACTGCGGCGCCAAGAATATCAAGGCGATGAAGTTTATAACTTTTTCGATAACTTACTGCCTGATAATTCTGAGATAAGGCAACGTATCGTTGCTCGTTATCAAACCAACTCAAACCAGCCATTTGATCTGTTGACCGCTATTGGTATGGATTGCATTGGGGCGATTCAGTTGATGCCGCATGGTGTGCAGCCAGATACCCGTCAGCCAATGCAGTATAAGCCTCTTACCGATACTAGCTTACAGGCGGTGCTAACAGGTTATCAGCAGCAAGCTCCGCTAGGCATGATTGAGTCAGAAGATGATTTCCGTATTTCGATTGCTGGTGCGCAGGAGAAAACCGCTTTACTTAAATGGCTGGGCCAATGGTGTTTACCAGTGGGGGGCACGCCCACCAGCCATATTATTAAACTGCCAATAGGTAAAATTGAAACGCATTCATACAGCATCGATCTCTCAGACAGCGTAGAAAATGAGTTTCTCTGTACGCAGCTTTCTGCTGCGTTTGGCCTAGATGTTCCTGAGTGCTCAATCCTTAAAACGGGTAATATTAAAGCGCTTGCAGTTGAACGTTTTGATAGGCGTCTTGCTTCGGATGGACAGCAGCTTTTGAGGCTGCCTCAAGAGGATTTTTGTCAGGTGCTTAACGTACCTTCGGCCAAAAAGTATGAAACCCATGGTGGCCCAGGCATTAAACAAATCATGGATTTTCTGCGAGGCTCTATGACCGCCGAGCAAGATCGATACAACTTTATGAAGGCGCAAGTCATATTCTGGTTGCTCGCGGCAACTGATGGTCATGCTAAAAACTTCTCCATTTTCATCAGGCCGGAAGGCCGTTATCAGCTCACCCCATTTTATGACATTATATCTATGTATCCGGCGTTTGGTGGCCGAGGGCTTCATCTTAGCGATGCAAAACTTGCCATGGGACTAACAACGTCCAAAGGCAAAAAGTACAAGATAGATCAGATTCTCCCTCGCCATTTCTTCAATACTGCTAAGCAAGTCGGTTTCTCTCAAGAGGAGATGCGTCGCATCTTGCAGGATTTTACTCAGCAGGCAGAAGGAGCAATAGCGAATGTTAAAGTTAACCTACCTGAAGATTTTCCGAACAATATTAGAGACAGTATCTGTGATGGCTTGCTCGCCAAAGTGCAACGTCTAACACTCTAATTTTTGAGGTGAATTCAATCCCAGATAGGGCCATCAATGGGCTCGAATAGAGATTTTTTAATTGAAAGAAAAAGAAAAACTAAAATTTATTGCATCACGATATGATGGCGTTTTTTGTTTTGAATCTTCGATTGTTGTTAAAAATGAATTTTTAGAGGCTTCTTGGCAAGGTCTTAAAGATAGAGAATATGCGGAGACATTAAGGGATGTGTTAGCCGATATTTCTGCTAAACGGCAAAGTGCTCTTAGTGCAACAATGCAGAATAACTTCTCCGCAGCAATTCAGTGTCGCGTTCCAAATTTTAGAATGCCTTATTTAATTGAATATTCAAAACGTCATTCAATTCCAGAGGTAAAAGCGTGGAAAATCGCTCGTGATACGTGGCTAAATCAAACCACTGTGTCATCCGTGGTAGATCTATGGGAACAATTTTTTTCGTTGAAGTTGTCAGGTGAAGATAGCTTCATGAGTCCTGCCGAGTCTTTGTGGCTAAAGCAGTTGCCAACACCACTTAGGATATATCGAGGCTATGATGGTCTTCTCGGTAGAGACATCGGTCGAAACAGTTTGAGTTGGACGTTAAGCAAAATGGTTGCGAGTCAATTTGCCGTGAATACCAAGAGAATCGCTCAAGCTGAAGTGAAGAAATCAGATGTTATTGCATATATTTCAGCGCGGGGTCAACATGAAATTGTTGTTAGATCTGTAAGTTGTATCCGCCATCGCAGGGCGATGAATTCAGTAAGGGGCAGTAATGCAATGAATTTTGCTAGAGGGGCAAAACATAATCATCTGGCCTTTATATAACGAAAGACCCCCCCTGTTAATACACAATATTATCCCATTCCTCGGAACTGGTGGTGTGAGCAACATCCTTGTCTGTAGGATTGGGATATTTCGGCTCTTGTTTTGCTTTGGCTAAAGCGGCTACGGCAGCGTCACGCCAACCTTCACGCCAATGAATAGTGAATCCTTGTAGTTCCAAAGCCAGTAGTAACTCGGGGAGGTTACATAATTGCCCGTTCAGCTTGCTCACTGGGTCGATTAATGAGGGTAATTCCCTGACCATACGATTGAATGCTTCTGTATAAGTTTCGGGGTCTACGATAATGGGGCGCGCAGCCATAATGTCAGGATTATGGTTTGGTGTTTCACCAAATTTTATGAAGATGAGGCCTTCGTTACCTGAGATGCCAACTGATCTGTTAATAAATTCCATTGATGTTGTCTCTTCCATTTCTACTGAATCGTATGTCCTTGACCGACAATGTCAGCATATTTTGCTGGTCCTTTTACTTCTGTATCACCGGATATATCGGATCACCCCACAGAGTCTTCGGGTTATCCATCATAATGCCGATCACTGTGGGCACCAGGCAGGCCATCACTTCGGTGCAGTCACGCATGGCGTCACGGTTGGTCGCACTCTGCCAGGTGGCGCCACCATGGATTAATTGATTGCGTAGGGTGTAAAGGCGGTTACAGATAATGGCGAGCACCTTGTCTGTTTCCCGGTTGGTCATCGCTGCATGAGCCGCAGTTTTGGCAGACTTGAATTTATCCAGCCAGTCGGCTTCATCAATGCGTTGGTTGTGAAAGTCCCAAAACGGCTGAAACACATACTGATTATCCAGTAATACTCGGATGGGACCGCTGAATTTTTGCCACACCAGTTTTTCCAGTTGCTTATTGGTGTCCAGCGCGACAATTTTTGATAGGAAATCTCGGAAAGACTGCTTTTCACCTTGGCGGTATTCGCTGTCTACATCAAAACCATAGGCAGCGTTAAACGCAATCCAGTAAAAAATAAACGCACTGTCAGCATCCGCTTGGCGATGCTGCTCGGCATTATTGAGCCAGCTGAGGCTGCGATGTACACGTAAAGACAGGTTGATAGGGTAGTTATCCCGCTCAGCACGATGACGGGCCTTCAGCGTTTGGTAAATATCCATTTATGATTATCCCTGTGGAGCATGTGGATAACGATACCCAAGGAATTCCGCTGAGTACAACAGTAAAACGAAATTTTAAAAAAATGTTAATTACGCGACACAAGCTGTCGCATTGTGCTGTTATCTTGTTCACATCAAAGGAATGTTGGCTGCATCAATGGTTGTGCTGCAGTGATAAATTGGATTAACCCTCGTACAGGAAATGCTATGTCAGCTGCGAATGTCACTAATACCCTTTATCGCCAATGGTTGTTACTGCAACACGTGCCCCAGATAGGTGAGGGTGCCAGTAATGCGGAGCTCAGGCAGTTCCTGATGGATGAAGGTCTGGATGTGACATTGAGAACTGTGCAGCGCGATATGGAGAGTATCTGCCAGCGTTTCCCCATTTATTCCACCATTGAAACCAAACCACTTCGTTGGCGCTGGATGGATAACCGCAAAATCGACATCCAGGGTGTCAGTATTAATGAAGCGCTGTCGCTGATGCTGGTGGAAAGCACCATGCGGCAGTTACTGCCAGGCTCGGTGCTCAAATGTTTGCGCCCCAGCTTTGAGCATGCCCGTCAGGTATTGCAGGCGATGAAATCACAAAGTGATGTGGCCGGATGGTTCGAGAAGGTGGGCAGTGTGCCACCGGGAATGAGCCAGAAACCGCCGCTAATTGATGAAACCGTGTTGTCGCTGGTGCAGGATGCGTTGTTAAAAGACCAGACTCTTCAGGTGCAATACCAGGCTGCCCACCAGCCCATAGCCAAAGTTTATCAACTGTTACCGTTAGCGTTGGTGCAGCGCGGGGTGATGCTATACCTGGTTGCTCAAGTGATGGTGGAAACCGCCATCAAGTTGTTTGCGATGCACCGCATTAAAGGCGTGACGACGAGTGACCTCCACCAGCAACGACCGGCCACATTTACTCTCAGCAGTTATCTGCAAAGTGGGGCGATGCAATTTTCTAACGGTCAGCAGGTGCAACTGCAAGCGAGAGTGTCCGCCATGTTGGCTGACCATCTAAGTGAAGCGCCCTTGTCTGACGATATGCAGTTAACCGTTCTCGATGACGAACATTTTCAACTGCAGGCAACCGTTCATGACAGCTGGCAGTTGAGCTGGTGGCTGTTGTCGTATTCAGACCAAATTGAAGTGCTGGCACCAGAAACACTGCGGCAAAGCACCAAAGCCAAACTCCAGGCCGCACTGGCGCAGTATCAGTAGCACGTCGGCATTACTTAATTTAAAAGGAAGTGACCCTATGAATTTTAAAATGGATAAAGCCCAGGGCGCATTAGTCGGGCTGGCGCTAGGGGATGCGTTAGGGACAACGTTGGAATTCCAATTGCGGCCAACATCACCGGTAGTGACTGATATCGTCGGCGGCGGCCCGTTTCGTCTCAAGGCGGGCCAATGGACCGACGACACTTCGATGATGTTGTGCCTGGCGGACAGCCTCATTAAGTTTGGTGCCAGTAACCCACAAGACCAGATGCAGCGTTATGTTGCCTGGCGCGATGATGGCTATAACTCCTGCACTGGTAGTTGCTTTGATATTGGCTCTACCGTCTCAGGTGCTTTGCGCCGATTTGAGGCGGATGGAATTGCACTGGCTGGCAGTGACGCCCCTAACAGTGCCGGTAATGGTAGTTTGATGCGCATCGCGCCAGTGGCGTTAATGAGCCATTACGGCACGTTGCAATCGGCATTGGAAATGGCAGCAGAAGTCAGCCGCACAACCCATGCCGAGCAGCGCTGCGTTGATGCCTGTCAGTACATGACCTACTTGCTGCATGTCTTGCTCAATACTGAAGAACCGATGGATAAGGAAGAACTGCTGACAAGTGTTGACCCTGTCTTTAAGTCGCTTATGGGCGACATGCACCCCGAAACGCTTAAGGTGATTACTGGCAGTTATTTCCATAAAAATCGGGACCAGATTAGCAGTTCGGGTTACGTCATCGATTCACTGGAGGCAGCCTTGTGGTGCTTCTGGAATAGCGAAACGTTTGAACGCGGTGCCATCATGGCTGCCAATCTCGGGGATGATGCCGATACTGTCGCCGCTATTTACGGCCAGTTGGCGGGAGCATTTTACGGTTATAACAACCTGCCACGTGATTGGCTGAACAAGCTGGCCTGGCAGGAAGAGATTTGCCTGCGAGCCTACCTGTTAATTGCCCGTCAGAACAATCTGGTCATCAGGGGTTTTATCGCAGATTGCCAGACAGATATTTCCCATAATTTCCTGCACTCAGCATACGCAAACGGGCTCATGTTGGCAGGCTGGGATTGGATGAGCTGGATTAGACAGCATCAATATCTAACCGAACCACGTCATATCGCCGGGGCAACGATTGAAGAGTGCTTTTGTCTTATCACCAGTATTAATCGTGGTGACCGCTTCACGCAGGGGTTGTTGGATGGCTTTGCCGATGACGGGGTATTGCAGGCGATCCTAAACCGCCTAGGGGAACTGTGTGCCGATGATGCCAAACGGCGCTATCTGTTTATCGGTGACATTCATGGTCAGGTCCAAAAGCTGGAAGCTCTGTTGGAGCAACGAGGTGCTGATGATGAAGAGGGTGATGACACCTTTTACGTGTTTATTGGCGACCTTATCGACAACAAAGTGGGGGACAGCATCAACCAGTTACGCACGCTGGAACGGGTGAAAGCGCTGGTGGATGCGGGCAGAGCTGAGTGCCTGATGGGGAACCATGAGCTGAACGCCATTGGCTGGGCATTACGTCACCCAACTACCCATGAACCGCTACGGCCACATACAGCGGATAATCGCAAACAGCATGGTGCATTTCTGGATGAAGTGGGTGAAGGCTCTGCATTGCATCAGTCGTGGATAGCCTGGTTCAAACGGCGGCCACTGTTTGCTGATTTTGCAGAAATTCGCGCAATTCATGCCTGCTGGGATAATGAGGCGATTGCCCGGTTAAAGCCCTATCTCAATCCAGATTACAGTCTTAAAGCGGAATACTGGTTGGACGCCTTTGATAAACAGCAAGAACTCTATCACCTGCTGGAAACCCTGCTGAAAGGACCGGAATTAGACTTGCCGGAAGGCAGTAGTTTCAAGGATAAAACCGGCAAAGAACGTCGGCAAATCCGGGTGCGCTGGTGGGCAGATAAAGCCGAAAACTACCGCCAGTTAGCCCAGGTGCCGAAAGGTGCGGAAAGCGCTGTACCGGATATCCCATTACGTAAACCTCATAACGCTAACAAGCTGTCGGTGCCGGTAGTGGTTGGCCATTACACCCTTAGCGGTTACCCGGCCATTCTGTCCGATAACGTGGTGTGTGTAGATTACAATGCTGCCAAAGATGATGAACCGTTAGTCGCGTATGAATGGGTGTCGGGTGAGTCTACGGCATTAACTGATACCGATATCACCTTTGTGGGTCAGCAGTCGTTGGAATCATTTCCACTGCAGGGGGCAAATGCATTACTGCAAAGCCATCTAAAAACCTTAAGGCAAATGCTTGAGGTGAACGATGACCTCTTTGCGCTGGTGGATGATTTCCTGTGGCAGAAATGGGATCCCATCGGTGTCAATATCATTCAGGAATGCCGAGATGAATATGAAGCGTATGTCGAAGAAACGGCCTTATTAGCCGCCGCTGGCAATGTGGAAATTCTGTCAGTCTGGATATGGACGCTGGAACTGGAGTTGATGGGAAATTCATGGGACCACCATGAGCACAGAGCGCAAGCGGGGCGCTTGGCGTTACAGTTAGTAGATTTGGTTGCCCAGGTTAATCCATCAATCCCCGTAGAGAAGTAATTCTGAGGCTTAAGTTATCAGAAGGAGTTCGCCATGTTTGATTTGAAAACACTCGTACTTCCACCAGCGACTGAATGCATTTTCTGTGGCAAAACGATTGAACAGGTGGGGGGATACCGTTTAACGGCAACACCATTTATCGGGTTATATGTCACAACAAAAACAGGTGAACCATTTTCAAAAAATCAACAAAAACAGCTAATCGATATCAATGAGTGCTTTCAAGTTCAACTTCGAGGCGATACAACGCGATGGTCGCCACAAATAACTAAAAAGATAAAAGAGCAAGTGACTGCAGGCTATCACCCCTGGTTTTGTCAGAGTTGCTGTGGCAGCCATACATGCAAGATATGCGGCTCGCCAATTAACTACCCTATGGGCTGTGAGCGTTTAACCGATGACGGAAAACTACTACACTTTCCGATTATTCCTTTTAACCCAGGCTGCTGTAACCCTCAATGTGAAAATTATAAATATTGGTCGCTTGGGTAACTCTGAGCAATCGTGTTGCCCTTTCTATCAAGAGCAATTTAAGTACATAGCGTTTTGCTGATGGGTAAAATGTAAGGAGAACTATGAAAGTCTATTTTTCACACGGTAAAGAAAGTGGCCCTTGGGGGAGTAAAATCAAACGGCTTGCAAATATTGCCTCTGATCAGGGGTATGGCGTGGACAGTATCGATTATTCAGACATTCTCGATCCTGACCTTAGGGTCGAACGGCTGTTGAACATATTAAACCGTGAAAAAGGCGATTTTCTACTGGTGGGATCGAGCATGGGGGGATATGTTTCTTTGGTTGCCTCGGAACAGGTTAATGCCAAAGGAATTTTTTTGCTGGCTCCCGCTCTATTTGTACCAGGGTATAAACAGCAAGCTTACAGCAAGAACACCTACATAGAAATTGTGCATGGCTGGTCTGACGATGTTATCCCACCAGATAACTCAATAAAATTTGCAAGAAGCACCGACTGTACATTGCATTTAATTTCCGGTGATCATCGCTTGAATTCCTCTATAGAGGTTGTTGAAAAGCTATTTGAAAACTTTCTTGCGTCTCAATTACATTACAAAGTGCCTCCTGCAGACTAGGAAACATGCGATTAATTAACTTGAAAATTGGGATGTAAAAAATAATTTATTTGAAATCATTACGTTATGTGTATTCGGCTTGAGTTATGTCGACTTAATCGCATCGTGCCTCAGTGACTTACTTGAATTACGTTGCACTTCAGTTATGTTTGCGTCTTAAGTTAGTAGACCTGACCCCGGTATCCAGTGTTAGCTGAGAATAGAAAAGGAAGATAAGCCAAATGGAAAAGACAGTAATTGAGTTAAATGGAGAGATTCTTTCACAGCTTAGAACAAGAGTTAAAGAAATATTTAAGACACAGCAACAGTTTGATATTTCGAAAGTTTCCATGCTGGATAATTTGTATCCGGAGCTCTATCAAGCTAACCGCGATGTGTTGATGCTATGGCAAGTGATAGAACGATTATCGAGCGATTACACTATTCATGATTTACAACTGTCAGAACCTTATACCTTTTTTTACAAAGGTGATGGTGAGGAATGGAAGGTAACGGTCACTAACAATCAAATAGTTTTGCATAACGAAAAGCGGGGCGGGTCTTTGACTTTATCGAGTTATGCTGAATTTAGCTATTGGTATGATCTTTGATGCAGTTAGTGGTTGAATCTGGCAGAGATTACACAGGCTAAATCTTGAGTGAGCTCAATTAGTTTTGATAGATATAGCAGCATAATGCGTGTAACAATCCTTGTTAGTTGATGATGGGCCTTATAGCAGTCGACAAACTCTCTGAATGTAGCTCGGTCGCCTAGTTTCCGAGTTTGAGCACCATGGACTATCTCACGTGATTAACTCATCTGGAGTTTCATTGCCCGACACTTGTCCATAGCGTCAGAGAATCCTTGTCCGGGAATAAGTTGAACAAACGGCAACATTTATGGCGTATCTGTATACGTTGGCTCATCAGACGCATATAACCAACTTACGCAGTATTTTTGGAAAATATCAATGGACGAACTAGAACAAAAATTTCTTCATAATCTCGAAAAAACCCTTTGGACTGCTGCAGATAAACTGCGAGCTTCACTTGATGCTGCTCAGTACAAACATGCAGTGCTTGGGCTGATATTTGTCAAATATGTGTCAGACGCCTTTAGCCTTCGTCAGGCTGAAATCCGTGCCGACCTAATGAATCCAGAACATGAATACTATCTCGATCCGGAAGGGTTAACCGGTGAAGAACTGGCACAAGAAATCGACATTGAACTGGAACAACGAGATTATTACACCGAAAAAAACGTGTTCTGGCTGCCACAAGAATCCCGTTGGAAGTTTTTACAGGATAATGCGCCGCGCTGTATTGGCCCGACAGAACTTGAAGTGGGCGGCAAACTGAAAAAGATCACCTCAGTGGGTCATTTAATCGATAACGCACTGGAGGCCATCGAACGCGATAACCCCAAACTTAAGGGGGTGTTGAATAAATCCTACTCAGCTTTGCGTATTGATCAGGCAAAGCTGGTGGAACTGATCAACCTGATTGCGACGATTCCATTTACCCACAAGTCGTTAAACAGTAAAGATATTCTCGGGCATATATACGAGTACTTTCTGGGGCAATTTGCCTTGGCAGAAGGTAAAAAGGGCGGCCAGTTCTACACTCCGGCAGCTATTGTTTCTTTGATTGTAGAAATGATTGAGCCATTTGAAGGCCGAGTATATGACCCTGCCTGTGGTTCTGGTGGCTTCTTTGTACAATCCGAAAAGTTTATTGAGCGATATGCCGGTCAACACAACATAGATCCAGTAACGCAAAAGCAGAAAGTCTCCATCTATGGCCAGGAATATAACTACACCACCTGGCAGTTGGCAGCAATGAACCTGGCAATCCGTGGGCTGGAATATGACTTCGGTAAAGAACCCGCGAACACTTACAATAACGACCAGCATCCGGATCTGCGTGCTGACTTCATCATGGCCAACCCGCCATTCAACATGAAAGAGTGGAATCAGGGCGTGGATGATAATGACCCGCGCTGGAAGTATGGTACGCCACCTGCGGGCAATGCTAACTTTGCCTGGTTACAGCATATGCTTTACCACCTTGCGCCCAATGGTTCGCAAGCACTGCTGCTCGCTAATGGCTCCATGAGTTCCACTACCAATAACGAAGGTGAAATCCGTAAGAATCTGGTCACCAATGATTTGGTTGAATGTATGGTGGCGCTGCCAGGGCAATTGTTTACCAACACCCAAATTCCCGCCTGTATTTGGTTTTTAACCAACAACAAAGGTGCTCGTACCGACAAAGCAGGCCGTAAGCTGCGTGACCGTAAAGGCGAAGTGCTGTTTATCGATGCTCGCAACCTTGGCTTTATGAAAGACCGTGTGCTGCGTGACTTCACCATGGAGGATATCGCCAAGGTCGCTGATGTATTCCACGCATGGAAAACTGGCGAGGCCGTTAACGGCGTGAGTTATGAAGACCAAGCCGGATTCTGCAAATCCGCCACGTTGGAAGAGATCACCAAACACGACTTTGTGCTCACACCGGGGCGTTATGTTGGCGCGGCCGATGAAGCAGATGATGGCATCCCGTTTGCGGAAAAGATGGCAACCTTGACCGACAAGCTCAGCGAGCAGTTTGCTGAGTCCGCCAAGCTAGAAGCTGAAATTAAGAAGAATCTAGCGGGGTTGGGTTATGAGCTTTGAACTACAGGAAGCAAATTTAGGTCACTTTCTTAATTTTAAAAATGGCAAATCATCCCCAGATAGGTCTGATGATTCGGCATACCCTGTTTTCGGTTCAAATGGAATAATTGGTCGTTCAGAGAAAACAAACTGTACAGCAAATACCATTGTGATAGGTAGGGTTGGTAGTTATTGCGGAAGTGTTCATTTTTCAGAAGAAAAGTGTTGGGTCTCAGATAATGCGATTTCGTGTACAACTAAGAAATTTGGTGAAGAGCTTTTTTGGTTTTATTTTCTCGAACGATTGAACTTGAATCAATTCAGTTCTGGTTCAGGTCAACCTCTACTGAATCAGGCCACATTGAATTCTGTTGAATGTATTGTTCCTGCTGACTCCGATGTCAGAATTGATATAGGAAATATACTTCGTAGTTTCGATAGAAAGATTTCACTGAATACACAAACCAACCAAACCCTAGAAGCCATGGCGCAAGCCATCTTCAAATCATGGTTTGTCGATTTCGACCCCGTTAAAGCCAAAATGAACGGCGAACAGCCGCAAGGCATGGATGAAGCCACTGCCTCGCTTTTCCCCGATAAGCTAGTTGAGAGCGAGTTAGGTTTGATACCTGAAGGTTGGTCAGTTTGCACGCTATCAAATTTAGTAGATTTAATCGGTGGAGGAACCCCAAAACGTTCAGAAAAGGCATATTGGGGGGGAGAGATTCCTTGGTTTTCCGTAAAGGATGTCCCATCTGGAAGTGATGTTTTTGTTGTTGATACTGATGAAAAAATTACAGAACTAGGCTTAAGTAAATCTTCAACTAAGCTGCTAAAAAAAGGCACAACAATTATCACGGCCCGTGGTACGGTCGGTAAGTTAGCCCTTGTCGGTACAGATATGTGCATGAATCAATCTTGCTATGGTATTCGGGGTAAAGAGGTGGGTGACTACTACAATTACTTCAACCTCAACGAAGCGGTGAGCACTCTTCAACAAAATACGCACGGTGCAGTGTTCGATACCATCACAACAAAAACGTTTGATACCTATTCAATGGCATTCAGTGGGGTTGAGCTTGCCAACAGATTTGATGAGATCATTGCTCCTCTTTTACAAAAAATCGAATCTAATGTTCGCCAGAATATTGAACTTTCAGCCCTACGAAACACCTTGCTCCCTAAATTGCTTTCCGGCGAAATCGAGTTAAGCAACGCTGAAGACTTAGTCGAGGTGAGTGCATGACTACCCGAGTAGACATGATCATCGAAACGCTACGCGATAACCCCGATAAAAAGTTCACCGCGCGGGATTTAGCCAATGCGTTTGTGGTGCGTTATCCCAGAGAGATTGCCGAGAAGCAGACCAACCCTAACTACGATACACCAGAAAAACTGCTCACTCAGCTAGCGGCAGAGATTGGCGGAGAGCGTACCGTGGCTGCCAAAAAGAAGTGCCCGAACGTGGCCACTCGTGATAAGCCAAGACCCAGAATTTATTATTGGAATGCCGAACTTGATGGTGCGGATGATGAAATCACTAGCGACATGGATGAGTTGGAAGTCGATACTCCGCTGGCAGCTCAAAGTTTGAGTGAGCAGGAGTTGTATCCTTTGTTGATGGCGTATCTCAATAAAGATCTGGGGCTGTACTGCTTACGTATCGATGAACATAAATCGAAAAATAGCCACGGTAATGGTGGTAATCAGTGGCTGCATCCCGACATTGTTGCCTTAGAGCCGCTCGATCAGGGCTGGGATGAAATTGTGCGTAGCTGTGTGCGCAGCGGTAATTCCAGCTCTGTGCGGTTGTGGTCTTTCGAGGTTAAAAAGCACCTCACCAGGGGCAATGTCCGTAAATATTTCTTCCAGGCAGTCTCCAATTCCAGTTGGGCTAATTATGGTTATCTGGTAGCAACGGGATTAAATTCAGATGTGGAACCTGAACTGCAAATGCTTTCGAGTCTGCACGGTATTGGCATTTTATTACTAGATACAGAATCACTATTTGATAGCCAGATCCTTATCCCGGCCAAAGAACGCAGTATTGTGGACTGGCAATCTGCTAATCGCATCGTCACCGAGAATAGTGATTTTCATCATTACATTGAGCAGGTAGGGATCTATAACCAGACCGGCAAACTGATTAAATCAGTGTGGAATAAATAGTGACTATGGCTACTGGTGGCATATTCACAAAATGCCTAACGCTTTGCCAGAACCGAACCCATCACAAGGAGTGGTTTTACTGTGTCAGGAAGTTTATTAGTTAACGTCAGTAAGTATGCTGCCAGCGATAAATCAGCACCCATTGAGAATTTTATTACTGAAGCTTTTGCCTGGTTATTGCGTAATGACTCTGAAGTATTGCAAAGCGTTTATGCACTTATTAGACAAAAGGCATCTGAACAAACCGCCTTGTGGGGGGATGCTCTTGAATCGGTACAAATTTCTACCCAAGTAAATTTTAATGGCGTGTTTCCTGACATGGTATGGGATGTCAGTGGTCGTGACTGGAAACTAGTGTTTGAACATAAGGTTTGGTCTGAATTACACGATAAGCAACTGGAGAATTACCGCAACTTTGCCAATAACCACTATTCCCAATATGCATTAGTGCTGATCACTGCCCGCCGCACTCAGCATCGGCAGAATCCGGACGTGGCCTTGTGCTGGTATGAGATTGCTGACTGTATCAATGGGCTGAATAGTCTGTCCGAAAAGCTTTCGTGGTTACGTGAAGAGTTTTTAGCATTACTTGAAAGTAATGGCTTATTGGACGTGACACCGATTAACCCATTGTCGCTGGCCTACTATGCTGAAGTTAAAAAGCTTGATGAGCAATTAGCCTCTTTATGTTGGTCGGTAATGAATGTGCCTTGGCCATTAGCTGAAAATCCTTACTTTAAACTGCAGAATAAAGTCCGTGCGGCTTGGGGCCGTGTCGGCATGGAGTTTTTGTCTCCGTCTCGTGAGCCTGCGTTGGCTGAATCGTGGGAGCCTGGCATTTTTTGCGGCTTTGTAAAAGATGGGGCGGATCATCAAATTCAGGAATTAACCATCAATGGCCCACTGGCAGTATTGATTATCAGTATTGATAGTTCTCTGCACAACGTTTTGCCAGAAGATGAACATTACCAAATGCTGGTGGCTGAACTCCACCAAAGATTAGCTTTGCAGCGGTTGTGGAAAGTGTCTGACCGTACCCGGTTAACCAGATATAACCCTTGGCATCCTCTAGTGATATACGGTGATTTACTGGAGTTATATCACGGGAAAAACACCTTCGAACAACAAGAACAATGTTTTATTGAACAGATGAAAACGCTACAAAACGTGCTTATGGAGTGTCCTTCTTTCGAACCATTCTGTCGTAGCATGAGAGCACATTATAAGGAACTGGCGCTATGAGTATTATGGAAGATCAACTAGAGCAACTATGTATTTCATGGTTTCAGGATGTAGGCTATCAATATTTAAACGGTTATGACATAGCCCCTGACGGTGTAACTCCGGAACGAGAGGACTTTTATCAAGTAGTTTTGGTAAAACGATTACTGGATCGGCTGGAGATACTTAACCCAGAGATACCTCATGAAGCGCTACTAGATGCAGTCAAAACGGTGACAACAGCACAAACACCAGTATTGATAAAAAGTAACCGTATTTTTCATAAATATCTGACAGAGGGGGTTCCGTTAGATTATTCAGTAACGGAAGCTGGAAAACCCACCACAAAGCATACTCATGTACGTCTGTTTGATTTTGACCATGTGGAACAAAACGAGTTTTTGGTTGTGAATCAATTTACCATTATTGGTAAAAAGGGTAACCGTAGGCCAGATATTGTTTTATTTATTAATGGATTACCGATATCTGTAATAGAACTGAAGAATCCTGCCGATGAGCAAGTCGATATTTGGGATGCTTACAATCAACTGCAAACCTATAAAGCAGAAATTTCTGATTTATTTGTATTTAATGAAGCGTTGGTGATTTCTGATGGCTGGATAGCTAGGGTTGGCTCACTGACCGCAGATAAAGAGCGCTTTTTACCTTGGAAAACCATTAATAATGAAGATGATAAGCCTCTGTTGGAGTTTCAATTAGAGACAATGGTACGCGGCTTTTTTAAGCCAGAGTTATTGCTCGATTACATTCATTATTTTGTGCTGTTCGAACAGGATAAGGACAGCATTATTAAAAAAATCGCGGGATATCATCAATTTCATGCCGTGCGTGAAGCGGTAAAGGCTACCGTGATCGCATCTGCGCCATCCGACAATATGGTTCAGACGCCCAGAGCGAACTATGGCAATACCATTGTGCCTGGCAGCAAAAAGGCTGGAGTAGTGTGGCATACACAAGGCAGCGGTAAAAGTATCTCTATGGTGTGCTTTGCCAGTAAGTTGCTACAACAACCTGAAATGAACAATCCCACGCTGGTGGTTGTCACCGACCGAAATGATCTTGATGGTCAACTGTTCAATACCTTTGAGATGGCGAAGGAGACATTGAAACAAGACCCTCAGCAAGCGACAGACAGGGACTCGTTGAGAGAAATGCTACTAAATCGTCAGTCGGGTGGCATTATCTTCACAACCGTACAAAAATTTGCGCTGTTGGATAACGAAACTGAACATCCATGCCTTTCTGAGCGTTCCAATATTGTGGTGGTGTCTGATGAAGCACACCGCAGCCAATATGGCAATAAAGCTCGCTTGAAAGAGGTTAAGGACGAAAATGATAACGTGATCGGCCAGCGCTATGTGTATGGCTATTCCAAATATATGCGCGATGCATTGCCTAATGCTTCTTTTATCGGTTTTACCGGTACGCCGATTGCGTTAGACGATAAAGATACTCGAGGTGTATTTGGTGATTATGTCTCCATCTATGATATTCAGGATGCCGTTGAAGATGGTGCTACGGTGCCGATTTATTACGAATCACGGTTAGCAAAACTGACAATCAATCAGCAGGAAATTGAAGCGCTGAATGAGCAAGTGGAGGACGAAATCGGTGAGGATGAAGAAACTGAAACCCGAGAAAAAATTAAATCTCAGTGGGCCGCACTGGAAAAATTAGTCGGGGCGGAACCGAGAATTAAGCAAGTTGCCCAGGATTTGGTTACTCACTTTACTACTCGCACTGAAACTTTCCCTGGTAAAGCGATGATTGTGGCGATGAGCCGGGAAATTTGTGTCGACCTTTACAATGCGATTGTGGAAATTAAACCTGAATGGCACAACCCCGATACTGCTAAAGGCACTATTAAAATCGTTATGACTGGTAGTGCGGCAGATAAAGCGAAATTTCAGCCCCATATCTATGATAAGCGAACTAAAAAGTCATTTGAAAAACGCTTTAAAGATACTAACGACGAATTGCAGTTGGTGATTGTGCGCGACATGTGGCTGACAGGATTTGATGCGCCATGCTGTCATACGATGTATGTAGATAAGCCGATGAAAGGCCACAATCTTATGCAGGCGATTGCGCGAGTAAACCGGGTATTCAAGGATAAGCCGGGAGGTCTGGTAGTTGACTATATAGGTATTGCCAATGAGCTTAAAAATGCATTGAAAACCTATACGAATAGTCAGGGGAAAGGCCGTCCGACAGTTGATACTGCTGAAGCATTCGCCGTGCTTATGGAAAAAATTGACATCATCCGCGGCATGTTTGCGACACCTGTGGACGGTGAGGTGTTTAATTATCGTCCTGACTTTGAAACTAAGGCGTTACAACTGTTGCCTCGAGCGGTCAATCATATCTCTGGCTTGAGTCATAAAAACAGTAAAGGCGAAGAAGTTCGTGATGGAAAAGGTCGATTTTTGGATGTCATGTTGGCTTTAACTAAGGCATTTTCGCTTTGTAATACCCTTGACCAAGCCGATGGTTACAAGGAAGAAATTGCCTTTTATGGTGCTATTAAAACGGCGTTCCTGAAGCATTCCAATGTGAATAAAAAGCGTAATGATGAACTTCGCAATTCAGCATTACGGCAGATTTTAAACAACGCTATTGTTGCCGAGGGCGTAGACGATATTTTTAAAACGGTTGGTCTTGATAAACCTAATATTGGCTTGTTGTCAGAGGAATTTCTCGAAGATGTTAGAAACATGAAAGAGAAAAACCTGGCAGTAGAACTACTGGAGAAATTACTCAGAGATGAGGTTAAGTCTCGTCTGAAAAAAGATGTAGTACAAGAGCGTTCTTATTCAGAGCGGATCACTGCGACTATGCGAAAATACCATAACCGCAGCATTGAAACGGCTCAGGTAATTGAAGAACTCATTAAATGGGCTAAAGAAATGCAGGCGGATGCAGAGATGGTCGATAAGCTCAATCTCTCTGTAGATGAAATCGCCTTTTATCGAGCGCTGGTGACAAACGAGTCCTCGGTACGTGAATTAGGTGATGATAATCTACGCCAGCTCGCAATAGAGCTAACAAAGCAACTGCGAACATCTGCCACGGTTGATTGGCAAAAACGCGACAGTGTGCGTGCCAGAATGCGTAACATTGTGCGGAGATTACTGCGTCGTTGGAAGTATCCACCGGATCACGCCGATGCAGCCATTAAACTGGTGCTAGAGCAGGCTGAAGTGTTGGCTGATAGCTGGTCTGTATAGTCGTAACTAAATCAGTGCTGGGCGTAATGGCATGCAGCAATGAAACTTTAAGATAGCTCGTTTCATTATGTGCCAGCACTATTCCGCTAAACATGGCGATCCACTACATTGTAAAAGAGCAGGTGATCCATGCTAGTTGATCGCTAAATTCCGATATTAAGCGATCAACTAGGCGATCCACTTTAGCGTTATGATATGACAGCTATCGCCATATAAAGCCTTTAAATTCAATATGTTTATATAATCAGCTTTTTGCTGATTATCCTCGGGGACTATGATTCCGTCTGAATGAGGTTGAAAAATAGCCAAATTTAGTTGAAACGGTTAACAATTTTATAATATTCAACACTTTGAAACATCAAGGCAGATGCAGGATACTGTGTCATTCATCCGCTAGCAGACTGATATCTACTGGAGATATCCATGTGTTTATTTGCTGTAACTGCAGTGATTCCTTTATCAAAGAAAAGCTGATTTCTGCAGATAATTTCATCTTTGTAACGGTAGAAAATAGACGCGCCAGAGCCGCTATCGACGGCGTCGTCAGTTTGGGATTTTTCCTCTTTTACCTCATCGTCTTTTTCAACAGCTTCAACATCCTCAACACCTAAGGATTTTTGATATGCACGTTCAGCATCCACCAGCAACAGGTACGAGAACTCAACGTTGGCATAGCGTTGTTCTTTAGGGAGTATCCCCGCACAAAGATATGACGTGGCTGGTGGATTGAGCTCTTTAGATCGCGATTTGGCAAGGTAGCTTAAGCGGTATATTGCAGGCTCAATCGATGCTTTATTTCCTCGTTCCAATTTATAGAAGGAATTGTCAACAAAGCTGCGGGTGCCTTGTGTTTCATCTTCCCAACGTTGGCCGACTTGTTTAAGAATTCTGTCCGGATAGTTTACTTTGTGACCGCTAAGTAACAGAGCAAGATGGTAATGCTCCTTTTTTGAAATTGTCTGTTCCCTTGCACAAAAGTAGCCGACTGTGCAGCTGTACTGTTCTGAAAGGGCTATTATTAGGCGATTCAGAAAGGATTCAATCATCGTGTTATCAGGATTGAATTGGCTAGGATGTAAATCAATTCTGCACATCATCACTTTTGAATAGCGGGCCAGCATGGATTCAACTAACTCAAAGGTTTTCTTCAGCATGAACTTGCTGGAAGACGTTGCGTAACTATCGTTATAAATGGACCAAGAGTGCTCATTGTATAAATACGATTGTGAGTTATCAGGTGTGATAAAAAACTGCTTGTTCATCAAAAAATACCGTTCTCTATATTATTTAATATCCGCCTGGGTACGGCTTGGTTAGATACGAAAACCCATGCCAGTTCTGGGGCTATAGCCTCATCCGATTAAGTGCTTATGATGTTGACGTGTGCCAAACCGTGTCACGAGTAGGCCCAAAAAAGCAGGGAGAATTTCCCTGCTTTGGGGTTACATGTTATCTGCGATGCTGCGCCATCCAGTCGTCATAGTCCTGTTTATGCCACAGGGCAATTCCACCTTGTTTGAATGCCGGTTTCGGGAATATTCCGCTTTTAATCCAGCGGTGCAGGGTAGAGCGACTTACACTCAGGAGTCTCATAATCTCCGGCCGACGCATTACCCGTTTGTTGTCGATGTAGATATCTAATGGGTCTCGGCTAAATTTCAAATTTGACATGATTTTTCCCCTGCTAACGATTTTGTACCCAGGTTAATAATTCGGATAAACGCCAACCAACAGAGCGAGTTCCTAACTGGATGCGTTTAGGAAATAGCTCAAGTTTTTCTAGTTGATAGGCTTGTGAGCGGGATATAGAGGTGATCTGCTTGCGTTCAGCTTCACGCACTATGCGTTCTTGAAATGTTGTGACCAATTGGCAGGTCATAATGCTCTCCTTCGTTTTGGTTTGGATTGAGAGCATCATGCCTAGAAGATCGTTAATGTTCAGGGTAAGAATGCGAACGGCATTTTTACCCTAAAATTTGTATTAAGCTGGAATGGAATAAGTAGGTAGTAAAGGAAAAACCACCGTATTGGATTAGAGACTGTATATGTTATTAACTCATAATGGGTTGCATGTGAGTGCTGATCCGCTTGTTGTAATACCTAGGTTGGTGCAACGAGGAAATCAATGCAAGAAAGGCCACTGTATTAGCGGCCTTTCGGAGAACGTCTTGTTATTTTGGGTTTATGACCTAAGTTGGCTACAGATCTTTCATGGCACAGTTAGTTAGTTTGTCATCACTGCGGATTACAGCGAACATCATAGACAATAGTTCATCGCCTTTACCGCCCTTTAGATGCTTGTTGTAAAACCGCTGATAAGTTTTTTTATATTGTTCGTCATCTATAGAATTTTCAAAAAGAAGTGTAGCTAGTATCGGCTGGGACAACTCCAGCGGCAACCAGCATTCTTCTCGTTGTTCGTTACTCGAAAACCTTGGTATTGGATTATCGTACAGACGGCAATACAGCATAAGGTCGAGATAGGGGATGACTTTGTAGTGCAAGAGTTTCTTGAACGAACGAATATGAGTCTTACTAAATCTAGGAAATTTTGGCTCAGAAATTCCTTTCTGTTGGCGTAGTTTTCGAAGCAAATATTGGACGTTGCTTAGTAGAACTTTGTCATCGGCATTTGCAATGTCAACCGCTAGGAAAAGTTGTCCTTTCCCACCGCTGGGGAAAAGATAATTTGGCTCGTAATCCGCATCTTCAATGCTGATGTCTTCGTAAAGTGCTTCAATATCTAAATGATTGATGAGCTTTACTGCTTCACATTCAAAATTTTGTTCTGGTCCCCATTGGTCAATGAGTACTTCTCCTCTTCGGATTCTTTGCCATTGACGATCATCCGTCAGTCTTTGCCCATTAGCGGTTACTAGCAAGCTCAATAATCTTAACCGCTCTTTTATCTGAACGATAAAGCGCTCAGCCGTGATCGTTTTTAGACAATCATAGTTTTTGAGGTTAAACCATTTAGGCCAAAATTTATGACTTGGAGAATTTACTTTGATAACCGATTGCGTCCTTGGTGAACGTATCTCTGTTGATGCCGCCATTGTGGTCATTGGAATGGAAGTAAACGTGGTCATCTCTCACCTAATTCAAGATATAAGAATACTCTCGGGGTACATGTGGGGGTACATGGAAAGCAAAAAGGCCTTTCTTTTTACAGAAAGACCTTTAAATTTCAATGCGTTATGAATTTTGATTAATTCATGCCGTATTTTTTCAGTTTCTTGCGCAGAGTGCCGCGGTTGATACCCAGCATGTTAGCGGCGCGAGTCTGGTTGCCACGGGTGTGCTGCATAATGATATCAAGCAGAGGTGCTTCGACTTCGCAAAGTACCATTTCATATACTTCCTGAGCTTCCTGACCATCCAGCTGTGAGAAGAAGTTGCTGACTGCGCGTTTTACAGCGTCGCGCAGCAACTGCGGCTTGATGGTGCCGTTAGCGGTTTCAATTTTGCCTACGGTAAGCGGATGAGCTTCTGTGTGAGTTGTCTGATCAAACATTCGTTTCTGCTCTTATTTATCTAGTACACATTCATCAAAATAATGTTCCACCATGGAACACTGTTCGGCAGCACTTTCCAGCTGATTAAACTCAGCCCGGAATTGGCGCTGTTCTTCCTGGTTCAGATACCAACCTATATGTTTTCTGGCAAAGCGAACGCCTTTATATTCGCCATACAAATCATACAGTTTGGACAAATGCTCCAGCATCACTTGACGCTTTTCAGCATTGTCTACAGGTGCCGGCAACTTGCCGGTGTCCAGGTAATGCTGGATCTCTTTAAAAATCCATGGTCTTCCCTGTGCGCCTCGGCCAATCATCAGAGCATCCACCCCGGTGTAATCCAGCACCAGGCGGGCTTTTTCCGGTGAGGTGATATCCCCATTGGCGATAACTGGTATCGAGACATTTTGTTTGATTGCCTTGATTGTGTCGTACTCGGCTTCCCCCTTAAATAGGCACTGCCTTGTACGGCCATGTACCGCCAGGGCGGTAATGCCACTCTCTTCAGCAATCTGGGCGATTTGAACACCATTCCTGTGCTCTGGGTCCCAACCCGTGCGAATCTTCAGCGTTACCGGTACATTCACTGCTGTTACCACCGCATCCAGGATGCGTTTCACCAGTTCCGGTGATTGCAGCAGCGCTGAGCCAGCGAGCTTTTTATTCACTTTTTTTGCCGGACAGCCCATGTTGATATCGATAATCTGGGCACCTTGCTCCACGTTGTAGCGGGCGGCCCAAGCCATCTCATCGGGATCTGCCCCGGCGATTTGCACCGAGCGTATGCCTTCTTCGCCGGAATGGCTCATGCGCTGGCGACTTTTGTCCGTATCCCATAACTCAGGATTGGACGAAAGCATCTCTGACACTGCCATGGCAGCACCATAACGGAGACAGAGATTACGGAAGGCCTGATCGGTGACACCTGCCATTGGTGCCACGATCAGCTGGTTTGTCAGTTGATAGGGGCCAATCTGCATTTCGCGGTTTCACCTAGCGCTTCAAAGGGGCGCTATAGTACGCCTTTTTGCTAGCCATGAAAAGGTCAATAAATAACCTAAAGTAAAACTTTTTTTCTTGACTTTTAAAACCTAAGAAATCAGCCGTGGCGCGCCTTGGCGGCCCATTACAGCGATTTGCGTACTCCTGTCAAGCGGCTCCAGTCTTCTTTGTGAGCAGTGGCGTCCATGGTAAACCATTCGCTATAGATTTCGCGGAGTTCCTCGGCTTGCTCATTGAGCAGACCTGACAGTGCGAGTTTGCCTGCAGGTTTCACCAGCGACGCGATTTGCGGCGCTAACTCTCTAAGTGGGCCAGCGAGAATATTGGCAACCAACACATCGGCCTGAATACCTTCCGGTTGATCTTGTGGCAGGTAAAGGCTGAGTCGGTCTACCACTTGATTACGGGTGGCATTGTCACGTGATGCATCAATTGCCTGATAATCGATGTCGATACCGATAGCCGATTTTGCCCCGAGTTTTAGCGCTGCGACGGCGAGAATGCCGGAGCCGCAGCCAAAATCGATCACTTCCTTATCTCTCAGCTCCAGGCTGTCGAGCCATTGCAGACACAAGGCTGTGGTGGGATGGGTGCCGGTACCGAAAGCTAAACCTGGGTCAAGGATCACATTGACCGCATTCGGATCTGGGATCTCGCGCCAACTGGGGCAGATCCACAGGCGTTGCCCAAATTGAATTGGGTGGAAGTTGTCCATCCATTCACGTACCCAATCCTTATCTTCGATCTGCTCGATTTTGTAGTTGAACTGTTCTTGGAGAAAAGGCAATTGCTGCTGCAGCTCTGTAATGACTGGGGCCAGATCGGTTCCGGCGTCAAACAGTGCGACAACCACGGTATCGGCCCACAACGGCGTTTCACCTAGTTTGGGCTCAAAAATCGGTGTGTCTTTACCATCTTCAAAGGTGATAGACACACTGCCGAGCTCCATTAACAGGTCGCTCAGTGCGTCAGCGTGTTCGCTGTTGCTGTGGATACGGAGTTGGATCCAGGGCATGAAAGGCATCTCTTGGTATGAAAATAAACCCGCATATTGTATGGCAAGGGCTGGTTATCTTGCCAGCGCCTTAAAGGCTTCAGGTTACCTAGCGTGATGAAACTGACTTTCATAAGTTGCCTTTAATATACCTAAAATCCGTATTCTGCTTACACTTTGGTTGGTTTTATTCATTTAAACGACTGATTAATAAGGGGTAATTGGTCTTACCATTACCACCGGTTACGAGTCATAAATGTGACGTATGTCAGGCTGGATCTGTGGAAATATTGAACAAGATCACATAAGGCGCTTGAGACAGTTGGCAGGTAGGCGAGTTGCGATATGTTGATAGACTCACGGATTTGACCTTAAATAACTTTAATAACTATGTTAACTAAATATCGTATCGGTGAGAGATGGTTGGGGTATCCGCAAAGCCATCGCTGGTCAGCAATTGCAGATGTGCTTCAGAGTAGCTCCGGCCTTATTCTGGGATTGTTTCTGCTGGCACACCTGCATTTTGAATCTACTATCCTGCTGGGCAAAGAAGCGTTTTACCGTTTGGCGAATGTACTGGAGGGCGGCTGGTTTACCAGCAGCGGCCACGGCTCCTCTTTGGTCACGCAAACTTTTTCCATGTTCATGCTACTGGTACTCGTTGTTCACGCTGTGACTGCGCTAAGACGTTTTCCGGCACAGACGCGGCAGTGGCAGGCGCTACGCAACCACAACATACTCATCAATCATCAGGACAGTCGTCTGTGGTTCTGGCAAATGATCACTGGCTTCATGATGTTTTTCCTGGTGCCGATGCATTTGGTCACCATGATCACTAATCCGGAAATCGGTCCGCATCTGTCAGCCGAACGGGTTTGGCACGATAACTACTGGCTGGTCTACATAGTGCTGTTACCCGCAGTCGTCATTCATGCCATGTTGGGCCTGTATCGCTTAGCGCTGAAGTGGGGGGGCAGTTTTCGTCGGGAAGGCTTACGTACCTTAGCCAAAGTGCTGATTGGCTACTTAATCGTACTGGGACTTTGTAGTTTAACGGCCTATCTGGTGATTGGTCGCGGACTCCCAACCCCGGTAACACCATTTATTCCCTGATAATTCAAAGCATAAAAACTGAGATAGCGGCTATTGCAGTCTCGGGAGTTCCTTTCCTATCTCAGAACTATTTTTCCCGCGTGGCGACGACGGGTGGGGTGTTAAAGCAAGCAGAGTTCGGGATGTGGTTTATCCCGCAAAGGAGAGAGTGTGAAACTCATTTATACCGATGCACTGGTGGTGGGGGCCGGACTGGCGGGGCTGCGCGTGGCTATTGAGGCCAAACAGCGGGGTCTGGATACACTGGTGCTGTCACTTATTCCGCCGAAGCGGTCGCACTCGGCGGCGGCGCAAGGCGGCATGCAGGCGAGTCTGGCGAACACGGTGAAAGGTGAAGGGGATAATGAAGATATCCATTTTCAAGACACGGTAAAAGGCTCGGACTGGGGCTGCGATCAAACTGTGGCACGCATGTTTGCGCATTGTGCGCCCAAAGCGGTGCGGCAGATGGCCAATTGGGGCGTGCCCTGGACGCGGGTAACCGCTGGGCCGCGGCAAGTCGTGGTCAACGCCGAACGGGTGACGCTGGAAGAAGCGCAGGCGGCGCATGGTCTGATCAATGCCCGTGATTTTGGCGGCACTAAAAAATGGCGCACCTGTTATACCGCCGATGGTACCGGGCATTCATTGCTGTATGCCGTCGATAATAAAGCGATCTCTTTGGAGGTGCCGGTGCATGAGCGCATTGAAGCGTTGAAGATCATTCATGATGGTAAACGCTGTCACGGGGTGATTGCCCGGTGCTTAATCACCGGCGAGTTGCGCGCTTATATCGCCAAATGTACCACTATTGCGACCGGCGGTTATGGTCGCATCTATGAAGTCTCTACCAATGCCGTGATTTGCGAAGGTATCGGTCAGGCGCTGGCGCTGGAAACCGGCGTAGCAACGCTGGGCAATATGGAAGCGGTGCAGTTCCACCCTACGGCGATCGTGCCCGTGGGCATTCTTACTACCGAAGGTTGCCGTGGCGATGGCGGGATCTTGCGGGATAAAAATGGTCACCGCTTTATGCCTGATTATGAGCCGGAGAAAAAAGAGCTAGCTTCTCGTGATGTTGTGTCGCGGCGTATGACCGAACATATGCGTAAAGGTTTCGGGGTTGATAGTCCTTATGGACCGCATCTGTGGCTGGATATTACCTTACTCGGCCGCAAACACGTTGAAACCAACCTGCGCGAAGTGCGCGAGATTTGTGAAAACTTCCTTGGCATCGATCCGGCAGATGAATGGATCCCGGTGCGGCCAACGCAACACTATTCTATGGGGGGCATTCGCACTAAGGCTTCGGGTGAGAGTCCGCAACTTAAAGGGTTATTCAGTGTCGGCGAAGCTGCGTGTTGGGATATGCACGGCTTTAACCGCCTTGGGGGGAACTCACTGGCAGAAACGGTAGTCGGCGGCATGATCATCGGCAGCTATGTTGCCGATTTCTGTGAACAGGAAGACTTACAAGTCGATACCCATCTGGTGGAACAGTTTGCTACTGAGCTGCAACAGGAAATCGATACCCTGTTGGCGACTGATGACGGTGAAGATGCTTTTGATCTGAAACTGCATATGCAGCGCACCATGATGGATTATGTCGGCATTTTCCGTAATGGACCGGAATTGCAAAAGGCCGTCGATGAATTAAAAGCGTTGCTGGCACGTTCGCGCCATATCCGCCTTAAATGCAAAAAGTGTCATGCTAATCCGGAACTCGCCGAAGCATTGCGGGTGCGGCGCATGCTGAAAGTGGCATTAACTGTCGCCTGTGGAGCACTGGCGCGGACCGAAAGTCGCGGCGCTCATGCTCGCGAAGATTTTCCACAACGCAACGATAAAGACTGGCTGTGTCGCACCCTTTCCTGCTGGCCAGACGCCAATGCACTGGAGCCGAGTCTGAGCTATGAAGCGTTGGATGTGATGCAGATGGAATTGCCACCAGGTTATCGTGGTTATGGCGCTGATAACGCCATTGCGCATCCTGATACCGCAAAACGGCAACAGCAGATTGCTGATATCCAAGCCGTATTGGGGCTAGACGCTACGCCGCAGCAGCGGCAACAGGCCTTGATGCCGTTTGATTTACCGGAACATCTGCAACCGCAGAATCAGCGTTTAACTGACCTTTTAGCCAGCGGAGAAAAATCATGAGCCGTAGTCTGACTTTCAGGATCTTTCGTTTCGATCCGCAACTGCCGGGTGATACCCCAAAAATGGTGGACTATCAGTTAGATGAAACGCCAGGAATGACCGTGTTTATCGCGCTGAATCGGCTGCGGGCAGAACAGGATCCGTCATTGCAGTTTGATTTTGTCTGCCGCGCCGGTATTTGTGGCAGCTGCGCCATGGTGATAAACGGTTTTCCGACTTTGGCTTGCCGTACGCTCACGGCTAAATACCGTGACGCCGTGATCACGTTGATGCCATTACCCGGCTTTGAACTTATCGGCGACTTGTCGGTAAATACCGGTAAATTCATGCGTGAACTGGCGGAGCGTTTGAAGTTGTGGCTGCATCCTCAGCCGCAACAGGCAGATATTCATCATTTGGAAGCCCCGATGGACCCGGACGAAGCGGCCAAGCTTTACGAGCTTGAACGCTGTGTGGAGTGTGGCGTGTGTGTTTCTGCCTGCGCCACCGCGCAGATGCGTGACACCTTTGTCGGTGCCGTGGGAATGATGAAAATTGCCCGCTTTGAACTGGATAGCCGCGATGCCCGTACCGTAGATGATTTCTACCATGTGATTGGCTCGCAAGATGGGGTATTTGGCTGCATGACGTTGCTGGGCTGTCAGGACAACTGTCCGAAAGATCTGCCGCACATGCAGCAGATCGCCTATCTGCGTCGCAAAATGGCCGGAACATTGATAGCCAGTTCCAAGGTGTAAACTCTCCTTAACGCCGGGAATTACCCGGCTTTTTAATTTCAGCCGGGCAGGTGAATTACCATCATCCTTGATAAACTCGCCATCAATCTGCACCTGCGATTCACACCGCATTTAGTGTGGGCAGTGCTGAGTCGGCTTCGTTGTGGTCTGGACTAGCGACACTGTATAAGTCATACGACCGCCCGACCTTTCTTGCTATAATGCGCGCTTGTTTTGAGGGGGAGTGTCGTTAATGGATGTTTCATACCTGTTGGATGGCTTGAATGACCGACAGCGCGAAGCGGTGGCTGCATCACAGTCGAGTATGTTGGTACTGGCCGGGGCTGGCAGTGGCAAAACGCGGGTGTTAACCCATCGTATTGCGTGGTTGATGCAGGTAGAAAACCAGAGCCCCTATTCCATTATGGCGGTGACCTTTACCAATAAGGCCGCCACAGAAATGCGTGAACGGGTTGAGCGGCTCATTGGCCACAACATGAATCGGATGTGGATCGGCACTTTCCATGGGCTGGCGCACCGTCTGTTACGTACCCATTGGCAGGAAGCAAATCTGCCACAGAACTTTCAGATCCTTGATGGCGAAGACCAGCACCGCCTGATCAAGCGCATCATTAAAAGTCTTAATCTCGACGAAAAACAGTATCCACCACGGATGGTGCAGGGTTATATCAACGGTAAAAAGGACGAAGGATTAAGACCTTCAGCGATCGATGCCGGGCCGTTTCCATTAGAGCAAAAACTGCTGGAGCTGTACCGTGTCTATCAGGAATCCTGCGATCGCGCCGGTTTGGTGGATTTTGCCGAAATTCTGCTGCGGGCACACGAGTTATGGCTCAATAAGCCGCATCTGCTGGCGCATTATCAGGAGCGGTTCCGTAATATTCTGGTGGATGAGTTTCAGGACACCAATGCCATTCAATATGCCTGGATCCGCTTGCTGGCCGGCAATACTGGTCACGTCATGATTGTCGGCGACGATGATCAGTCGATTTATGGTTGGCGTGGCGCACAGGTAGAAAACCTGCACCGTTTCCTCAAAGACTTTCCGAATGCGGAAACCATTCGTCTGGAACAGAACTATCGTTCCACTGGTAATATTCTGAAAGCCGCTAACGAATTAATCGCCAATAATCCAGGGCGTCTCGGCAAAGATCTGTGGACCGAAGATGCGGAAGGCGAGCCTATCTCGGTCTACTGCGCATTTAATGAATTAGATGAAGCCCGCTTTATCGTCGGCCGTATTGCGGATTGGCAGGAAAAAGGCGGCAATTTAGCCGACTGCGCCATTCTTTATCGATCTAATGCCCAGTCGCGGGTATTGGAAGAGGCGTTACTGCATAAAGGCTTGGCTTATCGCATTTATGGCGGCTTACGCTTCTTTGAACGCCAGGAAATCAAGGATGCCATGAGTTATCTGCGCTTGATGGCGAACCATGATGATGATGCTGCGTTTGAACGGGTGGTCAATACACCAACGCGGGGCATTGGTGACCGCACGCTGGACATTATGCGCAGCACTGCGCGTCAGCACCAACTGACTTTGTGGCAGGCGGCCGGGCAGTTACTGGAACAAAAGGTGCTGAGTGGCCGCGCAGCGACGGCTGTCAGAAGTTTTATGGATCTGATTGTCGGTCTGGCGCATGACACTGATGAAATGGCCTTGTATCGCAAGACCGACCATGTGATCCAGGCGTCTGGCCTGAAAACCATGTATGAACAGGAAAAAGGCGAAAAAGCACAAAGCCGGGTAGAAAACCTCGACGAATTGGTCACTGCCGCACGCACCTTTGAGGTGCCGGAAGAACTGTTGGATATGGGAGAACTCAACGCCTTTTTATCCCATGCGGCGCTGGAAGCCGGAGAGGGGCAGGCCGATGAGCATACTGATGCGGTGCAACTGATGACGTTGCACTCCGCTAAAGGGCTGGAATTTCCCGTGGTGTTTATGGCCGGGGTCGAAGAAGGGATTTTCCCTAGTCAACTTACCTTAGAAGAAGGCGATCGTCTCGAAGAGGAACGCCGGCTGTGTTATGTCGGGATGACCCGGGCGATGGCACAACTCTATATCACCTATGCTGAATCACGACGAATTTATGGTCGGGAAAATTACGCCAGACCTTCGCGGTTTATTAAAGAGATCCCACCGCAATGTATGACTGAAGTCAGGCTCAAGGCACAGGTATCCACGCCGGTGTTTAATACCCGTTTCAGCCGCAGCCAGCAGTTTGACGACAGTGGCTTTCATCATGGGCAACGAGTTTTTCATGCTAAATTTGGTGACGGCACGGTCACCAACAGTGAAGGCAGTGGCCCCCAGGCGCGGGTGCAGGTAAATTTTGATGATTTTGGCAGCAAGTGGCTGGTAGTGGCCTACGCTAAATTACAACCGCGGTAATCTCGGCGGGACAAAAAGTTATTTTGTGGTGTAAATCACACTGTGACTGCGTCATAATGCACAACTGTAGTGCACAGGCTGAAGTATTTGGAGTGAGCAGGCCCATGAATCTTAGGGAAAAATTCGACGCATATGCGCGTCTTGCTCGTATTGACCGTCCAATTGGAACCTTTCTGCTGTTGTGGCCCTGCCTGATGGCCTTGTGGCTGGCGGCGGGAGGATTACCTGACGTAAAAGTTCTGGTGATCTTTATCCTTGGCGTGTTCATCATGCGTGCCTGTGGTTGCATTATCAATGATTATGCTGATCGCCATCTAGATACTCACGTGGAACGCACCAAATTACGGCCATTGGCCAGCGGCGAAGTCACCGTTAAAGAAGCGTTGCTACTGTTTGTGGTGCTGGGGCTGTTAGCGTTTTGCTTGGTATTGATGTTGAATCCGCTGGTCGTGAAACTGTCCTATATCGGTATGGTACTCACGGTCATTTATCCGTTCACTAAACGTTTTACCAACATGCCGCAAATGTTTCTCGGCATCGTCTGGAGCTGGTCAATCCCAATGGCCTATGCGGCTCAGACTGGCGAGGTACCTGCTGAAGCCTGGTGGTTGTTTGCCGCCAACTGGTTCTGGACTATCGCCTACGACACCATGTATGCCATGGTAGATCGTGACGATGACCTGAAAGTCGGTATCAAATCCACGGCCATTCTGTTTGGTAAATATGATAGGCAAATCATCGGCTTATTTCAGCTGGCGGCGTTAACCTGCTTTATGACCGCCGGGTTCGTAGCAGATCGCGGCCTGATGTATCTGGTTGGCTTGCTGGCATTTATCGGTTTCAGTCTGTACCAGCAACGGCTGATTTTTGGTCGTGAACGCGCGCCGTGTCTGAAAGCCTTTTTGAACAACAACTGGGCCGGGATGGCGTTGTTTCTGGCACTAGGCATGGATTACCTGATGGGCGTGACCATCTAATCATTCGCATCGTGATGCCCAATCTTTACCGCCGAGCAGGAGGCAAGGATGCAGTTATTAGACGTTAAATGGCCGTTAATTCAGGCGCCGATGGCGGGGGCTCAAGGCATAGAACTGGCCATCGCTGTAGCGACTGCCGGAGCGCTCGGTTCCTTGCCGTGTGCCATGTTAAACGCGGCACAGATCCAGCAAGCGGTTACTCAGTTCCGTCAGCGTGTTAATGCGCCCATCAATCTCAACTTTTTCTGTCACAAGTCCCCGGCTACACAACCTCAACAGCTGCAACAGTGGCAGCAACAACTGCAACCTTACTATCAGGAATTGTCAGCAACATCAGTGCACAATGTTGCTGAGCGTCGGCCATTTGATGCCGCCATGGCAGAGGCCATTGCGCCACTGCGGCCAGAAGTGGTCAGTTTTCATTTTGGTTTACCAGCGCTTTCATTGTTGCAACAGGTAAAATCCTGGGGCAGCAAAGTGATCGCCAGTGCCACCACCGTAGCAGAAGGGTTATGGTTACAGGCTCAGGGGGTGGATGCCGTCATTGCGCAAGGACTGGAAGCCGGTGGTCATCGCGGCCATTTTCTCAATGATGATCTGTCGCTGCAGCTGGGTACTTTCGCGTTATTACCGCAATTGGTGGCTGCATTGAACGTGCCGGTGATTGCTGCTGGTGGCATGGTCGATGCGACAACGATTGCGGCTGCCATGAAGCTCGGCGCCGCGGGTGTGCAGGTAGGAACGGCCTATCTGTTATGCCCGGAAGCCACGATCAGTCAGCTGCATCGTCAGGCATTGGCAGACCCACAACGCAACCCACATACGGCGCTTACGCGAGTGTTTAGTGGCCGCCCGGCCCGAGGCATTGTCAACCGCTTGATGCAAGAGCAGGCTGATGCCGCCATTCCGGATTTTCCGTTGGCGGCCAATGCTATCGCGCCCTTACGCCGTGCGGCAGAACAACAAGGCAATAGCGATTTCAGCCCGTTATGGTGTGGTCAGAATGCCAGTGGCTGTCGGGCAATTCCGGCTGAAGCACTCACCCGCCAGCTAGTGAGCGGATTTCAGCGATAAAGCTAAAGCGCTTCTAACTAAGCAGTGACCGCAGATCTGCCGGGCGGTAGTAGACAGATTTCAAGACCTTGCCGCGGCGCACTGTCTTTCCGGCCATGACTACGTCTTTGGCGCATTTGGCGATCAGGTAGTCCCCGTTGCGGCTACCACTGATCTCGATCCCTTGTTCGGTATAATGGGCGATAGTCTCTGCGAGTTCTTGCTCGGTGCGACAGACTTTGCTCATATTGCTGCTATGCACTTCATCCCAGCAGGGCACAAAGTCGATACCACGGTTGTTGGCCACTTGGAGCAGCAGATCCACCAGATAACTGATCTCCAGCCGTTGCTCCAGTGCGGTGGCACCCAGATGCACCAGCCGTCCCATCAGTACATAAACACTGTCAACGATTGCATCGGCTTGCGCTACTTTATCTGTCGCCTCGGCCAGCTCCGTTAATTCTTCGCTGATCAATGAGGTATGTAACTGGTCTTGTTTGTCATCCAAAGACTCAGGCATTGCCACCGGCAGGTCAAAGGTTTGGCGAAACTCGCGGATATCGCGATAAAGTTTGTCGTACAGCGACTGGGTCAACAGGGTTAGCTTCATTTTCAGTTCCAATATAAAACACTGTGGCGATCATAGGGAATTGCCGCGGCTAACGCAAAAGGTGGGTAAAACTCTCGGGAATGGTTCGGATGTTACGCCTGTTTCCGCTACCATAAGTGTTTTCTCAATATGAAGGAAAGATGGATGCCTATTCAGCGAATTAATCCCTGCAAACGTTGGTCAGATGTAACCATTTACAATGGCATTGCCCACTTTGTCGAAGTTGCCGAGAGCGAGCCGTTAGGCGACATCCGCGAGCAAGTGACTGAGATTCTGGCTCAGGCGGATAACAAACTGCAGCTTATTGGCAGCGACCGGAGTCAGGTGTTATCGGTGACGATTTATCTCACGGATTTTGCCAACGCTGCCGTATTGAATGAGCTGTGGGAGGCCTGGTTTCCGGAGGGCTGTGCTCCTAGCCGCGCCTGTGTGAAAGTCGAACTGGCCGATCCCCAGTATCTGGTAGAAATGGCCTTTGTTGCTGCTGCACCTTAATCCAGCTATTCAATAAGAGAGCAAAACATGTTTGTCGTATCGTTAACTTATACCTGTGAACTCAGTGAGATAGAAAAATATCTTGCGGCCCATATCGCTTATCTGGAACAGCAGTATGCGGCGGGCCATTTCCTGGCTTCTGGTCGCAAAGTGCCGCGTATTGGAGGGGTGATTTTGGCGCAAGCTGATAGCAAAGCGCAGTTGATGCAGATCCTGGCGCTGGATCCTTTTAAGCAGCAGCAACTGGCGGATTATGATGTGATTGAATTTATTCCCAGTAAAACCGCGGATGCTTTGGCATTTCTAAAGCAGTAATCCGCGCATTGGCGATTCTTCAAGGAATGTAAAATCGTTAATACGGATACCTTTAAGGTTTGGGAAAGCGCAGAATATTAGCTAAGGTAAAACTAATTAAACTCTCAGGGTAATGTTCATGGCGGTTTTCAAACTCTATGGCGATGCGCAATCCGGCAACTGTTATAAAGTGCAGTTGTTGTGTTCGTTGTTGCACCTTGATTACCAATGGCAAGCGGTCAATATTCTTGCTGGTGATACGCGGGTTGCGTCGTTTCTTGAGAAAAATCCTAACGGAAAAATTCCGTTGCTGGAGCTTAGCGATGGCCGCACGTTGTCCGAGTCAAATGCCATCATTAATTATCTGGCTTACGGCTCTGCTTTGTTGCCCGCTGAGCCGTTTGCGCTGGCCAAAGTGCAGCAGTGGCAGTTCTTTGAACAATACAGCCACGAGCCTTATATTGCGGTGGCGCGCTTTATCGCGAAATATCTTGGTTTGCCGGCTGAACGTCGCAGCGAATATGATGCCAAGCAAAAAGGCGGTCATAAGGCGCTGGTAGTGATGCAGCAGCAGTTGCAGTGCACGCCGTTTATTGCGGGCGATAATCTGACCACGGCCGATATCAGTTTGTTTGCCTATACACATGTGGCAGATGAGGGTGGTTTCTCTCTGGAACACTATCCAGCCATCGATGCCTGGCTCGACCGGATCAAAGCGTTGCCTGATTTTATCCCATTAGGTTCATAGTTTATCGCTGATAATTGCCGCAGTTGGCCGCAACCCTGTCGCTGACTGCTCCGGCCTGTGCCATCTGCGGCTTTCCCGTGTTAACAAAAACAGTAGAATAGCCACTTCGCGATAGCTGGAGCTTTTATCATGTACCAAGATTTTGCCGCAGAGTTGGCTTGGGCCAGTCTGCATATGACCCGTACCCGCGCAGCCGTGGCTGCTTTACCGGATCTGCACGGCGTCAGACTCGCCTGTAACATGCACCTCGATTTGAAAATGGCACCGCTGGTGGCCGGACTGCTCGATAAAGGTGCCGAGGTATTTCTGACTACCTGTAACCCGACAACCGTGCAGGACGATGTCGTGAAATATCTGGTGGACAAAGGTGCTACTGCTCATGCCTGGCGTGACATGAGCGATGCTGACTGGTCGGATTCTTTTGATAAAGCGCTGGCGTGGGAGCCCACCCACTTGTGTGAGATGGGCGCTGACCTTACGACGCGTCTGCATCAGTCGGCTACCGGCCCGAAAATTGTGGCCGGGCTGGAAGCCACCGGTTCCGGTATTAACCGCCTTGGCGGTGTACATCCGCGTTATCCGATTTTTAACTGGGACGACCTGCCCGTGAAAGAAGGGCTGCACAATCGTCACATGGTTGGGCTTACTGCTTGGCATACTTTCTTCCAGACCACGCATCTCACCTTGCATGAAAAAACCGTTATCGTCATCGGTTATGGCTTGGTGGGACAAGGCGTAGCCGCGGCGGCAAAAGCCTATGGTGGCCAGGTGCAGGTGGCGGAACTGAATCCGGCAAGAGCGCTGCAAGCCAAATATGATGGCTGGCCGGTGGTGGACTTGGCGGACGCCGTGACGCAGGCTGATGTGATTGCCACGGCTACCGGTGCCTACGGCGTCTTGAGTGCCAAGCATTTGAAAGCGATGAAAGATGGGGCGTTTATTCTTAACGTGGGCCATGTCTCCCAGGAAATTGATGTGCCGTTCCTGAAACAACAGGCCAGCCACAGTTTGCCGATGCCTTACGTCGATGCCTATGAATTTTATGGCAAGACCTTGTATCTGCTGGCGGATGGTTCGATGTTTAACCTGACTGCCGGATATGGTGATAGCCTCAATGCATTTGATGTAACGTTGGCGGTGATGGCGGCTGGCATTGGCCACATTGTTGGCGCAGGGGCTTCGCACGAAGCCGGCCTGTATTTGTTACCAGAATCTGCCTGGATGCCAGTTCTGTAACTGATTGTTTACTGGTGTGATCCACGAGTGTTGTGGATGTAAAAGTGCGTGACCTGCAGGCCGAGTTTTGCCAAACTAGCTAGCGTTTGGCTGCATCTTTTGAAGTGACGTCATAAGTGCCAAACCAACGCCATTTTCGATTTGACAGGCTGAGGATCCATCATGAAGTATGCCTTGATTACGTGTATGACGCTCACTTTCAGTGGCTGGGTGATGGCGGCTGATGTGCCGCAGGATGAAACTGAACTCGATACGAGTAACTGTGCTCGTATCGATCAGTTATGGCAACAGGATGGCAAAGCAGGTATTGGCCCATTATATCTGGGCATGTCGGCCGCAGAAGCAGAGCAAAGCGGCCACCTGTTGTATGACAAAGCCGCCAGCAATAGTTGTGCGGCATTCAGTGCTCGATTTGTGCAGGACGATGGCTCTATCCTGGTGCTACTGGATAGCAACCAGCGGATTATCAGTTTGAGTACCGAAGCGGGTGATGAGCAGTGTGATGTAAAAAGTCAGACGGAGCAGGCGCGGGTGATTTTTCCACAGATGCGTTACTTGCCACCAGTCAATACTCCGGAGCTCACCGAGACTGCCGATCCGGCGCCGCATTATCGTATTGGTGATGAGCCAGGCATTGCACGGTTGTTATTGAAGGATAACGCGATTCAACTGGATAACGGTCAGTGCAGTAACTGAATAGCAAACTAAAAAGGCGCTAACTAGCGCCTTTTGTTTGAGGGTATATCAATCAATCGACCAAGCCGTAGCGACTTTTAAGGATCGCGATAATCTCAGCTTTAGGATTTTCTGACAGCGTAATCGGCTGACCAGTGACTTTTTCCGCAACGCCCGTATAGGTTTTAGAAACCGCCATCATTGAGTCCAGCGGCAGATCGTTATCACGCGCTAAGGCCTCACGTTCCGGCATCCGTTTCTTATTCAGCAAAATATCGGGGTCCGGGAAGTGGTGCAGCAGGAATTGCCGGAAGCCTTCTTTGGAGTTTTCCAGGATCTTGCCTTCACGATAGGCAGCACCATCCCAAATGCGTGAGGAATCCGGGGTGCCGACTTCATCCATATAGATCAGTTTGGACTGGCCGTTTTTGTCGGTGACATAGCCAAACTCAAATTTGGTATCAACAAAGATCTGATCGATGTCGGCCAACGCTTGGGAGATTACCGCAAAACCTTGTTTCAGCAGTTGCTCGTACAGGTCAATATCTTCAGGTTTTTCAAAACCAAATGCCTGCCAGTTGGCTTCTAAGTCGGCGCGGCTGACGTTGACATCATCCTGTTCCGGCACGCCGGGAATACCTTTAAGAATGCCTTTAGTGGATGGCGTCAGCAGCAGTTCTGGCAATTTTTGATCTTTTTGCAGACCTTCCGGCAGGGTGATGCCGCAGAATTCCCGCTCGCCTTTTTCATAAGCGCGCCACATTGAGCCGGTAATGTATTGACGAATAATCGCTTCGACTTTAATCGGGCGGGCTTTTTGTACAATCCACACCAGTGGATGGGGGATATCCAGAATGTGGCTATCAGCCAGCCCATGTTGCTTGAACAGACTAAACCAGTGATTAGAGATAGCATTCAGTGCGGCGCCCTTACCGGGGATACCCTTCAAGCCACCTTCGCCATGAAAAATACAGTCGAAGGCAGAGATACGGTCACTGATCACCATGATTGCCAGTGGGGTATCGGCTGGCACATCGTAACCTTGCTCACGGATCAACCGAGCGCTGTCGGCCTCAGTTAACCAATAAACACTACGGACTTTTCCACTATGAACTGGCTTGTCGGTACGGATAGGCAAGTCGTTATTAACGGCTAAAACGGAATCAGCAAGACCCATGACAGGAGTTCCTTTGATGATAGGGGTTAAGGTTAAGCCCGGCGGGTAGGATAGTCGTTGTGGCCGGACAGACACGGGCAGGCAGCCGGTATGGCATTAATGATATGCAGTGACAAGGCAATGGGAGCTGTTCCACTTGCAAACCGGCCCGTGACAAAAGATGGCTTATTCTACCGCAGCCATCGTGATTTGCCACGGGCGACTTTTGTTGCAGATCACAACACAGCGTTCGCTGTTGCAAACATCTGCCGACAAAGACCTAATTTTTACCGGTGAACAAGTTCAGGCGCGTACTTGCCCTGCGCCATTCACCAGGTATTTCTCCGTTGTCAGCGCATCCAGCCCCATGGGGCCGTAGGCATGCAGCTTGGTGGTCGCAATACCAATTTCGGCGCCGAGTCCTAACTCGCTGCCATCACTGAAACGAGAAGAGGCATTGGCCATCACTACCGCAGCATCCACGCCTTGTTGGAATCTGACGGCGGCTTGCAGATCCTCCGTGCAGATCACTTCGGTGTGATGGCTACCAAAGCGGGCGATATGATCCATCGCTCTGTCGAGACAGTCTACCTGGCGAATGGCGATCTCCAGTCGAAGGTATTCTTCACCAAACTGGTGTTCTGCCAGTACGGTCGCCTGCTCAAAATAGGCGGCAGATGCAGCATCGCAATTGATCTTAACCCCTTTGTCTGCCAGTGCCTGTGCCGCAATCGGTAGCCAGACCGGAGCAATATCTTTATGCACCAGTAAGCCTTCCAGCGCGTTACACACGCCGGTGCGCTGAGTTTTGCCATTGAGTAGCAGATTCAGGGCTTTTTCCACGTCGGCGGAACGATCCACATACAGATGACAAACCCCTTTAAAATGCTGGATCACCGGAATTTTGCTGTTGTCAGTGACGAAGTTAATCAGGCCTTCGCCACCGCGGGGAATGACTAAGTCAATGTCATCCCGTTGTTGCAGTAACTCCAGCATTAACGCTCGGTCCGGATCAGGCACGACTGTTATCAACGCTTCTGGCAGATTGAACAATCGGAGCACCTGCTGCAGCACGTCAGCAATCGCCATACTGGAGTCGAGCGCTTCTTTGCCGCCACGCAGGATCACTGCATTACCGGATTTAAAACACAAGGCACCAGCATCGGCGGTGACATTTGGTCGCGCTTCATAAATCATACAGACTACGCCTAGTGGCACTCGTAACTTGCTGACTTTGATGCCATTTGGCCGAGTACCCAGTTCGCGCCGTTGGCCTACCGGATCTGCGAGGCTGACGATAGTATCGATCCCGTCCGCCATGGCGTTGATACGCGCTGGTGTCAATGCCAGTCGGTCGAGCATGGCCTCGCTCAGGCTGTTGGCTCTGGCCGCTTGCAGATCCCGGGCGTTAGCCGCAAGGATACTCTCCTGATTGGCCCGGAGCGCGTCACTCATGGCGCTCAATACCTGGTTTTTGCTGTCAGTGCCCAGCGTTGCCAATTTACGCGAAGCTTTACGGGCAGCTTGAGCTAATTCAGTTATCAGACTCATGATGTTTCCTCCATCGGGTTGGCCTTGGGAGACAGCAGGGCGATATCCTGCGGCGCGATAAGACTGCGCTCGTGAGTAAAACTGTCCATCAGTTTGGAATCGTCCTGCTTGGCGATAAATTTCAATAAACGGCTACTGTAATTGCTGCGTGCTTTCGCCAGCCGTGTGCCATCGTCACTGCGCAGTAAGATGGTATCGCCTTCCGAAAAATTGCCTTTAACATCTAACACTTCATCACTGGATAAATTGGCACAGTCTTCGGCGGAATGAAGCTCATCAGCCGCCGCAATGATGACCTCACCCTGGGCGCGAACGGTGTGGGTAAACCAGTGCAGGCGTTCCAGCATTGGCGTGGCGGAACCGCGAAACAGGGTGCCGGGATTCTTCCCGGCCAGCAGTTCGTTAAAGCTGGCTTCTTTGAAACCGTTGACAATATAGGTGTCGATACCGTGAGAGACAGCTTTCTCCGCGGCCTGGATCTTGGTCAGCATGCCACCGGTGCCCACATCGCTGTGACTCCCCCCGGCCATGGCATAGATACTAGCGTCAATTTTGGTCACTTCCGGGAGCAGTTTGGCATCGGCATTGAGGTGAGGATTTTTGTCGAAGAGACCATCAATATCCGAACAGATCACTAAACTGCGGGCATCGGCGGCGGCTGCCACCATGGCTGACAGGTTATCGTTGTCGCCCACTTTTAGCGCATCGGTGGTCACCGTGTCGTTTTCATTGACGATGGGTAAAATGTCGTGGTCTAGCAGGGTGCTGATGGTCTCACGAATGCTGAGGTACCGCTCCCGATCGCGCAGATCGGCATGGGTTAACAGGATTTGCGCTGTCGGGAAATCGAAGAATTTGTCCCAGGTTGCCATCATCTCCGTCTGTCCTGCGGCAGCCATCGCTTTTTTCAGTGCCATCAGCGCTGCGGGACTGGTGCTTTTTTCTCTGGCATTAATCGGAAAACGATGGGCACCGGCGGCGATAGAGCCGGATGACACTAAAATAACCTGCAGTCCCTTGGCGCGACAGCGCACGATAAACTGGGCAATTGCCAGCAGGTAACGGGAACTACAGCCCTGTCGATTAGGTGCGATCAGGGCACTGCCGACTTTGAGCACAATACGTTGTTTGCTGTTGGCGTTCATAACGTCCTTGAGTTGTCTGGCTGGAGTTAAATGATGGGGCAGCCATTAACTGCCCCGGAAACAGGATAGAACTATATGAGTTCCTGAAGTTTTTCATTGGTGGCGTGAAACGTCTTTTGTACCGCTTTGGACGGATCTTTACCGAAATGGCTCACCAGAATGATGGTGGCAGAGCTGACTAAAAATCCTGGCACAATTTCATAAATCACGCTGGAGAGGGGTTTGCCATCTGGCAATACTGGCGCGTAAATCCAGAACAGCACGGTTACGGCCCCGGCGACAATACTGGAGACTGCGGCGGTGTGATTCATCTTGTGCCAGAACAGGCTGAACAGCACCAGCGGGCCGAACGCCGCACCAAAACCCGCCCAGGCGTTACTCACCAGATCCAGAATACTGCTAGAACGATCCATCGCCAGCAGGGTCGCTACCGCAGCAACCGCCAGTACCCCAATGCGGCCGATGTTGACCAGCTTTTTCTCGTCAATGTCCTGATGGAACATGGCGCGATACACATCTTCGGTCAATGAGCTCGACGACACCAGCAACTGGCTGGAAATGGTACTCATCACTGCAGCCAGAATCGCCGCCAGCAGAAAACCCGTGATCAGCGGATGGAATAGGATCTGCGAAAAGACGATAAAAATAGTTTCTGGATCTTTCAGCGCCAGTCCGAATTTATGCACATAAGCCACACCTACCAGCCCGGTTGCCAAGGCTCCGATAATGGTAACCAGCATCCAGCCCATACCGATATTGCGGGCAATTTTAATATCCTTGACTGAGCGGATCGCCATAAAGCGCACAATGATGTGCGGCTGACCAAAATAGCCGAGTCCCCATGCCAGACTGGAAACGATAGTCAGCAAACTGATGTGACTCATGGCGTCTGACAAAGAGTCGATGGTGCTGCGGGCATTGAGCAACATGTCTTTGCTGCTATCAAACTGTTCGTAGGCGACATAAGGCACCAGTACCAACGCGACAAACATGATACAACCCTGCACAAAGTCGGTCATACTCACCGCCAGAAAGCCACCTAACAGCGTATAAGCCACCACCACGCCGACGGTTACAAATAGCCCCATTTGATAGTTCAGATGGAACGCGGTTTCAAACAGCTTGCCTCCGGCCACCAGACCGGATGAGGTGTACAAAGTAAAGAACAGAATAATAACTGCGGCGGAGATCATTCGCACTGGGCCATTATTCAGGCCAAAACGTTTACTGAAAAAATCCGGCAAGGTGAGGGCGTCATCTGCTTCCACGGTATAGACCCGCAAGCGAGGCGCCACCAGCAAATAATTGAATAACGCCCCAATCAGCAGTCCGAGGGCGATCCAAATAGTGTTAAATCCTTGGACAAACATGGCGCCGGGTAAGCCCATTAACATCCAGCCACTCATATCAGAGGCGCCAGCGGATAATGCCGTTACCTGTGGGCTGACTTTTCGGCCGCCAAGAATGTATCCGGAAATATCATCAGTGGAATTGCGATAGGCAAACAGGCCTATCGCTAACATGACCAAAAAATAGATGGCCAACGCAATATATGTTGAATAATCCATGTAATGAGTGCCTGTGTTTATCTGCCAATTGCTTGGTTAAGTTTTTGTCTGCACACGGGGAACAAATAGGTCGCGAGCAACAGCCAGAAGCCGCCGAGTTGTAGTAGATACACAGCTTGTTCTTTAAGACTAATGCGGTCAGTGGATGGATGACTGTCAGACTCCTGGGAGTAAGTGGCATTCATCGGAAGTTCTCCTTGAGTTATCGAGGTTCAAAACATTTCTTCGGAAAACCATTTGAGTACTAACCAAATAATTAATTAGTGTTCAAATAGTTTTTAAGGTGGCGCTATTATTGAATATTTGACAAGAATTATCAACTTTACCGCAATGGTACGTGTTTTTACGCTAGCAATAAAATCATTTAACTATCTGTTTATTAATTAATTATAATTGTTTTAAAAGATTTTTTAGTTATTTGATAAGTCTGATTTTGGCAGAGGTTTCAAGCTCCTTATTGTAGGCTTTTTGTTTGGCAAATCAGGATAAAATAATTCGAACTAAAAATAATTTTGTTGATTGTTTTTAATAGCTGCCTCAGATCACATTGTCATCAAAAATTCATGAACATATATGTTTTTGCGTATATATTGATATCCATATATTTACGGTCATTCACCGCTGTGGTTGCGTGTGGCGTATTGACCCATGGTGGAGCTTCCGATGGAACCAAGCGTATTTTTTAAGGCGATGGCGGATGATACCCGGTTGTGCTGTCTGCTGCTGATCCAGCAGCAAGGGGAGCTATGTGTCTGTGAGTTAACTGCGGCATTGGCGCAGAGTCAGCCCAAGGTCTCCCGCCACCTGGCGCAATTGCGGAATCAGGGAATTTTGCAGGATCGCCGTCAAGGGCAGTGGGTGTTTTATCGTTTTGATGAATCCTTGCCCGCTTGGTGTCGGCAGGTGCTGGCCGCGACTTTAGCAGAGAATCAGCCATTACTGGTTGAGCCGGTTACGAGGTTGCATGCCATGAACTGGCGGCCTGAGCGCTGCTGTGCGTCAGCGAAATGCAGCAGCTGACGGCGATTGGCTGACTGCCCAAGTTAATGACAAGTTATTTGAGGTACCGAGATGTTTGCAATCTTCACCGCCTTCGCAGATTGGTTGGTTTACGGCGTGCTGTCACTGAACCCTCACAGTCGTCTTGGCGAAGCGCTGCACTTTTTTGTTGAAGACACCGTCAAGATCTTTGTGTTGTTGTTGTTGATGATCTACGTGATTGCCTTGCTGCGCGCGTCGCTGAATGTCGAAAAAGTCCGCGATTATCTCGCCGGTAAAAATCGTGTTACCGGCTATCTGTTAGGTTCGGCTTTTGGTGCCGTCACGCCTTTTTGTTCCTGTTCCAGTATTCCGGCCTTTCTTGGCTTCACCTCCGCCGGTATCCCGGTGGGGATCACCATGGCGTTTCTCATTACCTCACCGCTGATCAACGAAGTGGCAGTACTGTTGCTGGTGGGACTACTGGGCTGGCAATTCACTGTGGTGTATGTGCTGGTGGGGATGCTGGTGGGTATCGTTTCCGGCGCATTTTTGGATGCAATTCATGCCGAGCGCTGGTTACAGTCGTTTGCGGCGAAAGCCTTGCAGCGGGGCCAACAGCAAACCAGTTGCGGAGCTAACTCACAAATACCGCAGCGGCTGGGCTGGCAGCAACGTCACGACTTTGCTGCCGCGGAGACCAAAGAGATTGTCGGTCGGGTCTGGAAATGGGTGTTTATCGGTGTCGGACTCGGCGCGGCGTTACACGGTTTTGTGCCGGACGGCTGGGTGGAAAATCATCTGGGGCAGGGCCAATGGTGGTCAGTGCCGCTGGCGGTGTTAATAGGTGTGCCGCTGTATTCCAACGTCACCGGGATTGTGCCGGTGATGGAAAGCTTGCTGCAAAACGGTTTACCGGTCGGGACTACCTTGGCGTTTTGCATGGCGACCGTCGCCGCCAGTTTCCCGGAATTTGTGTTACTGAAACAGGTGATGCAGTGGCGTTTATTAGCCAGTGTGTTTGGCATCTTGCTATTGGCATTCACGCTGATCGGTTGGTTATTTAATCTGATAGGACCTGTGCTTTAAGGAGCAAAATATGAAAAAGATCATTGTGTTAGGAAGTGGTTGTACTAAATGTGTCAAAACCGCAGAACTGATTGCTGAAACAGTGAAAGAACAGGGGGTTGATGCCACAGTCACTAAAGAAACTAACCCGGAAGTGATTATGGGTTATGGCGTGATGAGTACGCCTGCAGTCGTGATTGATGAGCAAGTGGTGCACAGCGGTTCTATGCCTCAAAAAGCGCAGATTGAAGCCTGGTTGACTAAATAAGTAAGAGGATATCCGATGACGATCCGTGTAGGAATTAATGGCTTTGGCCGAATTGGACGACTGGTATTGCGAGCCGCCTGGGAATGGCCTGAGTTGGAGTTTGTGCAGATAAACGATCCCGCTGGCAGTGCGGCTACGTTGGCACATCTGCTGGAGTTTGATTCTGTGCACGGTCGCTGGCGGCGGCAGATTGGTGTCAATGGCGAGCAGATACAGATCGATGGTAAAACCATTGCTGTTACCGCCAACAAGGCCATTGCCGATACCGATTGGTCCGGCTGTGATGTCGTGATTGAAGCTTCGGGTAAAATGCGCAGCAAGGCGCTACTGCAAGCTTACCTGCAACAAGGGGTAAAGCGGGTAGTGGTCACCGCACCGGTAAAAGAGGACGGGGTGCTCAATGTCGTGATGGGGGTAAACCAGCAGCTGTTTGATCCTGCCCTGCATACCATCGTCACCGCGGCTTCCTGTACCACCAACTGTCTGGCACCGGTCGTTAAAGTGATCCACGAGAAGCTGGGGATCCGTCATGGTTCAATGACAACTATCCACGATTTGACTAACACGCAGACCATTCTTGATGCGCCGCACAAGGATCTGCGTCGTGCCCGTGCTTGCGGTGAGAGTTTGATCCCGACCACCACGGGTAGCGCCACCGCGATCACCCATATCTTTCCGGAACTCAAGGGGAAACTTAACGGCCATGCCGTAAGAGTGCCTTTAGCCAATGCTTCGCTGACCGATTGCGTGTTTGAACTACAACGGCCAACCACGGAAGCCGAGGTCAATCAGCTGCTGCGCGCAGCGGCTGAAGGGGAACTTAAAGGTATTCTCGGTTATGAAGAGCGGCCTTTGGTGTCAGTCGATTATCGCACCGATCCACGCTCCAGCATCATCGATGCTTTGTCCACTATGGTGATCAACGGTACTCAACTGAAGTTGTACTGTTGGTATGACAATGAATGGGGCTATGCCAACCGTACCGCCGAACTGGCGTTATTGGTAGGGCGGGCTGACAGTGGAGCTGCCGATTAATGACTGTTGTGAGTCCGGCGCTGCGACAGTATTTGATCATCACCGGTAATTATTGGGCGTTTACCCTTACCGATGGCGCACTGCGCATGCTGGTAGTGCTGTATTTCAATGACTTGGGGTACAGCGCCCTGTCCATTGCCATGCTGTTTCTGTTTTACGAGTTTTTTGGGGTAGTGACCAATCTGGTCGGCGGCTGGCTCGGCGCCCGCATTGGCCTCAATCGCACCATGAATATCGGCCTCGGCGTCCAGATCATTTCACTGGCGATGTTACTGGTGCCTGCTGCCTGGTTGACTGTACCTTGGGTGATGCTGGCACAGGCCATGTCAGGCATTGCCAAAGATCTCAATAAAATGAGTGCCAAGAGTGCGGTAAAAACACTAGTGTCTGGCGCAGATGCTCAAGGCCGGCTTTATCGTTATGTGGCGCTGTTGACTGGCTCGAAGAACACGCTCAAGGGCGTAGGCTTTTTTCTCGGCGGCGCACTGCTGACGTTGCTGGGTTTTGAAGGTGCCGTGATGGTGATGACGCTGGCGCTGCTGGTTGTCTGGCAGATGTCGCTGATCTTATTGCGGCAGGATTTGGGCAAGGCGAAGAACAAGCCAAAATTTCGCGATATTTTTTCAAAAAGTCGCCCGGTGAATATCCTGTCTGCGGCACGCTTGTGTTTATTTGCGTCCCGTGATGTGTGGTTTGTGGTGGCGGTGCCGGTTTATCTCAGTAGTTATCTGGGTTGGGATAACTGGCTAGTCGGCTCTTTTCTGGCGAGCTGGGTCATCGCTTATGGCATCGTACAGGCGTTGGCTCCGATGCTGACGGGAGCCGTGAAAGGCTCGGCCGAAAACATTCCAGGCCGTACTGCGGCGGTGGGCTGGGTGGCATTGTTGATGGCGTTACCCGCGATGATTGCGCTGACGTTGCAATCCGGCGGCGACCCTCACTGGTGGTTACTCGGGGGCTTGTGGCTATTCGGTGCGGTGTTTGCGGTGAACTCCTCGCTGCACAGTTTTCTGATTGTGCATTACGCCAGTGAAGATGGCGTGTCGCTGGATGTCGGCTTCTACTACATGGCGAATGCGGCCGGGCGTTTGCTGGGTACCGTGCTTTCCGGTTTGTTGTATCAGCAATATGGGTTGAATGCGTGTTTGTGGTTCAGCAGTGGTCTGTTATTGCTGACATTTATCATCTCGTTTGCGTTACCGGAAAAGTAAAAAGTCGGCATAAAACAGGCATTTTGCCGCAATTGGGCTTAGGATTAACACAGGAGCACTGGCGGAGATTGTGTTATGACCATGACGCTGCAATGCCTGGGAGCTACCGGCGAAGTTACCGGTTCCTGCCACCTGGTGGAACTGAATGGCGTGCAACTACTGCTGGATTGCGGTTTGATCCAAGGCGGGAAAAAAGATGAATTGCGTAATCATGAGCCATTCTCTTTTAACCCGAAAACCCTTGGTGCGGTGTTGCTCAGCCATGCCCACATCGATCACTCTGGTCGTTTACCCTTGTTGATGAAGCGAGGGTACGACGGTCCCATTTATACCCATAAAGCCACCGCAGAACTCTGCGCCTTCATGTTGCGAGATGCCGCATCGCTGCAGCAGCGGAAAGTTGAACATGACAATGAAAAGCGTGAAAAGGATGATTTGCCTGTATTGGAGCCGCTATATACCGAAGCGGATGTCGAAGCTGTCATGCAGCATTTTGTGCCACTGGAATATGATGTGTCATTTGAGCCCATCCCAGGGGTGAAAGTGTGTTATCGCGATGCCGGGCATATCCTTGGCTCAGCGATGCTGGAACTGTGGCTGAATGATGGGAAGCAACAGAAAAAAATTGTGTTCAGTGGCGATCTTGGCCGTGCTGGCATGCCACTATTACAGGACCCAAGCCTGATAGATGAGGCTGATTTAGTGCTAATGGAAAGCACTTATGGCGATCGTTGTCACCGTAGTTGGGAAGATACGCTCGAAGAGCTGAAAGCCATTTTTGCTAAAGCCATCAGTGAGAGTCATGGCAATATTTTAATTCCAGCGTTTTCCGTCGGGCGCTCGCAAGAGCTGTTGTATCTGTTTCACCTCTATGCCAAAGAATGGGATTTGGGCCGCTGGCAAATCTGTCTCGACAGCCCGATGGCTATCGAAGCAACCAAAGTGTATGTGCGTAATTACCCGTTAATGGATGATGATTTTCGGCGATTAGTGCAACTTCAACCCGGTAACCACCCACTGCTGAGCAACGTGCAGTTTGTGCAAAGCACTGAAGAATCGATGGCATTGAATGAAATTCATCGAGGGCTGATCATCATCGCCGGTAGTGGCATGTGCAATGGCGGACGTATTCGCAGTCATCTGGCACACAATCTGTTCCGGCCAGAATGCGACATTATTATCTGTGGCTTCCAGGCACTTGGTACGCCTGGTCGGTTGCTGGTAGACGGTGCTACGGAACTGACGGTGCATGGCAACACGGTGCCAGTAAATGCCCTGATCCACACCGTTGGTGGTCTGTCGGCTCATGCCGATCAGCAGGAATTGCTCGGTTGGTATCGGCATTTTAAACAGACGCCACCAGTGATATTGGTGCATGGTGAACCCCAGGCCCAGGAAACCTTCCAGCAGGTATTGCGCCAGGCGGATCCTTCGCCGCAGGTTGTGATCGCCAACATGGGGGATAAAGTGGATCTCAGTGCGCTGCCGACACTGACCTGGTTGAGCTGAATTTTTACACTGAAAACATTTACTCCCTAGACAATAGCGCTTGGCGTGATGCCATTGCTTTGGCAAAATATGGCCGTCCGGCACTGTCGCTGTTCGCGAATCCCTCCCTGCAGTTGTGCCTAAGTTGTTCCGGAGTTTCCCTTGTCTGCCAGTGCTGCCCGTCTAGGGTTGATATTTATGTCCACCACGGTCATTTTCTGGGGGGTAATGCCTATCGCCCTGAAATTGTCTGCGGAGTTTATTGATCCTGTCACTTTGACCTGGTTCCGCTTTGGCGTCGCTTTTGTGGTGACATTATTGCAACAGTGGTGGATGGGCGGACTTGCCGAATTTACTCGGTTACGACGCCGCGACTGGGTCAAATTGGGGCTGGCGGCATTGCTGCTGATAGGCAATTATGTCACCTTTGTGCTGGCGCTTAAGTATCTGGCGCCAGGGACAGTACAACTGAATTTCCAGACTTCTTCATTTTTCCTGGCATTAGGTGGCGTACTGTTTTTCGGTGAGCGTTTCTCTCGGATACAGTTACTCTGTTTCTCCGCGCTTGCTGTTGGCATGCTGTTGTTCTTTAATCCGTTTTTGGCAGGTGCCAGCGGTGGCGGAAAAGTGCTGCTGGGGGTGGCTATCGTGCAGCTTTCGGTGATTAGCTGGGTAAGCTATGCCTTACTACAGAAATCCCTTGGTCAGCGTTTGTCTCCGGTGAATGTGTTGCTCTTTATCTACGGTTTTTCTGTGCCGGTGTTATTGCCGTTCGCGCATCTGCAGCCGTTTATGGTAATGAGCAGCGATCAGTGGTGGATTGCCATTTTCTGTGCTGTCAGCACCTTAGTGGCATATGGCTGCTTTGGTCAGGCAATGAAATACTGGCCCGCTGCGCAAGTCGGGGCGTTAATGACGCTGACGCCGGTGCTGAGTTTTCTGGCAACTGATTTAGTCGTGCAACTTGGCTGGTGGCAGAACAGCTTTGCGTCTTCACACCTCAATTTGTTGTCGAAGATGGGCGTAGTGTTGATTGTGATGTCGGTGATGTTGGTGCAGCTGTTGCCCCACTGGCAACAACGCCAATCACGCTGTCCGCAAAACTAGCAGATTCAAATATCGCCTTACAGAACACTCGCGGTGTTATTGACTATTTCCAATTGTAAACCATTCGTTGTAACCTGAGGCTTCATTGTGCCTGAAGATGAACAATAAGATTCATCGAGCGCATAACGTCTATAAAAATAACAATGAAATGAGGTTTGGATGGAAGTTATAGTCTCTATAGTTAATCAAGTTAACTCCCTGGTATGGGGCGTTCCCATGCTGGTCATGATCCTCGGTGTAGGTTTGTACCTGTCACTTGGTCTGAAACTCATGCAGCTGACCAAATTAGGTCGCGGTTTCAGATTGCTCTGGTCCGGTCGTATTCCTGAAAAGGACGAAGATGTTAAAGGCCAGATTAGTCCATTTAATGCGCTGATGACGTCACTGTCTGCGACTATTGGTACGGGTAATATCGCCGGGGTCGCTACGGCGATTGCTGTCGGTGGCCCAGGGGCGCTGTTCTGGATGTGGTGTACCGCGCTGGTCGGTATGGCAACCAAATTCTCTGAGGCTGTACTCGCCGTTAAATATCGTGAAGAAGATGAACACGGTAACCACATTGGTGGTCCGATGTATTACATCAAAAATGGTCTGGGCAGTAAGTGGACCTGGCTTGGCACCTTATTCGCATTTTTTGGCGCCTTCGCAGGATTTGGTATTGGTAATACCGTGCAGGCCAACTCAGTAGCTGATGCCTTGTCGGCGAACTTTGGTGTTGCCCCTTGGCTTACTGGTATCGTCATGATGATTCTGGTCGGCGCAGTATTAATGGGTGGCATCAAGCGTATTGCGGATGTTGCCGGTAAATTAGTACCGCTGATGACCGTTTTCTACATCGTATGTGGTTTAGCAGTGCTGATTGTTTATATTGATGACATTCCAGCCGCGTTTATGTTAGTCGTTAAAAGTGCCTTTACGCCTACTGCCGCACAAGGTGGTTTTGCTGGTGCTGCCGTATGGGCGGCGATCCGTTATGGTGTCGCTCGTGGTGTTTTTTCTAACGAAGCTGGTCTTGGTAGTGCCCCAATCGCTCACGCAGCCGCACAGACCAATAATCCCGTCACGCAAGGATTAGTGGCAATGCTGGGTACCTTTATTGATACCATCGTTGTTTGTTCTATTACGGGCTTGTCGATTGTGGTCTCTGGGGCCTGGAGTTCTGGTGAAAATGGTGCGGCATTAACCTCTTACGCATTTAGTCACGCCTTTCCAATCGGGAACTATGTGGTGGCGATCGCCCTGGCAATTTTTGCGTTTACCACCATTCTTGGCTGGAGTTTTTACAGCGAAAAATGTGTGCAGTTTTTGTTTGGTGTGAAAGCGATAAAGCCTTTCCGGTTAATTTTTACCTTGGTGGTTCCTATTGGCGCTATCGCTAAACTGGATTTTATCTGGTTGTTGGCGGATACCCTGAATGCGATGATGGCATTACCTAACTTGATTGCCTTGTTACTCTTGAGTCCGGTGGTGTTCCGCCTGACCAGAGAGTACTTTAAAAAGCAGAAGGCATTGGCTGCGGCTAGAGCACAATAATGGACGGGACAGCGTGTCCAATGAAAAAGGGCAGCTTAGGCTGCCCTTTTTGATGCTGATGGCGCTGAGATTAGTATGAGCCAGTCAGGGTTACGCCGGAATATGCGGCATAGCCTTTCAACATAATGTAGAAGGTGCCAGCACTTGGGCGTCTGAAGGTACAGCTTTCATTATTACCACTGCGGTATGGTCGGCAGTCGTAACTGCTGGTGGTGGGTTCACTGCCATACTTCACGTAAAGATCCACATCGCCGGTACCGCCACTGGTTGCAATCGTGAGGGTTTTGACACCGGCAGGAACTGCAAAGGTCCATTTCTGTTCAGAACCACTCGCGCCGGAAATATCGGTCACAGGTTGCCCTTTGATCAGCTCTCCGGTGGTTGCAGGTGGTGGGGGAGTTGTGGCGGCGCAGCTAGCATCAACATCAACGCCGGTGAACGCGGTTTCTACATCGCTGACGCTGTAGCCCAAATCGGTAGCTGCCTGTGCCACACCACATGCTGCATCATCAAAGCCAGAATCGGCATTCCAATATAGCTGGTTCGCTTTTACAAAAACCTCAAAAGCCTTTTGGGTATCCCAGCCGGAGGTGGTGGCTAACAGGTAAAACGCGCGGTTAAACACCCCAGAGCTGTAATGCACGTCCAGTCCATCATAATAATCATTAGCGCTGTCGATGGAGGTTCCATCACGACTTGGCTGATCCATGTAGCGTAATGCGCCAGTGCCTTTGAAAATCTCTGCACCTACCATCCAGTCATTACCGCCTTTCATATAAAATTCGGCGGCTTCACCGGCCATATCGGAGAAGGCTTCGTTAATACCGCCGCTTTCGCCAGAATAGGTCAGGTTGGAGTTCTGCTCAGTAAAGCCGTGGGAGACTTCATGTGCAGACACGTCGAGGCTGACCAGTGGATAGAAGGTCGTAGCGCCGTCACCGAAAGTCATCCCGGTACCATCCCAGAATGCATTTTCATAGTTACGGCCATAATGCACCCGCATCTGCAGTTTAAAGGTCAATGGTGAGGTATTGAACCAGTCGGAATACATATCAAAGATCACACCACCAAAATAGTGCGCATCGTTTTCGGCGGAGTAGGCGCCATTGATATAATTTTCCGGATTGTCTGGACAAGTAAACTGCACTACGGTGCCACTGCCGCTAGTGCGGTTGTTCATGTTCAGCGTGGTGACGTTAGTGTTATCCATCTGGCAGCTATCGTTAACAACCAGATAGCCATAGTCTGTACCGTAAAAGTATTCTCCGGTTTTCTCATTACCACCAGGACCGGTTGCCTGTTGTGCAAACGTCAGTTGCTGCCATTGTTTCAGCACGGCACCACTTTTCGCATCAATAACGGTCATCGGGCGACTGGGTGTTGGCGCAGCCACAAATACATCAACCAGGTAAGCCAAGTGGGCTTGTTGTGTGTCGTCCAACCAGATATACAATTTGGCAGTGTTGCGTTCCGCAGTATCAAGATGGTTCGCTTTAAGTGCCAGTGCAATGGCCTGTTGGTCATTGAATGCGGGTGTTACATCGGTCACCTCTGCGTCCAACCCTTTGACATACTTCCCAGAGAAATTGGAGTAAACCCCCATAGGGCTGACATCTGCCGCCATGGAGACTCCAAAAACCTCAATGCCTTTGTAGAACTGGCGGATTCTTGATTTTGTTAACTTGCCGACGGCTACCTGACTGCCTTTAAAACTTTGGCTATCAGATAGTCCCAGTGCTTTACCCGGGGTAGCCGAGGGTGCCAGTGATTTCGCTTTAGCTGAGCCTGGTGCCACGTGAATTACCGACGCAGCAAATGCCACGGGGGATAACATGCTGGCAGCGATCAATGCTGCCGATAGAGCTTTTATCTTCATTGGAAAGGATCCTTCCTCAGGGTCATAGTTATTCAGTTTTTACAACTGAATGTAATGAATAATTAATATAAAGTTAAAAATCAATTAAAAAATAGTATATTTTTTGTTTAATTTAAAATTGAGGTAGCTACAGTGTGTAAAACGTCAAAATAATATTTTTTGTCAAAATAACAACATGTTGAATGTTTTCCGCCGCGCATGCCGATCTGTTAAATGTTAAATTAACGTTAAGAATATAGAGGGTGGAATCTAATCACTCCTGCTTACTTTTGGTGCGCCTGCTTAACATTGTGTCAAATAAATGAGAATAATTATTTTTAATGTATTGATTTAAATGATTTTTATTATTGGCATTAAAGCTGCTTAATGTTTATGAGGTTTGGGTTGCAAGGACCAGATGATGGCAAGCATGAGCTACCTCAGTGTGATAGAGCGTTACCATGAATATGAGCCGCTGGTACATGAACTGTTGGAATCGATACTGACAGGAATGTCCGATACTCAGTTGTTTGAAGACACTGGCAAAGCCATCAAGATTTTCAGTGAGGTGGCGGCACGTTATCCGTTTGTAGAACTGATGTACTTGCTCGATAAAGCCGGGCGCCAGATCAGTCCTAATCTGGCATTGGTCAACCAACAAGTGAAGTTATTGTCGGTTGGCGAGAGCCCAGATCGTAGTCAACGTCCTTACTATCTGAATGTCAGAGACAAAACCGGCGTTCAAATTACTCAGCCATATTTATCAAATGCTTCTGGTTTATTGTGCCTCTCTGCATCGCTGGCACTGACATTGTCCTCCGGACAAAAGGGCTATGTGGTGGTTGATATCAATCTGACACGGTTGATTGAATTCATGATGGGTGACAGTACCAGACGTAAGGTCACCCCATTATTCAAAGCAGTTTATGCACTCTTGGTGCTGGGGCTATTTATTATCGTAGCGGTGTTAATGTTAATTGCTGCCCGAGATATCTGGCACTTATTGACGTTAGAGGCTGATTTACAACATGATTCACTTAAACCATTCGGTATCATCATTTTCATCACCCTGGCGTTGGCAGTCTTCGATTTGGGCAAAACCATTCTTGAAGAAGAGGTGCTGATGCATAAAGATATTTTCCGTCATAGCTCGACACGCCGGACGATCACGCGCTTTGTCTCCACCATCTTGATTGCGATCTCAATCGAAGCATTGCTCACTATGTTTAAAGCATCGTTAGGTGAAGTGCAGTATATTCAGGGGGCGATTATGATGATGCTGGCGGTTGTGGGCTTGCTGATTGCTCTGGGGCTGTATGTGTACCTAGGTGCTAAAGCAGAGATGCTGCTGACTCAGCAAAATCACAATTTGAAAGGAAAACAGGGCTGATGCCCTGTTTTGTTAAAATTCTTCGTCGTCATCCAGCCCTAGCGCTTTGCGCAACTGCATTCGTTCCAGATAATCCTCAAGACGGCGTTTCACTTCGCGCCGGTGCTTAAGCACTCTTTCTGCCTGACGGTTTTTAGGGACGGTCATTGCTTCGATTTCTGCATCGTCGGGCACTACATCAACTATATGGGCCATAAAGAACTCCTGTATGACTGATATATGTGAGATTTCTAGCCAAAAATCATGCGGCTGCAAAGCAAAAAAATTTCATCGGTACAGCAAAAGATTTTTATTGCTCTCTGGCAATCACTGTTTTCCTTTTGATGCTAATTTAGCAATGCGATGAATACTAAAGTGCGATCGTGCCAGCAATTTGTGAATCTACTGCCATTGGCCGGTGAACGTCAGTTCTCAACTGTGTGAAATCTTGATTTTTTTTAGTTAACTACCAGACTTGATCTGTTGCTCCCTAAAGGATGATAGCTGCGCATGGTAAAGGATTACGCAATTACGGATCCCCAAAAATTGGAACAGGAATTTCCGGAGTTCTCTATTCCACTGTCGGTATGGCTGGTGATGGCTTTTGCGTTGGTGTTCATTCTGATCGGCGGCTACCTGTTTAATTTTTATATTGAACAACGTGGACAGGAACGCTTTGAGTTTCAAACCCGGCTATTAAAAAATGCCATCAGCGAGCGTATGCGCACCTATGAGCAGGTGTTACGGGGCGGGCTAGGGCTATTTATGTCTTCGAGTAATGGTGTCACCCGTGAGGAATGGCACCATTACGTGCTTAATGCTCGTCTTAATGAGTTTTATCCTGGTATTCAAGGGTTGGGGTACAGTCAATTCATTACACAGGGCGAAATTCAGGGGATAGAAGCTGCCGCGCATACAGAAGGGGTGTCCGATTATGAGGTCTATCCCTCTGGCGCGCGACCACGCTACCTCGTCATTATCTATCTGGAGCCGTTTGATTGGCGTAATCGCCGCGCTTTAGGTTACGACATGTATGCTGAGCCGGTGAGGCGTAACGCTATCGATCGTGCCATAGCGACCGGCGAACCCTCCATTTCCGGAAAAATTACCCTAGTGCAGGAAACGGGTCAGGATCAGCAATCCGGATTTGTCATGTACCTGCCATTATATCAAGTAGCAGACAATGGCCAGCGTATCGCGCAGGGAATGATCTATGCGCCATTTCGAATGAATAATCTGATGGATGGCATTGCCGGCGACCATTTCTCTGCATTGCAATTAGAGATTTACGACGGGTTTCCAAATGATGACAGTTCGCTGATGTTTCACAGTCGGCAACGACCAACAGAGGTTTTCTATCACAGTGAAGTTCCGTTAGATATTGGCGGTCATCAGTGGACATTGGTGACACGTAGCAGTAGTAGTTTTATCTCTTCCACGGAATCGCTTCAACGTGCGTTGTTAATAGCTTTTGGCGGTGTGTTTTGGGTATTGCTGTTTTATTTCCTATTGCATAACAGCAAAGCCCGCTTCAAGGAAATGCAGTTTTCGCGCGAGTTGTTGGCAAACGAAGAGCGCTTCCGTCTAGTGATAGAAGCTTCACCTTCCGCGTTGATAATAGTCAATCAAGAAGGCTTCATTACCTTGGTTAATGCCCATGCAGAACAGCTATTCAAGTATTCGCGCGAAGAAATGTTAGGGCAAAGCATCAATATGCTGTTACCAGAAGCGCAACGAGGTCAGCATAGTTACTACATGGCGGAGTATTTTCAACAGCCTATCGCCAAGAACATGTCGCGCCGGGATGACCTTTACGGGCAGAGTAGTGATGGTGGATTAATTGCGGTTGAAATCGGCCTGACTCCCATCATGTTCAGTGATGGTGCCGCAGTGTTAGCCACTATCAATGACATTTCCATCAGGAAACAAGCTGAGCTCGAAAAATCGCGCCATACCGCAGAATTAGAGCGAATAAATAAGGAGCTGGACAGTTTTGCTTATATCGCTTCTCACGATCTCAAATCACCCCTTAGAGGAATTGAGCAGCTCTCTGACTGGCTGACAGAGGATTTGGCTGACAATGCCAGTGATTCAGTTCAGAAATACTTGCAGTTGATCCGCAGTCGGGTGCAGCGAATGGAGTTGTTGCTTGAGGGGTTGTTAGCATTCTCACGCGTAGGCAGAAAAGATGTGCAGCTAGCTGCGACCGATACGGCTAAATTGGTGCAGGAAGTGTTTTCTTTGGTGAATTTGCAACCGGATTTTCACTTGGAGATGACGACAAGTATGCCGGACATTGTCACTGCCAGAGTGCCGCTTGAGCTAATTTTCCGCAATCTGTTTAGCAATGCTATTAAGCATCACGATAAACACCAAGGTGTGATCAAGGTAAGTTGCGAAGAACGTGAACAGCAGTTTTGCTTTTGCGTAGAAGATGATGGCCCGGGAATTTTGCCAGAGTTTCACGATAAGGCTTTTGCAATTTTTCAGACATTACGTCCTCGGGATGAGGTGGAAGGGAGTGGATTAGGCCTATCTCTAGTGAAGAAGTGCGTAGAGGGCGTTGGTGGCCGAGTCTGGCTCAAATCCGAGGGGCGCGGGTGCCGATTTTACTTTACCTGGCCCAAGGTGATGAAGGCGCACCAATGACCACTTTGCCATATAAAGACGTTTCTATCCTGCTAATTGATGACGACGATATTGATCATATGGCGGTGGCGCGGGCGATGACGCAATTGCGCTTACTCAATCCATTAGTCCGCGCACGGGATGGTGTCGAAGCGCTTGAGTTGCTGCGCCAGCAACGAGTGAAGTGTCCTTACCTGATTTTGCTGGATCTCAATATGCCACGAATGAATGGCATAGAGTTTCTTGAAGAATTGCGTCATGAGAAGGGGCTGTCGCAGTCAGTGGTTTTTGTGCTGACCACCTCAGCGGCAGATGAAGATAAGGTCGCGGCATATGAACATCATGTGGCCGGCTACATGGTAAAACACCACATTAAAGATGAGTTTTTAAGTATTTTCAATATGTTGGAAAATTATTGGCGGATTGTGGTATTGCCATGTGAGACGGGAGGTGATGACTATGGACCTGTTGCTGATTGATGACGATGAAATCGACAGAACTGCCATTGTCAGAGCGCTCGCTGGTTCAGATACCCACTTCAGTGTTGTTGAAGCTAACTGCGCCCGAGAGGGTTTAGCCTGCGTTCGTCAACAACGCTTTGACGGCATCCTTCTGGACTATCGGTTACCAGATGCTGATGGCTTGGCGCTGTTACACAATCTGCATGCCGCCGTAAGCGATACCACGGCAGTTGTGATGATTTCCCGCTATGAGGATGAAAATCTCGCTGACCGTTGTATCGAGATGGGCGCTCAGGACTTCTTGTTGAAAGATGAGGTAAACACCCGAAGGTTAACTCGTGCCATTCGTCTAGCGAAACAACGTGCCAGCATGAGCCGAGCACTGCAAAGAACCCATGAGCGTTTGCGTGATCTGGCTGAACATGACTCTTTGACCGAATTGCTCAATCGTTACGGATTTGAGATTAGTCTGAGTCAACAGTTGGCCAATGCCCGTACCCGCAATACTGAACTCGCGTTAATCTTGTTAGATCTGGACGATTTCAAAGAAGTTAATGATACCCACGGGCATCAGATGGGGGATCGTTTATTAGTCCAAGTAGCCGAGCGGTTACAGCAGATGGTCCCTGCGCAATATCAATTGGCTCGAATTGGCGGTGACGAGTTTGTGGTGTTGTTATCCGGTATCGAAGTGTTACACGGTGCAGCGCAATTGGCGAATGAGCTGTTAGACGTTTTGCGTCCGGTGTTTTATATCGATAAACAACCGTTATTTATTGGGGCATGTGCCGGTATCGCCAGTTATGGCGATAAAGCTTCCGACAGTTATCAACTGCTTAAGTGTGCCGATATTGCACTTCATAAAGCCAAACAATTGGGCCGCAGCCAACTGCAATTTTATTCAGAAGCATTAGATGCCGCTGTTCGCCAACGTCACTATATCGCAACCGGCTTACGGTCAGCGCTGGAGCAACAGCAGTTTCAATTATTTTATCAGGGGAAATTTAATGCTGGCAGTGGTGAACTGGAAGGCATGGAAGCGCTGATACGCTGGCAACATCCGCAGGATGGCCTGATAGCTCCGGATTGCTTTTTACCTGTCGCCGAAGCACTAGGGATGATGGATGCTATTTGTGAATGGGTATTGCTAACGGCTTGCAAGCAAACACAGCAGTGGCAACAACTTTTGCAGGGGACTGCGCGCAAGCTGACCGTTGCCGTGAATTTATCGGCCTCACAAAATCTGCGCGATAAGTTATTAGCGCAGGTGCAGTACGCGATCGCTGAGAGTGGGTTAGCGCCAGCGTTATTGGAGTTGGAGATTACTGAAAACGCGTTGATTGAAGAACCTGCAAAACTCGCAAAAGTACTGGAACAGGTTGCGGCAATGGGGGTGACATTGTCGCTGGATGATTTCGGTACTGGCTTTTCATCATTGGAGCATATTAAAGACTTTCCGATCAATATCCTGAAAATTGATAAAAGTTTTGTTTGTGGTATTGAGCAAGATGAGCGCTCCAGACGGTTGTTGGCGGCATTGATTAACTTTGCTAACGGCTTTGATGTGATGTCGGTGGCTGAAGGTGTGGAAACTGAAGCTCAGGCCAATTTTTGCCGAGATCATGGCTGTTATCTGTTACAGGGTTATATCTACTGCAAACCGATGCCAGCCGCAGCATTTTATCAACAGCATATCGAACCTCTGTTGAAGGCCGAGTCCGTTGATCACTAGGCGACAATCTCTTTTACTGGCGATATAGAACAAAACCCGCCATCCGCATAGCGGATGACGGGTCAAGATTCAGGCACGGCTGAAAGTCTATCAAAGATCATAAAAGTGGCCTTCCTGGCAGCACCTTGATCTCATTAAATTGTTATTATTATTTATCGTCGTTTTTATTTTAATTCATTGAAAATATTAGAATTCAAATTCGTAAGTATAACCCAGTACGAATTTGACATCGTCGCCTGGCAGATCGGTATCTGCTAATTTGAAGGACACGGCGCCGATACTGGTATCTTTGGTGACAGATACGTTGTATTCAGAGTAGTTATCTACACCATACCAGCTGGTGATAACGTCACCGGTAGAGTAAGCGTAATAAGCGCCCAGTGTAATACTGTCAGCCAGAGGGTAGCTGGCAGCAACGTGGTAGTAAGTGTAATCTTTGTCATCCAGGCCATCGGCAGCAACATCGCTACCAGCGGTAACGAATTTAGCCACACCGAATTCCAACCATTTCCAGGTCAGTGAGCCGTAGAGTTCACCAAAATCGATGGAACCGGAAGCGTCTGGATATCCGTAGTACAGATAACCAACATCGTAGCTCCAGTCATCATTGATGGAATTTGAGAAGCCGCCATAGATGTCCATCTCGTAAGTGGTGTCGCCATCATCACCAAAGTCGACGTTAGAACCCCAAGTACCGATGTAAAAACCAGACTCGTGAGCGTAATCAATGCCACCCTGTACGGCTGCACCATTAGCAGTCTGAGTAACACCACGCCACAAATAGTTTGAGGTAGCACCGATATTTCCGGTTACGGTTGCCTGACTCATTGGTGCGATTAACATTAGACCAGCTAGTGTTCCCAACGACAGCAGTGTTTTTTTCATTCTCATCCCCTTTTCCCTTTTTTAAAGTTGCCGGAGATCCGGAAATTGGCCGGAACGTCGGCTTTTCATTTTGTTGAGTAAATCCGTGGAGTGTAGAGCTAAAGCCGTGCCAAAAGTAAATCTTTATTTTTTACATAAACTTAACGAATTCATGCCGTATATACGAACAATTGTGTGCATCAATTTGGCACCATATGCACAGAATTGGTGCAGTATGATTGATGGCTAACCTAATAAAAACGCCTCATAAAGAGGCGTTTTTATTGGCAAACTGAATTTCAGTTCACGCTGTCTTTTAATGCTTTGCCAGCTTTGAATTTAGGCACAGTGGCTTCAGCAATTTGAATTTCCTGACCTGTCAGAGGATTACGACCTGTTCTGGCAGCGCGAGTTGATGTTTCAAAAGAGCCAAACCCCACAATAGATACTTTATCACCGGCTTTGAGTGCTTCTGTTACTGCAGATTCTAAGGACTTAAGTGCCAGAGTGGCTTCAGCTTTTGTAAGTTCAGCTTTCTCTGCCATGTTGGCAATGAGTTCAGTTTTATTCATTTTTATACTCTCTTCTCTTTTCTTTCCGTAGATATTGTTATAGCCATGTTAACTTGCCACAAGGCGCAGGCTAATGAAAGTGAATTTTCCATTTTTGCTGTGGACGTCTTGTAACTGCGTCACTTCGCTTGGTTTAACTAATATGAATGGTGCCAGCGGTCGTTAGGAAACATGCTGTCTTTATCTTAAGCGCCGCCATCAGTGATTGCGCATCTCTTCGCACACATATCCCTGGCGTCGAGAATCAAAGCGACAACCACCTCCACATTCCCAAGGCGAATTTTCATATTTCGCTGATTGAGTTGTCGCGTATTCCCGACATTGTTGATAGCTCGTAAATCCTTCCTTTTTGAGATAGTTAGCTGAACCAAAACCGTGGTGATAGACAAATGCGGTCCAGGTGTCGGGGATCGTTTCCTGGGAATTTTGGTTAATCCAGAAAATTGCACTGGCAAATGCAGCAAAGAGCGCAATGGTCAAAATAATCGGTGCGGATAGTTTCACAGAAGCTTCTCCAGATAAGTATACGCAAGGAACGCTGTAAAAAATGATAAAGTTTACTTAATCTTGGAACTAGGGGTTAAATGTAATATCCAATCTTTTGGAATAAGTTTTGAGTAATTCGTAACATCAGAGGGTCACCGGGTTCTCGTTAGATCGACGATCTGCGGCGATCTCCTGCTGCCGACAAGGAGGCAAACATGAAAATTGGCTATCTGTTATTTGCAGGCATGCTCGGTGTTATGAGTACCGGTTGTGCTGTCGCAACAGAAGAAGCGGCTGACGCGGCTGCGGCGAACCCGATAACGACTGTTGGAAAAGTTAAAATTGAATGGCAGAACCCGGATAAGTATCGCGATATACGCACGGCTTCAGAACTGCAGAAACGGTTTCAACAACGAATGTTTGAAAGTTTGACTAAGGCACTTGATCAGGCTTCAAGCAAAGTTATGAAAGATAAAGAAAAGCTTGAGTTAGTGGTGACTGATGTCGATTTGGCCGGGGATTTACGTCCGACCTTTGGTAAAGCCGCCGTCAGTGAAATTCGTGTTGTCAAAGATATCTATCCACCACAAATTAACTTCACTTACCGGGTGCTGGATGGTGATCAGGTGATTATGGTGGGATCTGAGAAATTGCATGATCTTATGTTTATGAATCGTATCTACGCCAACGATAATACGACCTTCAGATATGAAGAAGGTATGCTCAAAGACTGGTTTAATAAAACCGTCGCTCCCAAATTGTAATTGCCTCGGGCAAACCGCAATTCATCTCTGTAACAGGCAAAATTCATCAAAAGATGAGTTTTGCCTGTTTCTTTGCTAGTACACCAACACTCGTCTGTGATTATGCCGGATTAGCGCAAATATTCGCTCAAAGGCTCGGATAACCGTCATTGCACCGGGCGCGGTTACTTTTAGCATTTCAGTGAAAAACAGTGGCACTTGGCGAACGGCTTCAAAAATGGCCTAAGTAATTACTGACGACGCTGTTCCTTAAACAAGGACAATGTTTGCAATAAAATGGCGAGTTGCTTGACCACATGTTCCAGATCGTCCTGAGACGGTGCTTTGTCCTCTTCCAGTTCTGCCACCGCTTCAGCCAATTCCTGTACATAGGGTAAAAAACGCGTACTGGAGGTGCTAAATCCCTGTTCATCAGTGAAAATCTGGGCAAATTTTGCATGCCCTTGTTGTTGCAGCTGATCAAGACCGTTATCAGCATCTACTGCCTGCCGGTAAGCGAGCTGCAAGTTGGTCTTCAGTTGCGCTATGACCTTGGTATATGGCATAACGGATCCCTTTAGTAAATTTATGGGAATTATAAGGAACCCCAATGGTGTCAACAAGCCGCTGGATAGGATTGCTATGGGGTTTTGCCCTATTTTTGAACACAGCGTATGCCGCTGCACCGCCTTTGACGCCATTATTTTACCAAGTGGAGTTACAGGGAAAGACGGCTTGGATTCTGGGTTCTTTTCATGTGGGGAAGGCCAACTTTTACCCGCTGCCACCACCGATAATGCGCGCCTTTCAGCAATCCTCTGCGTTGGTACTTGAGGCTGATGTTCGTGATCCCAAAATCTCTCAATGGGTTGCGCAATATGGGATGCAACCTGCTGAGGCTGATGCCCCGACCCGCAAGCTATTGGATGCATACTGTCAGCCATTAGGGATCTGTCAGCAGCTTGCGCAGTTTTCACCTTGGCTACAATCAATTCAAATCAGTATGTTGCGTTTTACTCAAATGGGGTTGTCGCCCCAATTTGGTGTTGAGCAGCAACTATTGACTCTTAATGGTGCGCGGCCGTTGTTGGAATTAGAGAGTACTCGCAGCCAACTGGCGATGTTGTCTAGTTTTGATATGGATATTCAGTGGGCAATGGTCAGAGACAGTATTGAAGCTCCGGATACGGATATTCAGGCTTTGGTAGATGCCTGGCGCCGTGGTGATGAAGCCACCATTGCTAAATTAATGCGCCAACAGCTGGAAACCGAAGGTGGAGACCAGATGCTGGACAAAATGCTCTGGCAGCGTAATCGCCAGATGGCTGAGCGTTTGCAGCAACTGTTAGCACAGCAATCGCAGCCACTGTTTGTGGCCGTTGGTAGCGGTCATCTTGCCGGAGATCGCAGCTTGCTGCAGTATCTGCGACAGGTAGGCGCTAACATACGTAATTGCTGGCAGCAACCATGCGATATTAGTGCAAACTAATCAGTGTTTGTGGCCGATAAAATGGATATAACGTCCTAACGACAGATAAGGTTCACGCCGGGAGTATTCGAGTTCAATATCGATCAACTGGCGTTCATCATAGTTATCAGGCATCCGTTTGTTCATATAGTCGTGAATGACACGCACACCGGATGCGCACCGTAACGTCAATGACCACTCATCGAACCATTGCCGGACCGTCGGGATTTCCAGCGGATGTTCTGGGCTCAGACGATTTTTCTTTTTGGATTTAAGGCCGTTGCGCACATAGTCAAAATTACCGGCGGTGAGTGCATGGAAGCGCATCGCTTCCTTGTTGTAAAACATCAGCGAGAACAAACCGCTGGGTTGCAACAGCGTCAGCAATTGTTGCAAGGTATCCTTGGCGTCCGCTAGCCATTCAGCGACAGCATGACAGAGAATGAGATCAAACTGGCCCAGCTCTTCCGCTTTCAACTCTTGAATGGGCGCGTGAACCAGTGAAATATCCACAGCGGATGGCTCTGCATCAATCAATTGCTGTGCTTGCTGTAACATCGCTTCTGAGATATCACATAGCACTACCTGATGACCCAGCTGTGCGAGCTTCAAACTGAAATAACCAAAGCCGCCGCCAGCATCCAGAATACGCAGGGGCTTTTGGCCCAATAATGGTAGTTGCTCCTGCAAATCACGCCAAAGCACTGCCATCCGGATATCACCTTTGGTGGTGCCGTAAATGTTATGGGCAAATTTTTGCGCCAGTTTATCGAAGTTCTTGTCCTGCACGACGGAATAACTTAGGGTGTGGAAAGTGCATAGTGTCTCATACTCAAAGATCATTGGCACTGGTTACCGTTGCTGAACGTGAATTCGTACTAAGACCTGAAGCAAAGTATGGTTATAATACTCATCTGTGTGAAATAGGAGTGGTAGACGTTGGTGATGGAATCCTGTTTGGAATTGCGGGCAATGCCCTCGTTGTTTTCCTTATATCGCAAGATTTTCTTTGGGCGCAAGCCAGGCTGGGATCAGCAGCCTTTGCCACATCTTCAGGTGAGTGCCCGTCAAGTACAGTTATCTGCGGTTAAAGTAGCAGAGTATGCTGACGTGTGCGGCTATGCGTTTGATGGACAATTCCTGCCTCCCACCTATCTGTATGTCGCGGCGTTTCGATTGCATGCCACTATCTTTACTCATGACGCGATTACCTTCCCGTTATTAGGGCTGATCCATTTACGCAACCAGATCCGTTGCTATCGGGCCGTTGCAGTAGATGAGTGTCTGGATATTGATTGTTCTGTTGGTGCTAGTCGTGAAACTGATTCTGGACTGGAGTTTGAATTAGTCTCCAAGATATACAACGGTGAAGCGTTGGTGTGGGAAGCGTCTTCTGTTTACCTGTACCGCATGGACAAGCCAGGCCGCCGGGCTCGGCCACCCAAGGGTTCCGATATGGATTGGCAACAACCGGTGTTCTGGGAACTGGGTGAAGATCTTGGCCGTCGTTACGCCAGAGCTTCCGGTGATTACAATCTCATTCATCTACACCCATTGTTATCAAAGCGCTTTGGTTTTGACCGAGTGTTAGCACATGGTATGTGGTCGAAAGCGCGCTGTGTCGCTGAGCTAATGCCACAAATCCGTGACCGTCCCGTCGCCATTGATGTGGAATTTAAGTTGCCATTGTTTATGCCTGCACGGGTAAGTTTTAATGCGGAAACTTCCGAGACGGGCATTCGCTTCGAATTACGTGATCAAAAAGGGCGTCGGCCCCATCTGATTGGTCAGGTAACCTTTTTGGACTAAGGCAGTTGCCAGTAAAGACCGCTGTTTTTTGATATGGATTGTGTAATTTTCTTCTGAAACTGTATATCACTTTTACCGGAGCACGGATTGCTCTAGTATGCGCGCTCATAATAAAACCCGCCAAAGAGCAGGAACCCCTACATGTTGTCTGATATTGAAATTTCCCGTCAAAGTCACAGACGCCCCATCGGCGAAGTGGCCCAGTCGTTAGGGCTGACCTCGCAGGAATATCATACGCTCGGTGATGCCAAGGCCAAGGTGCAGCTCAACGTATTACCGCGGCTGGCCAATAAGCCCAGCGGCAAATTTATCGTGGTCACAGCCATCAACCCCACACCTTATGGTGAAGGTAAAACGGTTACCAGTATCGGGTTAACGCAGGCGCTGCATGCGCTCAATAAAAAAGTCTGTGTCTGTTTACGTCAGCCGAGCATGGGGCCGGTATTTGGGGTGAAAGGCGGTGCTGCCGGCGGTGGTTACGCCCAAGTGGTGCCGATGGAGGAGTTAAATCTACACCTGACGGGCGATATTCATGCCGTGAGTAGCGCGCATAATCTCGCGGCGGCAGCGCTGGATGCGCGTCTGCATCACGAGACCCGCCTCGGCGCAGAGGAGTTTCAACGTCAGAGTGGGTTGTCGCCGTTGCATATCGATCCCGAACGGTTGTTGTGGCCGCGGGTGACGGATCATAACGATCGCGCATTAAGGCAGATTGAAGTGGGACTGGGGCGTAATAATGGTCCTCAGCACTCCGCCAGTTTTGCAATTACTGCGGCATCTGAATTGATGGCAGTATTGGCGCTGAGTTGTGATCTCAAAGATATGCGTCAGCGTATCGGACGGTTACTGCTGGCCTACGATAAATCTGGTGCCCCCATCACTGCCGAGATGTTAGGCGTCGCTGGCGCTATGACGGCGGTAATGCGTCAGGCGATTGAGCCGACATTAATGCAAACACTTAATGGCGCACCTTGCCTGATCCATGCAGGACCTTTTGCCAACATTGCCCATGGCAATTCCTCTATTATTGCCGATGAAGTTGCACTGAAACTCGCTGATTATGTGGTGACCGAAGGCGGTTTCGGTTCAGATATGGGCTTTGAAAAATTCTGTAATATCAAGGTGAGAGCCTCTGGACATCAACCGGATTGTGCGGTGCTGGTGGTCACCTTGAAAGCGTTAAAAAGTCATGCAGAGGTACATCAGCAGGATATCAATGCGGCAGACTTAACGGCATTGCAGCAGGGATTTGCCAATCTGGCATGGCATCTAGCCAATATTCGTCGTTATGGTGTGCCAGTGGTCGTGGCGATCAATCGTTTTCCTCAGGATTGCGAGCAAGAGTTAGCCTGGCTGCAACAGGCTGCAATTACTGCGGGGGCGAGTGACTGTGTTGTCAGCGAAGCCTTTGCTAAAGGCGCGGCGGGTGCGACCGCGCTGGCTGAAGCGGTATTGACTGCGCTGCAGCAACCCGCGCAATTCCACTATCTGTACGACCCTGATGCTGGATTAGAGCAGAGTCTGGCGACGCTCACGGAGCTGGGCTATGGCGCCGCAGGGTTTTCGCTGTCAGCGAAAGCACAACAGCAATTGCAGGAAATCAAACAGCTTGGTGCCGGCTCGTTACCTGTGTGTATGGCGAAAACGCCGATGTCTATCAGTCATGATGCCAAGCTTAAAGGGGTTCCCCGCGGTTTTACGGTGCCGATAAACGAACTCAAGTTAAATGCGGGCGCCGGATTTGTCACCGCGTTAGCGGGTAATGTGATGACCATGCCGGGACTCGGACTGAATCCGGGATACCTGCATATTGATGTGGATGACGACGGTAATATCTGCGGTTTATAGAGCAGTTGCGAAGATTATCATTTATTTAATGATTATCTATTAAATTTCAATAATTAACATGTTTTACAGCGTCTAATTTCGCTTTGTTATTATGAATGTGTTAACACTTTGAAATAATTATTATCGCAGATTTACCGATTTTCCCCTGTTTGAGACTTGGCGATAAATCACTCTTGCTTTATCGTGCAGTCTGTTTAAGTCGTCTGATAAGAACCCACCCCATGATAAAAACAATAATTATGTCTCTCGGCGTCCTTACAACTGCCGGTTTGCTGACCGCCTGTCAGGAACAACAAAAAGCTACCGAAACCGAAGCGACGGTTGGCGTAGTTAAAGTGATTCAGCAATCTTTTCCGCTAACGATTACTTTGCAAGGCCGAACCGTGGCCTCGCTGAGCGCAGAAGTGCGTCCTCAGGTAGGCGGGATTATTCAGCAACGCCAGTTTACTGAAGGCGCTAAAGTCAATGCCGGCGATGTGTTGTATCAGATAGACGCTGCGACTTACGAAGCCGCATATGATAAAGCTGACGCTAATCTGCGTACGGCAATGGCAACGCTGGAAGCTGCCAGATTGAAAGACACTCGCTACCAAGCATTATTGAAAGAAAAAAGCGTTTCACATCAGGATGCTGAAGATGCACATGCAGCCTTTATGGAAGCCGATGCCAGCGTAGCCGGGTATCGGGCGGCACTGAAAAGTGCCCGCATTGACCTAGAACGAACCAAAATCACCGCACCGATCAGTGGTTATATCGGCATTTCTAACGTTACTCCCGGCGCACTGGTGAGTGCCGCTCAAAGTACAGCTTTAACCACTATCAATACTTTAGATCCTATCTATGTCGATCTGAATGAATCCAGCAAGGATATGTTGCAGCTGCGCAAAATTCTGTCACGGGCTGGCGTGGAAAAGGGCAATGCAGAGGTCAGTCTGATCCTGGAAGATGGCAGTGAATATGCTGATAAAGGTAAGCTGAAGATGCGTGAAGTGTCGGTCGATCGGTCCACTGGTTCGGTTGTCTTGCGGGCTGAGTTCGCCAATCCGGAGGATGTGCTGCTCCCTGGCATGTTTGTGAGAGCTAAGTTGCAAGTGGCTGTTGATAAACAAGGGATTAAGGTGCCGCAGCGCGGTATCGCGCGCGACAATCAGGGACAGGCATATGCATTAGTAGTGGGCAAAGATGGCAAATTAGCTAAAAAGCTCGTCACCACGGAGCAGGCCATTGGCGATCAATGGGTAATTACTTCAGGGCTGGAAGCGGGTGATTTGCTGGTCGTTGAAGGGTCAAATAAAGTCCAACTGGGACAATCGGTAAAAGCAGAAACCGTGACATTAGAAACCGGTAGCCAGGAAGGACATTAATTATGTTGGCTCGTTTTTTTATTGACCGTCCGGTCTTTGCCTGGGTTATTGCCATTATTATTATGCTGACGGGGGTATTTTCAATTGTATCCCTGCCGGTGGCGCAATATCCCGATGTCGCGCCCCCCACCATCAATATCGCTGCAAATTATACCGGTGCCGATCCACAAACCGTCGAAAACAGCGTGACGCAAGTGTTGGAGCAGCAGCTCACTGGTCTCGATGGCTTACTGTATTTTTCCTCTACCTCAAGTACCGGTCAGAGCAGAATTTCTGTGGTTTTTGAGCAGGGAACTGATCCAGATACGGCTCAGGTTCAGGTTCAGAACAAAGTGCAGCAAGTGACGTCGCGATTGCCCACCGCGGTGCAGTCACAAGGGGTCAATGTGACCAAATCACAAAGCGACTTCCTGCTGGTTTTCTCGATGTTTGATACCACGGATAAAGCCAGTTCATATGATGTGGCGGACTTTATCGTATCGAACATGCAAGACCCTATCGCACGTTTGCCTGGTGTTGGCGATACTCGGGTGTTTGGTGGCCAACATGCTATGCGGATCTGGTTGGATCCCACCAAGTTGGCCGCGTATGACCTAATCCCTTCGGATATTGTTTCAGCATTAAAAGTCCAGAACGCGCAGGTGGCTGCCGGGGGCATTGGTCAGTTGCCGTCTCTCGCCGATCAGGAACTGAATGCGACGGTCACGGCGCAGTCAATGATGCAGACTCCGGAACAGTTTGAAAATATCATTGTTAAGCACAGTGATAGTGGCGCGGATGTTAAGCTCAAAGATGTCGCTCGAGTAGAATTGGGTAGTGAAAATTACAGTAGCCAACCTCGGGTCAATGGACACCCGGCTTCCGGTATGGCGATTATGCTGGCGCCCGGTGCCAACGCGTTGACCACTGCTGAATTAGTTAAAAAGACCATCGCCAATTTCAATAAGGAATTGCCGGAAGGCTACCAAATCGCTTTCCCCCGTGACAGTACGGATTTTATTCGTGTCTCCATTGAAGAAGTGGTGAAAACGCTGTTTGAAGCCGTGCTATTGGTCGTGGTGGTGATGTGGATATTCCTGCAGAACTGGCGCGCCACATTGATCCCGGCAATTGCCGTACCTGTAGTATTGCTGGGTACCTTTGGCGTATTGGAAGCTTTTGGCTTTACCATTAACACTCTGACCATGTTTGGCATGGTGTTATCCATTGGTCTGCTGGTGGATGACGCAATTGTGGTGGTGGAAAACGTTGAACGTCTGATGCGTGAAGAGAAGCTATCGCCGCGGGCTGCTACCATAAAATCCATGAAAGAGATTAGCTCGGCGCTGATCGGTATCGCAGTGGTGCTATCTGCAGTGTTCCTGCCGATGGCCTTTTTTAGCGGTTCCACCGGGGTAATCTACCGTCAGTTCTCTGTGACGATTGTGTCTTCCATGTTGTTGTCTGTAATCGTGGCCTTGACCCTTAGTCCGACTTTGTGTGCCAGCTTGTTGCAGCCCATTGATCATGAGAAGCCTTCTCGGGGATTGTTTATATGGTTTAACCGCACTTTTGATCGCTTCAGCGAACGCTACGGTCATCAGGTCGCAAGTGTGCTGCGTCGTCCAATACGCTGGATGATGGTGTACCTGTTAATCATTGCCGGTTTGGCGGCAATGATGACCCACTTGCCCAAAGGTTTTCTACCCAATGAAGACCAGGGCATTTTGATGGTGCAGTATAACTTGCCGACTGGTGCGTCTGTGAAACGTGCGCGAGAGGTTGCGAAACAGATCCAACATTATTTTCTGACTGAAGAAAAAGCCAATCTAAAAACCATTTTTACCATCTCTGGCTTTAGTTTTAGCGGTTCCGGTCAGAATGCCGGGATGGCATTCCTCGCGTTTAAGAACTGGGACGAGCGTCCTGGTGAGCAAAATAGTGCGCAGGCTATCGCCGCTCGTGCCAACCGTTATTTTACGACGATCCGCGATGCCCGCGTATTTGCGATGGCACCACCACCCGTGCGCGGTTTAGGACGTAGTAGCGGTTTCTCCTATGAGTTACTCGCTAATGTGGGCGTTGAACGTTCACAGTTAACCGAATACTCCAAAACATTATTAGCTGCTGCGCGTAAAGATCCGTTTTTGACCTCGTTACGTGAGGGCACACTCAGTGACACCCCGGAGCTCAAAGTACATATTGATACCGCTAAAGCGGCAGCGTTGGGTCTGAGCTTGTCGGACGTTAACAGCACCCTCAGTACGGCGTGGGCAGGCAGCTATGTCAATGATTTCATTGATAATAACCGTGTTAAGAAGGTCTATGTTCAAGGCGATGCTAACTATCGCTCGCAGCCGGATGACCTGAGATTCTGGTTCGTCAGAGGCAGTGACAGTCAGGGCGACGTGTCGATGACACCATTCTCGTCATTCAGTGATGTTGTCTGGGGCTCCGGGCCGCAAAGTCTGACTCGGTTTAACGGCAACGCTTCTATTGAAATTCAGGGTGCTGCTAACGGCGTCAGTTCCGGCGATGCCATGGATGAAATTGTCAAACTGGCGAAGCAGGTGTTACCCGAAGGGGCAACGTCTTACGCCTGGAGTGGTTTGTCCTACCAGGAGCAGATCGCCGGCAGCCAGTCTACCTTGCTGTACAGTATTTCCATTCTGGTGGTGTTCTTATGTCTGGCAGCCTTGTATGAGAGCTGGACCGTGCCGATGTCGGTGATTATGGTGATCCCTCTCGGGGTGATCGGTGCGGCGGCGGCGGCCATGTTGCGTGGGTTGGAAAATGACATTTTCTTCCAGGTGGCGTTGTTGACCACCATTGGGCTGTCATCCAAAAATGCCATTTTGATTGTTGAATTCGCGGAAGTTGCCTATGAACGCGGTAAATCAGCATTTGATGCCGCATTGGAAGGGGCTAAATTGCGCTTACGACCGATTCTGATGACCTCATTGGCCTTTATTTTCGGTACGTTGCCGTTGGCGATTTCAACAGGTGCCGGAGCTGCAAGCCGTATGTCGATAGGTACCGGGATTGTCGGCGGTACCATTACCGCAACGGTTTTGGCGATTTTCTTGGTGCCGTTGTTCTTTATCCTGGTACGCAAAGTATTCCCGGCGCGGCGACCCGTGCATGACGACTAAGGCGTTCTGAATGCAATGGTATCCGCATAAAAAAGTGACAGCATGATGCTGTCACTTTTTTTATGGTTAGCCGCGATAAAAATGCACATCCCGTTGTGGGAATGGGATGCTGATCCCTTCCTGATCGAAACGCATTTTCACGGCGCGGGTGATATCCCAATAAACTTCCCAGTAATCATCCGGAGCCACCCAAGGCCGTACGATAAAATCGACAGAAGACTCGTTCAGCAGATGTAATCTGACATTGGATTCTGGGAAAGTCAGTACTTTGGGATGATTTTTGACAATCTGCTTCAGCACGTTTTCTGCCTGTTCTATATCGTCGCTGTAGCTGATGCCAAAGGTCATGTCGATGCGGCGATACTGCTCGGCGGTGATATTGTTGATGGTATCGCCCCAGATTTTGTTGTTAGGCACGATCAGCCGCTGATTATCGAGCGTTTTAATGGTGGTGGATACCAAGCTCATATGGCTGACTCTGCCAGTGACTCCGGCGGCGACGATCAAATCGCCGACGTCGAAAGGACGATAGATGAGGATCATCATCCCCGAGGCAAAATTCGATAATGTATCCTGCAATGCAAACCCGATAATCACCCCGGCAATACCAAAGCCCGCCAACAATGGGCCAAGTTCAAAACCTAACTGTGACAAGGCGATCAGCAGTCCAAGTGTCATCACCACCTTACCGGATAACCCGGTAAAGAAGTCTTGCAGTAACATGCTGAAGTTTAGTTTGGAAGTGCCGACCGCTTTGCGTACCAAGCGTTCGGCTAATCGTGCCAATAAGTGGGCGCAGAAAAGAATTAAAAGGAAAATTAGCAGCTTAAATGCAATTTCTGGGCCGCCATCGATAAGTTTGGATTCTGCGGTTTCCAACCAGTGTTGAAACAGATTGGAAATAAAGCCGACGTTGAGTACATCCTGAGTGATGTTGCCTGAAACAGAGAATAGGGTTTGTTTTAGTTCTGCAGTATCGGCATCGAGTTCGTCTAGCATGGCGATATCGCTTCTGAGCCCGTCACTGTTGTTATTCAGCCGTTCCTTGAGCTGGGCCAATGCGGCCTTCTGCTCATTACTGGCATCGGCGCCGGCAACACTGATTTCGTTATTTTGTTGCGTGATCTGCTGTTGGTTGTAGCTGATGAGGCTTTGTAGGCGCTGCGCACGCTTTAGCAGCTGTTGCTTAAGTTGTTCCCGAGACTTGCTGGTATCGGCGCCAAGGCTTTGTTCCCATTGCAACAGTTCCAGCTGATCGCGGAATATTGCATCCTTTTCAAGTCCCCGGCGGCTTATTGCTAACATCAGCTTGGCATCATTGCCCTGACCAAGTTGTTGCGCTAACGCCGCAAGCTCTTTGTCAAAATAACGGTCAAACGCTTGTAACTGCTTTTGTTGTTGATCAATCAGCGGCAACAGCTGTGCTGTGGAGGCATTATCCTCATCCATCAGTGACTTAAGTTCATCTCGCAAGGCTTGTGTTTGCTGTTTGATGTGATATTCGGTGACCGCTTTCAATTCACCTTTTGCCTGTTGCAACTCCTGGATACTTTGGCTTAAACCCTGTTGCAGCTGCTGTAGCGTCTGGAGTTCATGCGCCTCCTCGCTCAATGCTGGCACTGCCACCATCAGTGCAGCAGCTAGAATGAATTGTCTTAACATGGGCTCTCCACTTGCATTTTATGACGTTCGTTTGATGCAGCATAAAGCAGGATGAAGGCAGACGTAAGGAAATTGTATGTTAAATCAGTGGGGTGACAAAGTTGATGGTGTGGCTGTGCTTCTTTGTTAGAATAAGCGCCCCTTGGTAAAAGAAAAGGTAAGTCGTGATCTGTTCACATTGCGGGAAGAGTATTCTTCTCGACCATATCACACAGCGCGGTAACGGCCTTAGCGCCGAAATCCAGTGTCCACATTGTCAGGTATGGCTCGGTCGTACCCCATGGGTGCTGAAGCTAAAAATGCTGAGTTTTTATCTGCTGCTGATCTCCGGTGTTGTCGTTTGGTGGTGGCCCCAGACCCGGCATCTGGGTATTCCAGTGGTCATTCTGGCCATGATTACCTTGTTAGTGTCTCACCTAATGGATCAACTGAAAGTAACCGAGATGCCACCGAAGCCTGATGATAGTGAACAACGACATAAATATCGCTGATCAGTTAACAACTCGTTCCTGTGATTCGAGAGAATGTTCCACGTAATAAATACCGCCAAATACCACGCCGAAAAACAGAATGGCAAACAGGATAATTCCTAGGTTATTACGGATAAATGCCAGCATAATCAAGTCCTCTGATACAGTCATTAAACCCGGAAAAAGTCTATCGATGACGGCTTAAGTTGAACTTAAGCCTATCTGAAGTTGCATAGGGTGAGTGTACTTCAGCGCTTAAGCCATGGCGTGACTCTTCAGGCTGCTGTCCACCTTACGCTGCATTCAATGCGGGTTCCAATATTTATTTTAGTATTTCATAAATTAGGCCCCAAAGAGCTGGTTTGAACCGCGCGTTGAGAGTTCTCGGCTTGATGGTATACTGGCGCCCCTTCCTGTGAGGAGCGAGATAGTGCTGTTAATCTTCAGAAGCTTGCTGTTGGTGTTACTGCTGGTATTGCTGTTCTGTTTTAGTGTTGTGCTATGTGTATTGCGCCCCTTACACCGGGACAATGTCTATGTATTAGCACGCTGTTTCGCCGCAGTCACTCCGTTGCTGGGCATTCGGCTTGTCATCAGACACGTTGAACGTAACCAGTTTCAGCCCTGTATCTTTCTGGCGAATCATCAGAATAGCTATGATCTGTTTACTCTGGCGAATGTCGTTCCCAAAGGAACTGTATCGCTGGGTAAGAAGAGCCTGCTGTGGATCCCCTTATTTGGCATTATCTATTGGTTGTCAGGTAACTTACTGATCGATCGTAAGAATCGCTCAAGGGCAATGGCAACCTTGAAAAAAGCAGCCCATAAGATTAAGCAGAAAAAGCTCTCACTGTGGGTGTTCCCGGAAGGGACTCGCAGTCGTGGTCGTGGGTTATTGCCGTTTAAGATGGGGGCGTTTCATACCGCAGTGGCAACCGGAGTTCCAATTGTGCCAATCATCGCATCAAGTCAGAACCATATTCGTCTTGGTCAACGTAATAACGGTGTGGTGATTATCGAACTGCTGGAACCGATTGGTACCGAGGGGATCGGCTCCGGGCAGATCCGCGAATTTGCGGCTGACGTGCATCAGCGCATGGCGAGTAAACTGGCGCAATTAAATGCAGAAGCAGCACAAATGATGGCTGCTGATCTTAATCATCCTGAAGTATAATCAGCGGCATTGCGCCAACTGGAGATAATTATGAGTATTCAACAACAACTGCAAGCCCAGAAGCAGGAAAACCGCGATATTGTAGAGTCGTTGCTGGATGACGGTTCTGACGCTGATGCCGAGTACACCATTGAGCATCATTTCTCTTCCAGTGATTTTGATCGTCTGGAAAAGGCTGCGGTAGATGCGTTTAAATTAGGTTTTGAAGTCAACGATGCTGAAGAAGTTGAGTTAGACGATGGTGATGTGCTGTTTTGCTTTGATGCAATTGCCTACCATTCTCTTGATGTCGCGCTGCTGGATCAGGCTTGTGAACAACTGTTGGCATTGGCGGCCAAGCACAAGGTTGATTATGACGGTTGGGGCACCTATTTCATGGGTGACGAAGAGCTAGAAGACGACGAAGCTGATGATGAAGAACCGCAGGATTGGCGTCACTAAGCTGTTAGGGTCATTCAAATAAAAACACCGGGCATTGCCCGGTGTTTTTATTTGACGATCGCCGCTCAGTTATCTCGGGAAGTCTTTTCACCCATGATAACGGGGATGTCCATGGTTTTGCCGTCGCGGATAATCTGCACATCTACTTTGGTCCCCGGTTTGGTTTCGGCAATGCGATCCATCATCATTTCAACACCGGTGACATCTTCATTCTGATACTTGATGATGACATCACGTGGTTTCAGACCTGCTTTCGCTGCCGGACCGCCAGCATCCAGATTGGTCACGAAGATCCCTTTAAGATCGGGCAGATTTAGGATCTGAGCGATAACTTGATTGACGGGTTCACCGGAAATACCCAGTGCGCCTCGGATTACCCGGCCGTCTTTGATCAATTTGCCCATCACTTTATAGGCCAGCTCAATAGGAATGGCGAAGTTAATGCCATGACCTGCTTTGTCATCGTTGGTGAGTTGATAGGCCGCAGTATTAATACCGATCAGACTGCCGGTGGTGTCTATCAAGGCACCGCCCGAGTTACCGGCGTTAATGGCCGCGTCTGTCTGCAGAAAATCGAGATAACGGCTGCTTAAACCACTGCGGCCCGTCGCACTGATGATCCCTTGCGTAATAGTCTGCCCGAGGTTATAGGGGTTACCGATAGCGAGCACCACGTCACCGACTCTGGGGGAATGCTTGAGGTTGATCGGCACCACGGGCAGATTTTCTCCCTCAATTTTGAGTACTGCGAGGTCGGTTTCTGGGTCCATACCGACAACATCAGCACTGAATTTGCGGCCATCTTGTACGGCAACCACAATTTCATCGGCTTTGTTAATCACATGGTAGTTGGTGATGATGTAGCCTTCTTTGCTCATTATCACCCCTGAGCCTAATCCCTGTAGCTTGCTGGAATTTAACGGCTGATCTTGGTTAACGCTGAGGCTGTAAATGTTAACTACTGCTGGGGCGGCTTTGCGCACTGCCGAAGCAAAGGATAATTCACTACTGCCGTTACCAAACTGCAGTAATCCGCCATTCTGATTACCGGTAAAGTGAGTAAACAGGATAAACACAGCAGCCATTACCAGGCCGAACGCGACGGCTTTAGCTAGGTAAATCAGTGATGATTTAAACATTATTGTTGGCGGTCCGTGTTGGCGTTAAATGGAAAAATTTCGAGCCAGATTAACATGTTTTGTAAAGTATCGCTCACATAATAGTGTCAGACGCAGTAAAGCTGTGGACCGGATAAAAAAATGGAGTCGCAAGCGCGACTCCATCATTTATCCAGCGATCACTTAACCACGCAGCACCAAGTATAGCAAGCTGTTACCACGACGGATCTTCAGTGCAACGCCGCCATTATTCTGATCTTTCAGCGCTTCTTTTAGCTGCTTCAGATTATCGATACGTGTGCGGTTTACGCCGATGATGACATCATCTTTCTGTAGTCCACTCATCGCGGCCGGCGAGCCTTGGGCAATCGCGGTAATGGCCACCCCCTTATCGCCATTTTCAAGGGTTGCGCCTTCCAACATCGGATGCACATCGCCAGCGGAGGCTTCTTTCATTTCGCTGGCATCACCCAGCGTTACCTTAACTGTCTTGGTGTCACCATCGCGGATGATACCAAGTTGCACCTGAGTACCCGCGCCCATGGTGCCAATCTTGGCTCGCAGTTCCTGGAAGGTCTTCACTGGACGACCGTCAAGGCTGACTATCACGTCACCGGCTTTGATACCGGCTTTAGCTGCCGGGCTATCGGCGACAACTTCGTTAACAAAGCCACCATGTTGTGACTTCAGACCAAAGCCTTCGGCTAATTTACTATCCAGATCACGACCCATGACCCCGAGAACCCCACGGCGTACCTCACCATGTTCGATAATCTGATTCACTAGGTTGTGTACCATGTTTGCTGGAATCGCAAACCCAATTCCGACGTTGCCGCCATTCGGTCCCACAATCGCGGTGTTAATCCCAATCAGCTCACCCTTAAGGTTTACCAATGCGCCGCCAGAGTTACCGCTGTTGATCGCCGCATCGGTCTGGATGAAGTTTTCCAGCATTTCGATCCCCAGACCGCTGCGGCCAAGGGCACTGACGATACCGGAGGTTACGGTTTGTCCCAGACCAAAGGGGTTGCCAATAGCTACCGCAAAGTCACCAACACGCAGCGCATCTGAATCAGCAGTTTTGATGGCGGTCAGGTCATCTGCTTTAATCTGCAATAACGCTACATCTGATTCTTTATCAGTGCCCAGCAGTTTGGCGGTGAATTCACGACCGTCATGCAGCCCGACCTTGATTTCATCAGCACCATCAACCACATGGTTGTTGGTCACAATATAACCTTTGTCTGCGTCAATGATCACTCCGGAACCCAGACCGCGGAAGGGCTGTTCCTGAACTTGTTCCTGTGGTGCATTAGGACCGAAGAAATAGCGGAAAATATCCGGTACTCGTTGGCGCGATACATGGGTGCCGGAAACTGCAACTGATACGACTGCGGGAGTGACTTTCTCCAGCATCGGGGCCAGGCTCGGCACATTCTGACCATCAACCGCCTGAGGGATTGATGCCTGAGAGACTACAGGTGTTAGCATCAGGCTTGCCCCCAACAGGGCGGCGGAAATCAGTGATAATTTGGTTTTCATCTATTTATTGCTCCTCATCCGGAATCAGTCAGATGTTTTGCTCTGCCATATGGCGGCGAATTCGTTAAAAAAGCTCAGTGAGCTATCTGTACTTAATCCGACTGACTGCTGTTTTGAAAAGTTCGAGTCATTAACAAAGATTAATTATATCAAGGCGATTTTTATTGGGGGTTTTCATAAAAAAATTCATTAAAACAATAGACTAAACCCATGATGTCAGAGGCCATCTGTACCGGGTTCGCGTTGACGTGTTAACATTTGCCCTATTTTTTACCGGCTATGTTTTTCACATAGGGCATAAAGAGAAGATTTCAAGTGTCACAAATAACGCCGTGGGAACATTATCAACAAGATCTTACTCGCGAAGATTTTAGCTATGATGCCGCTCAAGAAAGAGCCGTGAGAGCGTTACAACGGGTCTATGATTTGCTGCAAAAGCCAGCAAAAAGAGGGTGGCGACGTTGGATTGGCCGAGGCAAACCGCAGCCGGTGCAAGGATTATATCTCTGGGGCGGAGTTGGCCGGGGTAAGACGTATCTGATGGATATTTTCTTTGAGTCGCTGCCGGATGATCGCAAACTGCGCGCCCATTTTCATCATTTTATGGCAAGAGTGCATCAGGATTTAGGCGGTTTAAAAGGGACTCGTGATCCATTGCTGGTCATTGCTGAACGCATGGCAAAACAGTATCGGGTGATCTGCTTTGATGAGTTCTTCGTCTCGGACATTACTGATGCGATGCTCCTCGGTACACTTTTTACGGCGCTGTTTGAAAAGGGCATGGTATTAGTCGCAACTTCCAACATTATCCCAGATGAGCTTTATAAAAACGGATTGCAGCGAGCCCGTTTCTTGCCAGCCATTGCGCAAATCAAGCAGCATTGTCAGGTGCTCAATGTGGATTCTGGCATTGATTACCGGTTGCGCACGCTGGAACAGGCAGAGATTTATCATTTTCCATTAGACCAGCAAGCTGAGCACAATTTGCGGTCCTATTTCAGTCAGTTGACCGATGGCACAGAAATCACTGCGGCACCACTGGATGTGGAAGGGCGGCATATTCCCGTGCAGCTGCGTAGCCAAGGCGTATTGCTGGCAGATTTTAGAGCGCTTTGCGACGGCCCCAGAAGTCAGCGGGATTATATGGTGTTGGCGCATCAGTTTCATACTGTATTAGTTCGCGGGGTCGAACAGATGGGCGCACAACAGACTGGCGATGATATAGCCCGTCGCTTTCTGGCGTTGGTGGATGAGTTTTATGAAAGACGCGTTAAACTGATCATTTCTGCAGCAGTTCCCTTGTCGCAAATCTATACTCAAGGACAGTTGACCTTTGAATTTCGCCGTTGTCGTTCAAGACTGGTAGAGATGCAGTCCAAAGAGTACTTGTTGCTGGAACATCACCCCTGATTTTAAGTGTAAAAAATATTGGGTTGGCTGTAAAAAGCAGATGATTTTTAGTTCAGCTTTGTCTATAATCCTGCGCCTGCCCACGTTACTCCGTCCTTTGTTGGGCGGTTAAAACCAATGACATGCTCGAAGGGGCATAGAAACGGTATATAGTGTTGTCTGCATCCGCGGCAACATGTGACAGAATTTAACTTTGGGTTTTTGTAATAATGAAGACTTTTACTGCCAAGCCAGAAACTGTAGCTCGCGACTGGTATGTTGTTGATGCCGAAGGTAAGACTTTGGGCCGTATCGCCACTGAAATCGCATTGCGTCTCCGTGGTAAACACAAGCCTGAATATACTCCTCATGTTGATACTGGTGATTACATCATCGTGATCAATGCTGAGAAAGTGACCGTTACCGGTAATAAAGCTTTGGGCAAGACATACTACTCCCATTCCGGCTTCCCGGGCGGCATTAAGCAGATCAGCTTTGAGAAGCTGCAAGCTCATAAGCCAGAAATGATCATCGAGAAAGCAGTTAAAGGTATGCTGCCAAAAGGCCCTCTGGGTCGTGCCATGTTCCGTAAACTGAAAGTTTACGCTGGCGCAGAGCATAACCACGCTGCACAACAACCTCAAGTTCTTGATATCTAAACGGGATTAAGCAAATGGCTGCAACTCAGTACTACGGCACTGGCCGTCGCAAAACTTCAACTGCCCGCGTATTTGCCAAAGCAGGCAGTGGTAATATCGTAGTAAACAAGCGTCCTCTGGATGTTTATTTTGGTCGTGAAACTGCCCGCATGGTAGTTCGTCAGCCTCTCGAGCTGGTAGAAATGACTGATAAACTGGACCTGTATGTAACCGTTAAAGGCGGTGGCATCACTGGTCAAGCTGGCGCTATCCGTCACGGTATTACCCGTGCGCTGATGGAACTGGACGAAACTCTGCGTCCTACTTTACGTGCTGCTGGCTTCGTTACCCGCGATGCTCGTCAGGTTGAACGTAAGAAAGTGGGTCTGCGTAAAGCACGTCGTAAACCACAGTTCTCTAAGCGTTAATATCGTTTTATGTGTTCGCAAAAACCCGGCAGTTATGCCGGGTTTTTTTATGGCAAAATAACAGCTGTCTCAGACGAGAGGAGCCTATTATGGGGTGGCAACTTTGGCTAACGGCCTTGGGCATTGTACTGGTGTTGGAAGGTCTCGGCCCACTATTGTTTCCCAACCGTTGGCGCAGTTATCTGCAGCAAATCGCGGCAATGCCAGCGACTAGCATGCAGCGACTGGGCGCGGCTTTGGTACTGGTCGGAGCGGCAATATTGATTATTTTTTCGTAAACACTTGCACCTCGGCGGCGAAAATCTGTTAGAATCCTGTTTTAACCGCAACCTTGCAGCAAACAATGGGCAAAAACGTAGTTGTTCTCGGCACTCAATGGGGTGACGAGGGAAAAGGTAAGATTGTCGACCTTCTGACAGAACAGGCAAAATACGTGGTTCGGTATCAGGGTGGCCATAACGCTGGTCATACACTGGTCATCGATGGTGAAAAAACCGTTCTTCATCTGATCCCATCTGGTATTCTCCGTGATAACGTCAAGTGCGTCATCGCCAATGGTGTTGTGTTATCACCAGAAGCGCTGATGACTGAGATCAAGATGCTGAAGGATAAAGGCGTTCCTGTTGAAGAACGTCTGTTGTTGTCTGAAGCATGTCCGCTGATCCTGCCATTCCATTGCGCACTCGATGTTGCTCGCGAAAAAGCGCGCGGCAATAAAGCTATCGGCACTACTGGTCGTGGTATTGGCCCAGCTTATGAAGACAAGATCTCCCGTCGTGGCTTGCGTTTAGGTGATTTATTCAATCCTAAGCAGTTTGCCGAAAAGCTAAAAGAGGTCATGGAATATCATAACTTCACCCTCACTGAATATTACAAGTGTGAGCCAGTGGATTATGAGAAAACCTTAGAAGACTCATTAGCTCTGGCTGATTACCTCAAGAGTATGTGTGTTGATGTCACTGAGTTACTCGACAGTGCACGTAAGAATGGTGACTCCATACTATTCGAAGGTGCTCAAGGTACCATGCTGGATATCGACCACGGTACCTATCCGTTCGTAACATCATCCAACACTACTGCAGGTGGCGTTGCTACTGGTAGTGGTTTAGGCCCACGTTACATTGATTATGTCTTGGGCATTATCAAAGCATATTCTACTCGTGTGGGTGGTGGTCCATTCCCAACTGAATTAACTTGTGAAATTGGTGAACATCTTTCTACCAAGGGACATGAGTTTGGTGCGACTACTGGCCGTAGACGTCGTCCAGGATGGTTGGATGCTGTTGCCATGCGCCGTGCAATTCAGATCAACAGTTTGAGTGGCCTGTGCTTGACCAAGCTTGACGTGTTAGATGGTCTTGAAGAAGTGAAAATCTGCGTCGGCTACCAACTGCCAGATGGCACTGTTAACAAGGTGACTCCTTTAGCGGCAGAAGGCTATGAGCAGGTGACACCGGTATATGAAACTCTTCCTGGTTGGAGTGAGAACACGTTCGGTGCAACTTCTTTGGAACAGCTGCCTCAAGCAGCGATTAACTATGTTAAGCGCATCGAGGAGCTGTTAGAAACGCCGGTGGATATTATTTCTACTGGGCCAGATCGCAACGAAACGATGATTCTGGTGAATCCGTTCAGCGAATAAGTTTCAGAAAAGGCCGCGTAAGCGGCCTTTTTTATAGGTAACCCTCTTCGGGAATTCCTATAGAATTGCGTTATACTGCCGATGATAAGCAATAGGTGCCCTTAGCGTTGGAAAGATTTATGTTGCGTATGGTTGTGGTGTCATTAATGCTCCTAAGTATCCCGGTGACGGCAGAGACCCGGGCTGTGGATATCTATAGTCAGGCGCAACTACTGCATATGATCCGCAATCATACTTATCTGCAGCGTATCAAGGCCGACAAGTGCCAGATCGTTCAAGATATTGAGGCTCATGCTGATGTGCTCAAAGAACCCGTGTATCAGTATTTATGGGGCGAGATGCTGAATTATGGCGTGTGTGTCAAAGCTGATCCTGCGCACGGTATGCAACTGCTGCGCAACGCCGCAGAGCAGGGCAGTGCTGAGGCAATGGTACGCATAGCACAATATTATTCTGAAGGAAAATTCCTGATCCAGGATAAGCAACGTGCGGTGCAATATGTTTATTCAGCGGCTGCCAACGGTGATCTTCCTGCACAAATGATGTTAGTGGAATTATTTGGCGAAGGTTACGGTAGTCCACGAGATTATTTGATGGCCTATCATTGGTTGTATAACCAGACGTTTAATGATAGCGCCACCCAAAAACGGGCCAGTGAATTACTGGCTAAACTGGCAACCAAGATGCCTGCCAGTCAAGTAGAACAAGCAAGAAAAACCACCATACACAGGTAAGTTGTAGTGGTTAATGAATAGATGGAAATTGAATGATTAAAGATCCTCATTTTGAGAGAGAACAAGAGAAGTACAACAATCCCATTCCCAGTCGGGAATATATACTCGAATACCTAAAAAGCCAGCCCTCTCCTTTAAATCGCGATCGAATCGCGGAAGCGTTAGATATCCACGACGAAGAACAACAGGAAGCTTTGCGTCGCCGTCTTCGCGCCATGGAGCGTGATGGGCAGCTCGTATTTACCCGTGGCCAATGCTACGGCCTGCCTGAACGTATGGATCTGATTGCGGGAACCATTATTGGTCATAAAGATGGCTACGGTTTCTTTCACCCTGATGAAGGCGGTGAAGACTTCTATATTCACCATGGCGATATGCTCAAATATTTCCACGGTGATCGGGTATTGGCGCAAAAAGCCATTGGGCGTGGCCGCACCGAAGCACGTATTGTGCGTTTGCTGGAAGAGCGAACAGCGCCATTGGTTGGGCGTTTTCATCTGGACTGTGGCATGGGCTTCGTTATCGCTGATGACAAGCGTGTCACCCAGGAAATCCTTATTGATAATGCCGATCGTAATGGCGCGCGTGAAAATGATGTCGTTGTCGTTGAATTAACCCGACGTCCAGGGCGCTATGTAAAAGCGGCAGGCAAGATTACAGAAGTATTGGGCAAAGATATGGCGCCGGGCATGGAGATTGAAATTGCCCTGCGAAATTATGATTTACCCCACACCTGGTCGGTCGCGATTGAAAAGCGGTTGCGGAAAATCCCTGATGAAGTGCTAGAGACTGATAAAGAAGGGCGTATCGACCTGCGGCAGTTACCGTTAGTGACAATAGATGGTGAAGATGCCCGTGACTTTGACGATGCCGTATACGCTGAACGCAAACGTGGCGGTGGTTGGCGTCTTTGGGTAGCTATCGCTGATGTCAGTTACTATGTGCGGACTGAGTCAGTGCTCGATATTGAGGCTCGTGCTCGCGGAAATTCCGTGTATTTCCCTTCTCAGGTGATCCCGATGTTGCCTGAAAAGCTCTCTAACGGATTGTGTTCGTTAAATCCTGGTGTTGACCGTTTATGTATGGTGGCGGAGATGACTATCGCCGCGACGGGGCGATTGTCTGGTTACAAATTTTATCCGGCAGTGATGCATTCTCACGCGCGGTTTACCTACACCATAGTGGCCGACATGTTGGAGAGTGGAAACGTTCCTGAGCAGTATCAGGATCTCTATCCGCATCTGCAGGTATTACAAGAGCTTTATCGGACACTGGATGAGCAACGACAGGCGCGTGGTGCGATTGGCTTTGAAACTGAAGAGACTCAGTTCATCTTTAACGCACAACGTAAGATAGACCGCATTGTGCCTCGCGTTCGTAACGAAGCTCATAAAATCATTGAAGAATGTATGATTATGGCGAACGTTGCAGCCGCCAAATTTGTGAAAAAGCATAAAGGTCATACGCTATACCGTGTGCACGAAGCACCATCAGAACAAAAGCTGACGCAATTTAAAGAGTTTCTTGCTGAACGTGGTTTGAAACTAAATGGTGGATTAGAACCACAACCCGCAGATTATCAGGCATTAATGGAGCAAGTGCGGGAACGGCCAGATGCACAATTGATCCAAGTGATGTTACTACGCTCTATGCGTCAGGCGATTTATACGCCTGATAATGACGGTCATTTTGGTTTGGCATTAGAAGAGTACGCTCACTTTACCTCGCCAATTCGGCGTTACCCTGATTTGGTATTGCATCGGGTTATTCGCTACCTGTTGGCAACATCAGCTGCAGATGTTCAGGATAAATGGACGCCGGATGGTGGTTACAATTATCAACTGGAAGAGCTGGATTTACTCGGTGAGGAATGCTCCAATACCGAGCGCCGTGCTGATGAAGCAACGCGAGATGTTGCCGATTGGCTGAAGTGCGAATTCATGCAGGATCATGTCGGCGACGTATTTGAAGCGGTAGTGGCTTCAGTGACCAGTTTTGGCTTGTTCGTGCGACTGAAAGATCTGTTTATTGATGGTCTGGTGCATATTTCCACGTTGGGCAGTGACTATTATCAATACGACCCGCTACGGCAACGTTTGATCGGCGAGCACACAGGTAAGAGTTATCAGATAGGTGACCCGGTAACTGTGAAAGTAGCGTCGGTTAATCTGGATGATCGCCAGATCGAATTATTGATGGTTGATGATATGGGTCAACGCAGTCGTGGTCGCAATCGTAGCGGCAAACGACCGATGACCGCCAGGGAACGGGTGAATATAGAGGGCGCTAAACTCACAGCCAATAAGGGACGAAGTCGCAACAGCAAGGACAAGAGTAAAAAAGTATCTGCGGCAAAATCAGCACCTAAATCAGCAGTAAAGTCCGATAAAAGCAAAGCCGTAAAACGGCCGAAGAGAAAGAAATAAATTGATGAAAAAACCAGAAATGGTGTTTGGCATCCATGCCGTTACCTCATTATTTGAAAATGCTCCGGAACGTATTCTGGAGATGTGGTTGCTCAGCGGTCGTCAAGACGAGCGTATTCAGCCGTTATTGGCACTTGCAGAAAGTGTCGGTATTAAGCCGCAACAGGCAAACCGTAAAACACTGGATGACAAGGCCGAGAGTACCCAGCATCAAGGGGTAGTGGTTCGTGTTAGGCCTGCCAAGATCCTCACCGAGAATGACCTAGAGGATTTGTTGGATAAGACGGATATACCATTTTTACTTATTCTTGATGGAGTGACAGATCCACATAATTTGGGCGCCTGTTTGCGCAATGCCGATGCTGCCGGCGTACATGGCGTGATTGTGCCGAAAGATAACTCGGCGGGATTAACGCCAACGGTCAGTAAGGTAGCTTGTGGCGCAGCAGAGACCGTACCCTTGTATCAGGTGACCAATCTGGCACGTACCATGACGCAATTGCAGGAACGCGGCGTGTGGATTGTGGGTACGGCTGGCGAAGCTGATGGTACTTTGTATCAGGCAAACCTGCGTGGACCATTAGCGATTGCGATGGGCGCAGAGGGTAAAGGATTACGCCGTTTAAGCCGCGAACATTGTGATTCCTTAATTTCCATTCCCATGGCGGGTAGTGTATCGAGCCTAAATGTGTCAGTGGCAACGGGGGTGTGCCTGTTTGAAGCGGTGAGACAGCGCCAAAGCTAAAGGTAACGCTGTAGTGAAAAGGGATGGCCTTGCCATCCCCTTGCCATTATTGGAAGGTGTACAGCAGGTTAAAGGTGGTAATGGTATCGGTCTGTTTACTACCTTCTGGCACTATTTCAGTGTACTTAACGTAAAAACCGACTTTAAAGGCCCAGTCCTGAAATAGGGTATTTTTATAGCCCATATCCAGCGTCACCGTATTATTGTTTTCACCAACTTCCGTCGTTAAGTCGGCATTGAAGGTGGTGTATTCGTGAATTTTTTGCTCGAATTTAGCCGCAGTACGCAGGATCACATCTGTTTCAGAAGACGGATTTGGTTCATCTTCAGTTGCAATGGGCAGGTTGTAACGGTAACCAGGGCCAACTTCCAAACTCAGTTTAGTCCGTCCGGTACTGACGGCATCAAAACCGTAACCACTGGATATGGTATAAATATCGGTATAACTGCCAAACTTGTCCCAGACAAATTCGCCTCGACCAAAGACATATCCACTTTTTAACTTAAAGTTTGACTGCATCTGTAGGTCGTACTTCTCAGAGGTAGTACTTTCGGAATCGGCAGCATAATAAGCTTTGAAAGTGCCTTCCTGAGTTGTCTTTGCTGTGTCATACACCATTTTGGTGCGGCCGTTGAAACTGGTAGAGTCCGTATTACCTGTATTTAACTGAAAACCGGCTTCGACTTCGGCGGTAAACTTATTAGTAGGTTCATGATAATCCGGCGGAACCAGAGCCCAGGTTGGCGATGACAAAAGTGTAGAAAATGCGAGTATGGAAAATCTTGTCATTGTATTGGGAGTCTTAATGCTGTTACTGCTTAAAATCAGCGTCACATAATAACCTTGAACTGTCTACAGGCAAAGTTATTGCTTGAGTTTGCCCTTCCCTTTATGTACTATTTCGCGCCTAAATCAGTCACTTTATTTTCGTTCCTTGCCTCGTAGGGGTTTGACTGAGCCACAAAAGAGGCTAAATAACCGTAAGGAGCAATAAATGCGTCATTACGAAATCGTATTTTTAGTTCACCCCGATCAGAGTGAACAGGTTCCTGGCATGATCGAACGCTACACCGGTACTATCACTGCTGTAGGCGGTAAGATCCATCGCTTGGAAGACTGGGGTCGTCGCCAACTGGCATATCCTATTCAGGACCTGCACAAAGCCCACTACGTACTGTTGAACGTAGAGACTACTGCCGAGTCTATCGAAGAACTGGAAACTGCTTTCCGTTTCAACGACGCTGTTCTGCGTAGCCTGGTTATGCGCACTAAAGCTGCCATCACCGAAGTTTCTCCAATGGCCAAAGCAAAAGATGAACGTGACTCACGTCGCGCAGCCAACAGCGACAGAGCTGTTGACGAAGATTCTGCTGAGCTGGATGAAGAAAACGCTGAAGAGATCGCTGAGTAAGTTTTTCTGTGACCACCAACCATCTGGAATTATCCGGAAAGATCATACGTTGTCGGCATTTTAGAAGTCCTGCAGGTATTGAACATACGGTGATTCAGTTGGAGCACAAGTCACAACGTTTTGAAGCCGAATTGCCGAGAAACGTCTACTGTCTGCTCCAAGTGGTAATGAGTGGTGAACGCTTTAATAGCGTAACAGAAAAGCTGAAAGCGGGTGTGGATGTCCAGGTCAGCGGCTTTCTGACTCTACAACAGAGTCGCAATGGCCAAAGTCGACTGGTATTACACGCCGAAAATGTCGAATTGAAAATTTAGGAGACTGTCAAAATGGCACGTTATTTCCGTCGTCGTAAATTCTGCCGTTTCACTGCTGAAGGTGTTACGGAGATCGATTACAAAGATATCGCTACGCTGAAAAACTACATCACCGAAAGCGGTAAAATTGTTCCTAGCCGTATTACCGGCACTAGCGCTAAGTATCAGCGTCAGTTGGCTCGTGCTATCAAGCGCGCTCGTTATCTGTCTCTGCTGCCTTACACAGATCTGCATCAGTAAGCTGGCATTGATCCAAATCGAATTGAGAGGAATTGATAATGAACGTTATTCTGCTTGATAAAATTGCCAATCTGGGCAATCTGGGTGACCAGGTTTCTGTAAAAGCTGGTTATGCTCGTAACTATTTGCTGCCTCAGGGTAAAGCAGTTGTTGCGAACGATGAAAACGTCAAAGTTTTCGAAACTCGCCGTGCCGAACTGGAAGCTAAAGTAGCTGCTGAGTTAGGTGCTGCCAATGCTCGCGCTGAGAAAATTGCTGCACTGGAAGCTGTAGTTATCGCTTCTAAAGCTGGTGATGAAGGCAAACTGTTCGGTTCTGTTGGTACCCGTGACATCGCTGATGCCGTGACTGCCGCAGGCGTTGAACTGGCTAAATCTGAAGTGCGTCTGCCACTGGGTGCTCTGCGCACCACTGGTGACTTCGAAGTTGAAGTTCAGTTGCACTCTGAAGTAAAAGCAGTAGTTAAAGTTTCAGTTGTTGCTGAAGCTTAATAAGCTTTTTACTTAAAAAACACCGCCTTATGGCGGTGTTTTTTTATGTCCAGTTAATCAGTAATTAGCCGTGACTTCGCAAAAAAGAACACCGCCTGATGGCGGTGTTCTTAGCAGAAGCTATGGATTAGAACTTGATACTTGCGCTGAACTCAACATAACGTGGAGTCTGGTAAGCGGTGGTCGCACCGTAGTCCGGATTCAGGACACCAGGTTGGCCTTCTTCATAAAACTCATATTTACGAATGCTTGCATGAGAGTTGAGTACGTTATATACGTTTGCTTTCAGCAAAACATTGAAGTCATCAGTGATTTCCCAGTTATAAGACGCTGACAGATCCAGGCGATACACCCAGTCGGTTCGACCAGCACTGCCACGAGGGTTCCAGCTGTAGGTGCCGTCTTCGTTGAGTGTGTAATAAGTATCGCCATATTGTGGAATACCATATGGTGAACCAATACCAAACTTGTTCAATGGTCGGCCAGACTCAATGCTTACGTTAGCACCTACTGTCAGGTTTTCGGTCACATTGTAAGCACCGAATATTTTCAGCATATGACGGCGGTCATTTGGCAGGTAACCATCGGCACCATCCATCAGTATCGGGAAATCGAAGTCCTGAGTCAGACCAGCGTCGGTCTGGGCGATATCAGATTTTACCAGACCTTCGGTGTTACCATAGCTCTGCGACCAAGTGTAGTTAACGGTCATAGTCCAGTCATCGGCCCAAGAGCGGCTGAAGTTCAGGTCAATCGCATTATAAGTACGTTTGGCTTTAGGATATCCCAGCTCATCACCCGGGATAGTGACCATTTCATAATCACCATTACCTGTGGTATCGACACTCACGGTCATGTCTTCACCAGGGTTGCCAAGCACGTAAGTGGTGCTTGGGGTATAACCATAGGTGTCTTCAATCCACTGATCGATGGTCATATCGTCAATAGCGCCGTTCAGTTTACGCTGGGTAAACTTAATACCCCATGACCAGTCTTCGCTGAGCATGGCCTGATAGCCAATGATGTATTCATCTTGGTACATTGGATCCAGATTCTGATCCACAATGGAATCAGTATTTGGAACAGTACCATCGGCATTAACTATAGGAGAGCCAATTTGATCACCGAGGATTGGTGTCGGTACGGAGACACCATTAATCACTTCATCCTGAGTCCCTTCCAGTACATAATAGTTCATGACGTCATATTCGTTACCCGCCAGACGTACGTTAGTGTTACTGGCTACCGGCAGATAATAGCGGCCGACATTAGCAAACAGTTTGGACTCACCGTCACCGTTGATATCCCATGAAGCGCCGATTCGTGGCGCGATCATGTTGTCGATTTTCGCAAAGGAAGCCCCTTCGGCATTTTTGTTGTCGAAAGAATCCCAACGCAGCCCCAGATTTACAGTAACTGTATCAGTGACTGACCAGGTATCTTCTACATAGATCGCTTTGGATATGGTTTCAAAACTACCACCTACGGTACGTTGACGATCACGGGCATATTCGGTAACGCCAACTGGTGTGGTAGCCCCATTAGCCAAATCTGTTCCCACAGTTGGGTCATCCACACTGTAGTAATACCAGTAGACTCCGTTCGGACCAGAATAGTACTGCTCAGAGAAAGAGGTGTCCTTTTCTAGATCATAGCCGAATGTCAAGGTATGACTGTCGTTAATCACCCATTCAAAATCAGCACGATACTCTTTACGCTCATCGTTACCAGCTTCTAGACGGTAGTCAGCCGTTGAGGCACAGCCTGGATAGCGCGAAGTGGCAGAGTCACGAATGTCAATAATGAGGTTACACAGTCCAGAGGAGTTGCTGACGGTTGAAAGATTATACTTGTTGACCCCATAGGTCAGCTTGGCAGTGAAGTCATCTGTCAACTGGCCAGTGTAGGTGGCTACATAGTTGTCACCGCCGGTTTTATTTGTGGTGGTTGATAGATAGTTCCAGCTGCCATCAACATTTTTGTAGCTGTCGATGTCTTCGTTGTTCTTATCTGAGAAGGCTAAGAACTCTAACGTGTGGTTTTCGGCGATGTTCCAGTCCAGTTTCACGCCCCAGAATGGGTTGTCAGATGTACTTTCCTGTTTAGCAGTACCTTCTTCAGTGATATCGTCCTGAGAAATCTTACGCGGCTGATACATAGCGTAGAAGAACAGTTTATCTTTGATAATTGGACCGGAAGCATAGACGTTGCCTTCAATCTTATCGTAGGTACTGTTGGAGTTATCAATGTACAGGTCGCCATCAGAGTTGTAGCTGTTTGGTGAATTTTCTGATAATGAATCGGGGCGCCATACCACGTTACCGCCGAAATGCCAGTCATTGCTACCGCGTTTTACCACGGCGTTTACTACACCACCGGTTGAACGACCAAATTCGGCGCCATAACCGCCGGTTTTAACTTCAAACTGGTCATAAAAATCGAATGGCACATTGGAGAAGCCCAGACCGTTACGGAAATTGGTAACGTTAAGACCGTTAATATAGAAAGCGTTTTCCGCAACAGAAGCGCCACCGAAGGAGGCAAAGTTACCAAAACGGTTATCACCACGGGTGGTACCCGGTGCCAGCAGGGCCACACTGGTAACATCTTTTGGCATTGGCAGTCGTTCAATCTCTTCTTGTCCAATCACCAGCGATGATTCAGAAGAGGTGGTATCGATCGCAGCAACACGACTTCCGACTACAGATAATCTTTCCATACCTGTCTGATTGAGCACAGAGGTCACATTAGCATTACTTCCGATGGTCACTACAATGTCATTAATGACCTTATCGTCATACCCTTCTGCTGAAACTGTGACGGTATATGTACCGATGGGAAGCCGGGGAATACGGTATTTACCCGCAGAGTCAGTAGTAACGCTACGAGTCAATCCTGTGTCTTTATTTTTGATGACAATAGTAGCATTACCCAGTGGGGCGTCAGCAGTGGTTACAACTGCTCCCTGGATTGAACCGTCAGTGTTACTGGCAGCAAAAGCAGGAGTGCAGATTGCAAACAAAGCCGATACTGAGGCAGCAACCAACGTCCGCCTGAAAGTAACATTCTTCATCATTATCCTTCCTTGTTACAATTTGGTTTTATTTTAGGTTTGTTGTTTAGCAAATGTTGCAAAAGCATTGTTAGTGTTGCATTTATAGGGGGGGTATACAAACAAAATTTTATGTTAATTTGTAAATTTGTGACTGATTAATAAATTGTAAATGTGTGAGCTAGTTTTATATTTTTTGTGTTAATGATGTTGTCTGTCAGTGATAGATATCATATTTGTCTTTATGGGCGACGAGGTTGTTTGTATTCTTCCTTTTTACTGTTGCTATCAAGCTGTACAATAATGAGCAATATCAGCTTTGTTGATTCTGTCGTTACTATTCAATATCCCTTAGCAAGATGAGCCTTCGCTTGAGTTGTGTAAGGCAGGATTGACTGAGATTTGATGTCGATAATCGTAATTGGCTAATAACACTGCCATTAGTTTTTGTGCATTCTTCCACAATCTTTGGAGATCCCCAGATTTATGCCACAGCAAAGTGCTTTCAAAGCCCGAGGTGACAAACGTAAAGAGGCGCAGGTTGATGCGCTCAAGTTGCCTCCCCACTCTATAGAAGCAGAACAATCTGTGTTGGGTGGTTTGATGCTGGAAGCGGAAGCCTGGGATAAAGTGGCCGAAGTGTTAGTGAAAGAGGATTTCTATTCTCGTTCGCACAAGCTGATTTTTAGTGCAATGCAGCGGTTGGTCGATGGTGGTCAGCCGATAGATCTAATCACAGTGTCTGAGCAACTGGAATTAACCGATGAGCTGGAAGATGCTGGAGGCTTTGCTTACTTAGGGGAAATTGCCAAAAACACTCCGAGTGCTGGCAATATTCTGTCATACGCTGAAATCGTGCGGGAACGGGCGGTGGTGCGCGAGATGATCCGTGTCGCGCATGAAATTGCCGACGCTGGCTACAACCCAGAGGGGCGCGATTCCGGGGCATTGTTGGATTTGGCAGAAACCAAAGTTTTCAAAATTGCCGAACAGCGCGCTAATGCCAATGAAGGTCCAGAGGGCATTAAAAGCATTCTTGAAAAGACCGTCGATAAAATTGAACAACTCTACAATAACCCGCATAACGGCGTGACCGGTGTGTCGTCGGGCTTTGCCGACCTTGATGACAAAACTGCGGGTTTTCAGGCTGGCGATTTGATTATTGTTGCAGCTCGCCCTTCTATGGGAAAAACCACTTTCGCCATGAATCTGTGTGAATATGCCGCGCTTAATGAAGACAAGCCGGTGTTAATCTTCAGTTTGGAGATGCCTTCAGAACAGATCATGATGCGTATGCTGGCATCGTTAGGACGGGTTGACCAGACGCGCATCCGTACAGGTAAGCTGGACGACGATGATTGGGCGCGAGTATCGTCCACCATGGGCCTGATGCTAGAAAAAGGCAAAATGTATATTGATGATAGTTCCGGTCTGACGCCTACAGAAGTTCGCAGCCGGGCGCGACGGATTGCCAGAGAAAGCGGCGGATTGTCGCTGATCATGGTCGACTACTTGCAGTTGATGCAGGTGCCTGCGCTGGCGGATAACCGTACGTTAGAAATCGCTGAAATTTCGCGTTCATTGAAAGCATTGGCAAAGGAATTGGAAATCCCGGTAATCGCGTTATCACAGTTAAACCGGTCATTGGAACAACGTTCCGATAAGCGTCCGGTTAACTCGGATCTGCGTGAATCCGGTTCTATCGAACAGGATGCTGACCTGATCATGTTTATCTACCGTGATGAGGTTTATCACGAAGATTCTCAAGACAAAGGCGTTGCTGAGATTATCATCGGTAAACAGCGTAATGGACCTATCGGTAAGGTCAGACTGACCTTCCAGGGACAATATTCTCGTTTTGACAATTATGCCGGGCCACAATTCGACGAGGACTAACCTCCGCCCGACCATTCCGGAGCGGAAGATGCCGCTCCAAATTTATTCGTTAATGAAGGTATTAATTGAAACCCTTTCCCAGAGCAGAAATCAGCAGTCAGGCACTTAAGCACAATTTAACGCGCCTTCGAGAAGTTGCTCCTCATAGTAAAGTGATTGCGGTTGTTAAAGCTAATGGCTATGGCCATGGCTTGTTAAATGTTGCTAATAGTGTACCTGATGCCGATGGTTTTGGATTGGCACGTTTGGAAGAAGCATTAGAAATGCGTGCTGGTGGCGTCAATGCTAAGTTACTGCTACTAGAGGGCTTTTTTAGACAAGAAGACCTATCTTTACTGGTGCAACATAACATCGACACCGCTGTTCATCATGAATTCCAACTGCAAATGCTGGAACAGAGTCGGTTGGATAAACCGGTTACTGTATGGATGAAGTTAGACACCGGGATGCACCGCCTGGGTTTCTCCCCCGCGCAATTTCATGAAGTTTATGAGCGATTAATGCGCTGTCCTCAAGTTGCCAAACCAATCAACTTTATGACGCACTTTGCTTGTGCTGATGAATTAGAGAAAGATTATACCCAAAAACAGCTGGCCATTTTCAACGAGCTGACTGTCGGATTACCAGGTGAACGGACCGTGGCTAACTCTGCTGGGACCTTATTTTGGCCATCGAGCCAGGCTGATTGGATCCGTCCGGGGATCGCATTGTATGGTGTGTCTCCGGTCGACGGTGATCGTGGCGCGAAGCATGGATTGATCCCGGCAATGACGTTGGTTTCTCAATTGATTGCGGTGCGTGATCATAAGGCCGGAGATACGGTGGGCTATGGTGGTCATTGGCGAGCAGAGCATGATACACGTCTCGGTGTTATCGCGATTGGTTATGGTGACGGCTATCCACGTAACGCGTTGCAGGGGACGCCAGTGCTGGTGAATGGTCGTCGGGTACCTATCGTTGGGCATGTGTCGATGGATATGCTGACGGTTGATCTCGGTCCCGGCGCCACCGATAAAGTAGGCGATGATGCCATTTTATGGGGCCCGCAGTTACCGGTAGAAGAAGTTGCCGAGAAAATTGGTACTTTTGCCTATGAATTAGTGACCAAACTAACGCCGCGCGTGGCGGTCTGTTTAGATTAAGTACCTTTACCCAGTGTGTGCGGATCAGCATCGGTTGGATGAGAGAGTCGAGTGCAATGCACTCGACTTTTTTATGCGTGATCTCACACTTTTCGGCTGTTCCATAATGTTTGCATAATGTTTGTCGTTTTTTTGCAATTTCTGCCTTTAGATTTCATTCGATTGCATCAATAGAAATCTGCATGGACTTAAGGCAATGCATACCAAGACGATGATCGTGCTGGCGATGACGCTCTTGCTGGGCGCATGTGCTAGTAGTGGGCAAAACACTGCAGGTACCAATGGCTCCGGATCCAAGGTATTCCCTCCGGCAGGCACGCCTGTGCAACAGATGGACGATGCGGATCCTAACGACCCATATTACGCTTCTGTAGAACCGAACGATGAACCGCTGCATGCAATCCCTACCGGTTCTATCTTTAATGTCGATGCTGCGCAAAGTCTCTATGTTGAACAGTCCCATTTTCGGGTGGGTGACATTATTTCTGTGAAGTTAGCCGAGTCCACTAAGGCCAGTAAAAGTGGTTCTACTCAATTAAACAAAAGTACCGATTTCACCTTAGATCCCATTGCGGTTCCCGGCGGCAACCTCAAAATTGCCGGCAAGGACGTCAATCTTGATTTAAGTCAGCAACAGAAATTCAAAGGCGACGGCAATTCCAGCCAGTCTAATGACTTTGAGGGTGAAATAACCGTCTCCATAATGAAGGTGTTGAAAAATAACAATTTACTGATCCGTGGTGATAAATGGCTATTGATCAATAATGGTAAAGAATTCATTAGATTAACGGGTGTTATCCGCGCCAAGGATATCCTGCCAGACAATACTGTGCCTTCAACTAAAATCGCTAACGCACGTATTGAATATTCAGGTAATGGTGAATTGGCCAATAGCCAACGCTTGGGATGGTTAACTGACAAATTGAATAACCCGACGGTGTGGCCTTTCTGATGCGTAAATTACTCATGTTGATAACAGTTTTACTCTTATCGGGTTGCACACATGAACAACTAGTGCGCTATGAGTTAGTTGCGCCGAATAATGCCCAAGTATTGCAGGCAACCGGCTACGCGCCGATTGCTTCTCAGACCGGCCCGAGTTATGAAGAGAAACTGATGCAGGCGATGGAAGCGTCACGATTGGATGCCTATCGGCGGTTAGCCGAACAACTCTATGGCCAGCAATTACGTGCTTATACCCGCATGACCGGGGAAACCACCAGCCGTAAGACTATGGATGCCAAAGTGCAGGGGGTTGTGCGGGGGGCAAAAGTCGTCAATCAAAGCGTTCAGGGAGAGTTTTATACTACCGAACTGTCTCTGGATACCAAGGTTCTGGCAGATCTGGGGTCCGTCGAAAATAAGCCGGTGGAGACAGAAAATAAATGGTGGTACTGAGAGCGCTGTTGCTGCTGATGTTATTGCCTGCCCCCGTTTATGCGGCTTGGTATAAAGGTGTTGGTTCTGCGCCAATTATTAATGGTAATGAGGACTATGCTAAGGAACAGGCTGCGAGAGCTGCGTTACGTGATGCCATATTGCAGGCGGGGGCCTCGGTATCGCTCCTAACCGAAGTTGACGAAGGTAGCCTCAATGGTAACGCCTTTCAGGTACGCGCTAACGGCCATGTGAACCAAATTCAAAAATTGGATGAATACACCAAAGATGATCGGGTGACAGTGACCCTACGTGCTGATATTTGGAACGATGGTGCACTCTGCGAAAACCAGCATCTGACTAGCAAGTCGATCATCATGGCGCCATTGGTATTGGTCGACAAACAGTATGCTGTTTATGGCGGATTAGAGGACATTTCACAGGAAGTCTCACAACGACTGTTTGCTGAATTTGATAAGGCCAAAGCGGATTTTTTAGCGAAAAGTTTGATGACGCATCCGTTAGCGGTCGACCCTGATCGGATGTCCAATGATGACCAACAACAGTTGCAATACTTGTCTGAAGCGTCGCGTACTCAATATATCATCATGGGAAAAATTACCGACCTCTCTATGGGCAAAGTAGATGGTAGCTTGCTCAGTGGTGATAAATTGGTGAGAGAGTTTGGTCTCACTGTGTACTTGATTGACGGAGTATCTGGCTTACCAATTATGACAAAAAACTACCATTCACGTACTTATTGGCCTTTTTCCTTAACGGACCGTGTCGCCCCTGGGAGCGACCAGCTTTGGCAGTCAGATTACGGACTGGAAGTGACGCGAATACTAAAGACTGCGGTTGAGGATATGAGTGATTTACTTAAATGTGCCCACCCTAAATCCCGCATTATTCGCATCGGTGCCAATACGCTTGAAGTTGCAATGGGTGGACGCCAGGGCGTCAAAGTTGGCGACATGTTTAAACTGCAATACCAATACAACTATGTCGATGAACAAGGCGTGAACTACGCTAATTTCAGCGATGAACAAGTACAATTTGAAGTCGTAAAAGTCTATCCGGATCATAGCCAACTGGTACCGATAAATAACAATATGCCACTGGGAATCCAAATCCGTGATGTTGTGCAACTGGATAATTTCTGGAACTGACTATGGAAATGAGTGACCTGATCCCTTCATGGTTTAGCAACGCCTCTGCATCTACCGCATCCAGCAGTAGCAGCAGTGTGGATCTTTCGTCTGGATTGGATTCGCTGTTTGGACAGGTAATGCAAGATGCGTTAGGTAAAGTCTCATCAAGTGTAACCACCGTTGCCAGTGCTACCTCTGGCACAGTGGATAGCATGGGACTGTTGGGGGAAGGCTTGGCTGGCGGCTTACTAACGTCATTTTATCAGTCCAAAGTGAGCAACAGCCTTGCTGATGTGTTTAATGAACTGAATACTGAACCTACATCTTCGAGTACTAGTGGCTCAGTTCCCACTTATAGTTCCGGCACGGTCTCTGTAGGAGGCTCAACCACCACTGATAGCAGTGATATCACGCCTTTCGCCGATGGACAAAGCTTTAGCTTTGGGGACGCTTTGGATGTGATCAACCCGCTGCAACATATTCCGATACTCAATTACTACTATCGAAATCTCACCGGGGATCAGATAGGCTTTGTACCTCAAGTGGCGGGTAGTACTCTTTATGGCGGCGCATTAGGTGCATTTGGCTCTTTACTGGAAGTCGGTGCAACCAGTTTACTTGGGGAGTCTCCCGTGGAATATGCTGTGAATGCTGTTTCCGGTGATAATAAAAGTTGAGAAAAAGTTAGTCGATTTGACGTAATTCTGGCGCTCGCCCCCGATAGCGATAGCCAGCACCATAACAGGATTCAATCAGTTCAGTAGTCGGCTCAAGTTGTAACAGCTTTTTACGTAGCTTTTTGATATGACTATCAATTGTTCGTTCAGAGACAACACGAAAATCACCGTACATAGCGTTCATTAATTGATTACGCGAGTAGATCCGTCCTGGATGTTGCGACAACGTCTTCAGTAATTTAAATTCGATTTTGGTCAATGATACGGCAGCCGTTGATAAGCACGCCTCATACCCCGCCTCGTCAATAATGAGTGCTGCTGTAACCGAAGGCTGTAGCGTCATTGACCACTGGCCAGTGGTTCTTCGTAACAATGCCTGAATTTTGGCTACCAGTTCTCTTGGGCTAAAGGGCTTACTGATAAAATCATCAGCTTCAATAGCCAAACATTCCAGGCGAGCGGCTTCATCACACATCGCGCTTAACATGATGATAGGGACGGTCGAGGTTTTACGGATTTGGCGGCATATATCTAACCCGCTGACATGTGGCAGGTTAATGTCCAATAGCACCATGTCAAATGGTTGCTGCTGAAATTCTGCCAGCGCATCGTTACCATCGGTCACCCACACCATGGGTATCGCTGCTGCGTTAAGGTAATCTCGAACCAGTGATGCTATTCGGGGTTCATCTTCAACCAACAACACCAAGTGAGCAGAATTCACTATTACTCCCGATGAGCCAGGGGAAGTTGCATCGTGACTTTCAGTCCACCGAGTTCACTGTGAGTAAATTCAATGCTACCACGTAGCTGTTGTACCAGTTGGCTGATACTGGCGAGTCCTAAGCCACAACCCTTAGCTGCGTGTGTCATCGGCAACCTGGCTCGAAATCCCGTCTGGGTTAACTTAATTAACTCATCTTGCTGGGGGGCGGGCGCAGAATCTTGCCATTGCAGCAGTAACTTGTCTGCTGTGGTTGTCAGTGATATTTGAATTAGACCCGATGCCTCAGTGTATTTCAGACTGTTGCTCATAAGATTGTGAAATATACGAGACAAAGCTGCCGTCGTACCTTCAATAAACCTGGCGGGTTCAATCTCCTGTTTGAGGATTAGCCCCTTGGCAGTGAGCTCTGCTTCATGGTGTTGTAAGGTGCTAAGTAGCGTAGCCGAGGCATTACACAACCGATGAGACGTTGGTATGCTTTTTCGCGGCAATGTGGGCACACTGTCGAGCAATTCGTTCAGCTGTTCTATTTCATGCAGTAACAGGGAAATTTTTTCAGGTGTAAATGGTCTGATACCATCCTGAATTGCTTCTAATTCCCCTTGCAATAGTGTTAGCGGTAATTTGAAATCATGGATGAAATTACGCCATTGTTGTTCTTGTTTAGCAATTTCTGATGATGGCCTTCTGCTTTTTGTAAGCGGATCGAAACTAAGCTCTTCTTTAAAAAAAGCAGCGTGGTATAGATGGCTATTTTGATCGGCAGAGGAAAAATTCATCAATATAATTCTTACTTGTGTTGGAATTGCATTTGCTAAATTATGTATAATGATTTTCTGTATAAAAATAACATAAATCAATTACTTAAAATTATTATTACTGTCAATAATTAGCATGTTTTTATCGAATAAGTCAGTGCAAAAACAATCATTTAAATTAATTTATATTTTAATTAACAATATAATTTTATATTGATTTTTATCATTATTGATAATACAGAGTGCTGTTTCAAACGCAATTCAGGAAATGTTAGTTAACGTAAAGAATGGGCAATATAAAAAAGTGAACGAAAAAAATGTAAATAAAAATGAGTTATTTATGTTAACTAATTGTCTGAGGTTGACAGCTGAAATAAAAATAACTGAGGGAATCGCACTATTGCTACTTATCCCCACTGATATCAATTTCCACAATGTGTCTCAGAAAAATTTTAACATTTCACCTTGAGTACATGCTTGCAGTGCTGTTGATTGTCTGGCCGTAATTATCATTGAGATTGTTGCGCGGATTCACCGCGACTGTCACGTCAGGTGAATTAGTCAGCTTGACATATAATAAGTAATGCTTACTATTTGCCACCCATTATCTCCTTGAGCAATGGTTGGAGGCCTTATGCCACAACAAAGTATTGGCTACCTCATGGCCGATGTAATGCGGCTGCTACGCAGAACTTTTCAGGAACATTCGCAACTGAGCTGCTTAACACTGGCACAAGCGCGTACGCTTAAATGTGCATCGTTGCATGAAGGGATCCGGCAGGTCGAGCTTGCCGAGCGTCTGGATATTAAACCAATGACGCTGGTGCGAGTAATTGACCAATTAGTCGACGCAGGATTTCTGGTCAGAGAACGCGATCCGGCAGATCGCAGAGCACATTTGATCCATACCACTGCAGCAGCAAAACCTATCCAGGATAAAGTGCTGGAGGTGTCCCAGGAAATCTGGGGCCATGCATTGGAGGGACTAACAGAACAGCAAGTCGATGATTTTGTTCTGGTGCTGCAAACCATCCACAATAATTTATCAAAAGAATAAGCAGGATATTTTTATGTCTGCCACAGACGCCATCGATGAAAATCAAATATCTAATAATTCCCGCCGCAAAATGAAACGTCTGATTTTGTTGTTTGTTGTACCCGTGCTGGGGGTTGGTGCCGCCGTTGCTTTCTACTTGCATGGCGGGCGCTATGTCGAGACAGACAATGCATATGTTAAAGCAGATAAGACGATGATCAGCAGTGAAGTTGCTGGCAAGGTGATCAAAGTACTGGTGAAAGAAAATCAACCGGTAGCCGCGGGACAATTGCTGTTTCAAATCGATCCAAAGTCCTACCAGATTGCCGAAACAGAAGCTGCAGCCAGCCTGAAAGATACTGCGGATTTACTCAATGTGCTCAAGGCTAATGTCAAAACCAAACTGGCCAGTATTGCAGCCGCCAAGAGTCAATATCAGTACCTGTTACGGGAACAGCAACGTAAGCAAAACCTGTTGCAGCAGCACTATATCTCAGATTCGGACTACGATGCGGCCAGGCAGGATACTGAGCAGGAAAAACTGCAGATTGAGGCTCTCTACACCCAGTTAAAATTGGCGGTAGAAGGTTTAGGTGGCGACGTTAATGCACCAATAGAGTCGAATGCTAAGTACAAAAAGGCGTTAGCTGCCTTAGATAAGGCGCGTAACGATGTTCAACATGTGGATATTTACGCGCCATCGAGTGGCATCGTCACTCATATAGTAAAGGATGGTGAATTCGTTACGCCGGGCAGTAGTGCGATGCTGCTGGTAGCAGATAGTCATCTGTGGGTTGAAGCGAACTACACCGAAAAAGACCTTACCTATGTGCAGGTCGGACAAGATGTTGAGATTAAAGTCGATTATCAGCCCGACTATACCTGGCACGGTGTGGTCAGTAGTTTAAGCCCGGCAACTGGCTCAGAATTTTCAGTTATCCCAGCCCAGAACGCGACAGGTAACTGGGTGAAAATAAGCCAACGCTTGCCGATCCGCATTCAGATAGAGCCGCTGCCGGGGGCACCGCAACTGCGAGCTGGATTAAGTGCCGAAGTCACGGTTGACACTAAGCATGTTCGACATCTGACGTTATAACCCGGGGCCAGACGTGACTTATTCTGAAAATCAGGGCGTGAACCGCGGTCTAGTCACTGTGTCAGTGATGCTGGCCACTATCATTCAGGCACTGGATACCACCATTGCTAACGTCGCTTTACCACATATGCAAGGGGCTATGGGCGCTACTCAGGATCAGGTGTCCTGGGTGCTAACGTCTTATATCGTTGCCGCGGCTATTGCAATGCCAATGACGGGATTTGTTGCTGCCAGAATGGGTCGTAAGAATCTGTTTTTATGGTCAGTCGTCGGGTTTACCCTCACGTCCGCATTATGTGGCGCCGCACAATCACTCGATCAAATCGTGATTTTTCGTTTGTTGCAGGGGATCTTTGGCGCCAGTCTGGTGCCTTTGTCTCAATCGGTTTTGTTGGATACCTATCCTACGGAACAGCATGGTTCGGCAATGGCGATGTGGGGCGTTGGGGTAATGGTCGGGCCTATCTTGGGGCCTTCCCTCGGTGGCTGGTTGACCGAGTATTACAATTGGCGCTGGGTGTTTTATATCAATATTCCGTTTGGCGTGTTGGCCTGGTTGGGGATTGCGTCTTTTGTCAAAGAGACACCGCTGGATCGTAGTCGTAAGTTTGACCTGTTCGGATTTACATTGTTAGCGATTGCTATCGGTAGTCTGCAGATGTTTCTGGATCGTGGCGAGTCCCAAAATTGGTTTGCCAGTATTGAAATCGTGATTGAGGCTGCGTTAGCTGTGTTGACCATGTATATGTTTCTGGTCCATATGTTTACCGCTAAACATCCCTTTCTCGAACCACAAATGTTCCGCGATCGAAATTTTGTCATTGGTTTACTGTTCATCTTTATTATCGGCATCGTGCTATTAGCCACCATGGCATTACTGCCGCCTTACTTACAAAATCTGATGGGATATCCGGTGATTGATGTTGGGCTACTGCTGACTCCCAGAGGGTTTGGCACGATGGCTGGGATGATGCTAGTGGGCAAATTGGCAAGTAAGGTAGATTTACGTTATTTGATCACTGTAGGACTGCTATTGATGATTTTATCGTTATGGCAAATGACCTGCTTTTCCGTGGAGGTGAGCCGTTGGGAAATCATTTATACCGGTATTATCCAAGGCTTTGGCATGGGGCTTGTTTTTGTCCCATTGTCGACCATTAGTTTTTCCACGCTGGCACCGCAGTATCGCAATGAAGGTACTGCACTGTACAGTTTAGTGCGGAATATTGGTAGCAGTATTGGTATATCGGCAGTGACTACTTACTTATCACAACGGGTACAGATTAATCATGCTGCGTTTGCACAGTACATTACCCCATTTAATAAAGCGCTGCAGGAAGCGGTACAACTGGGGGCCGCCAATATTTCATCAACCACCGGTCTGGTAAAACTCAATAGTGCGGTCACACTGCAGGCATCAATAATGGGCTATCTGCAGGATTTCCGCATCATGATGTATTTGTGTGTACTGATGTTGTTGATGATGGTTTTGTTGAAGAAACCTAAAAAGCGCGCGCCCAGAGTTGTTGAACGCAAATCCTGACTAAGATAAGGTCAACATAAATAAGCAAGGAGCGCAGAAAGTGAACGGGCCATTATACCGTTTTTTAAATTCACTGAGTCGTCGCCTTTATCAGCGTGGTTGGAAACTTGTAGCGATAGGCTTGGTGTTGATATTAGCTGGCTCTGATTTGCTGCTGTTGATGGAACTGTCCACAATGTTGGAGCTACTCGGTGCCAGTACGTTCGTTTTGGTTTACTACAGTGGCTTTAAGCTGCTGCTGTCATCACTATTTCTGCGCGTTAAGCAGTTTGAACGCCACGGCGTATTTTTTCTTCCTGAACGCGCGGTCATAAAAAGCATGCCGAGCATGCTAATTCATGCGCTGCCTAATCGCTGTTGTTGGACATTGTTGATGCTGTCCTTAGCTACGGCTGGTGCTGACTTTCTGTCTCGGGCGCTGGATTGCGGTTTGGGTTGAGATAGCCTGAATCCTGCATCTGTTTTAGTACTATATCTTGAGACTGCTGTAGTGCCTGATCAATCTTGATTTTGCCATCTACAACTTCCGCCACCCTATTGCCCACTCGGGTACCAAAGGCCGCATATTCGGGGCTGCCGACAAAAATGGTACCGTTATAAGGGACGGGTTTTAGTGTGCGTTCATCCCGCCGACTCTGTGCAATGGCTTGAAATACCTCATTGGCAAAAGGTGCTCGCTGTTGGTATTCGGGGCGATGATAAGTCGACATGCGCGTTCCAGGTGGTGCTGCTACCCAACTTTCATGTTCACCGACTAACCCAATATATTCTTTGGACGTCGCCCACGCGATAAAGCGTTGAGCAATGGTCTTATTTTTAGATGAATCGGGTATCGCGAGCGCCCAAACCCACAGCCATTGTGCGGGAAGCTTTCCTGTGGGTTGTGCGGCAAAACCGGTGACTGACGCAACTTTAGAGACCTCTGGATCATACAAATAGCCCGCGGCGACGGTTGCATCTATCCAGATTGCGCAGTGCCCCTTGGCAAATAGCTGTAACACTTCAGTAAAGCCAGTGCGGGTGGCGTGGGGTTGCCCGTATTGCTGTAACAGCTGCTGATAGAGCTGCAGCGTTTGAACCCATTCGGCCGTTCGTAGTTGTGGCTGCCAATGTTCATCAAACCAGCGGCCTCCCATGGCATGCACCCATGAGGTAAGCAGCGCCATATTGCCACCCCAGCCAGCATCGCCACGAAGACAGATGCCATATATCTGTTTTTCAGGATTATTTAGCTTAGCTGCTAACGCTGCGATATCGGTAAAACTGGGCTTCGGCGGCATGTTAAGTCCCACTTTGGCAAATAAATCTTTTCGATAAAAGGTCATGGCGCTTTCAGCATAAAACGGCAGTACATACAGCAGTCCCTGAGACGACAATGCATTTTTAACAACAGGAATGATGTCGGCAACATCATAACTGTCTGGCAAATTTTCCAGCGGTACCAACCAGTGGCGACGTGCCCATATTGGGGCCTCGAAATTACCGATGGTCATCACATCGAACTGACCATCAGCAATCGCCAAATCTCCTAATAACCTGCGCCTGAGAATACGTTCTTCCAGAAATACCCAATTCAACTCAATATCGGGATTCTGCTGCTCAAAGAGTTTGCCGAGTCGCTGCATAATACGCATGTCTGGATTGTCGACTGAGCCGATAGTGAGTTTTACTTTATGGGGGAGGGGATCCGAACCGAGCAATAGTCCATTCTTGGCTCTTAGTCTTGATAATGTGCCATCCAAACGCATCTGCGCTAGTCCGTGGTTAAATGCTTCTAGCAGCGTGGCGACATGTGGTGCTTTTGAGAAAAAGGCAACATGGAATGACTTTTCAGCTAACGCTGGCTGCAGAAACTCCAGTTCCCCGATGTAATGCGGTCGGTGGCCAACCATCAGGTCAACGGCGGTGTATTTATCGATCAAAATGTAGGGTAAGCGGCCATAATAAAGTTTATCGATGTTCTGCAGATCCGAATTTGCATATTCTGTCGGTACCAAATGGCCGAGTTGCGGCAGGCTCAAGCCTCCTCTTACAATGCCGACCGTACTGTGTCGTAGCGGCAGTAACAGTTGCTCTAATTGCAAAGCATTAGTCGCTTGATATTGGAAGGGATTGTCGCGACGTTTTAATAGCCCCAATGCGTCGCCGGGAAAAGGTGCTGAAAACAGTAGATTATCTTGGTTAGCTTCCTGGTAGATTGGCACTATCCCATCTGCTTTCCCTTGTTTCACCAGCGCCAGTGCTCTTGCCCATGGGTAAAAGGTGATATCGATCTGAATCCCTGTGCGCGCAAATGCTTCCGTGACTACTTCGCTGACATAGCCCTGATTCTGTAAGCGCTTACCTATATAGGGTTCCCTTTCTCCCGCAACTAAATGGACAACCTCTGCCGATAGCGGCAAGCTGAAGGCTAAAGGGGTTAGGAGCAATGCCAGATATCGCAGAAATGTCATGGACTTTCCTTTGTCTAGCCGCTTAACTGAGGCACAGACTAAAGTGTAGTCAACGTATCTGACTTCTGGTTTATCAATTAACTGTGCACTAAATAGCTGTTCCGAAGTGTAGATCACCTGCGAAGGGAACTCAGTGTGAAATGAGCGATCAGATAAGTCGCCAA